>NZ_CP024636.1:3013822-3313822 GCF_009728735.1 Pantoea phytobeneficialis
GTAACTTTTGTCGGCTGATGGCGACTAACCCCAAATATGATCCTGCCGGGCGCTATCACCCGGACTTTGTGCAGGCGATGATGAACGACGGTACGCTGGCGCGCAAACACCAGTGGCACAGCGACCCGCGCTACGGCCGCAACAATTATGGTCGGGTGTACAACTACTTCTGCCCGGACGATGGCATCGTGTCGCTCCAGAGCGTGCAGGGTTTTGGCTGGCGAGGGATCCCTGACCAGTTAGCCGCCGGGATGGAGAACCTTTACCAGCGGGCGTTTTGCCAGCGCTATACCACCGGAGGCAACCCGACGGGTCAGCCGTTTGAGAAACCNGCCTGGCAAGAAGGAGATTTCCGCTATGACGGTTGGGCCACCAACGCGACCTATCCGCATCACAGCGGTGTAACTATCAATGCCGAAGCGCTGCCACAGGTGTTTGAACTGACCATGATGGGCAGCAGCAATGAAGGGGAGATGAAGTTTAAAACCGGTATTGCGGGAGAGGATCGCTATATCGATTATTCCGCCCGAGCCCACGAGGGCGTATGGCAGGTAAAAGAAACCCGGCCGGTGCTGGAGCTACACGCCTATTTTATGCAACCGGGGCATGTACTCACTGAAAATGAATTGAGTGCGGTGAATTATTATTACAAAACGCAGTTTACCGGCGGCCGGGTTATTGGTTCTCAGCAGCGTATGGAATATCGGTTGTTGCGGAACAAAACCGACCAGGAAATTGAAGAGATGGCGAAATATGGTGACCCGGTCAAATTCAGTCAGCACTCGGCCATTGTGATGGATCCGAATGTACAGGAAAAAGCGGTGGCGTATGACCTGGCGATTGGTAACTGTATGGCGTTTGAGGATCCGGAATTCTGGCTACGGCTGAGAAAGCTGGCCGACTGGCGGCATAAGTATAATCCGGATGAGGATACTAAGACTTATTACAAATCTGGCGAGTTGTCCCAAAAGAAAACGAAGCGTTTCATGAATAAGCCCAATGATGTTTTACCAAAAGGTGAATTTGGCGTCGTTAATGAATACCATCCCGCAACCAAAATTGATCCGGCTCGACCTGGAGAATTTCATCATAAAGAGATCCCGTTACCTCAGTGGGATATGCCGGAACCGGCCAGTCATTATGATATCCCCTCCACCGGCCAAAAAATGGTGTTTTAATGATGCTGAAATATATAAAAGGATTTACATCAACGATAGTGGTTGTTGCTTTGTTCATGATTAGCGGATGTCAGCACAACTTGTTAAAACCACGCCAGAAACCGGTACAGGTAGTGTACCGGTTTGATGACCACCGCTGGCTGGAGCTGAAAGGTTATAATTGTGAGGGAGAACTTTGGTTCGTGGATCAGCAACGAGGCATTCGGAGCGAAATATGGTCTCAGTTTTACCGAATTTTTACCAAACCCTATATTAATGCCTCTGAACGATATATAGCGGTTCCTAACTGGGGTGAAGCAGGATTTGTGGTTTCCAAAGACTACGGAAAAACCTGGCAAAATGCGTCAATTAAAGGTGAAGAGGACAATGGTTCTAATGCACCTAAATATGATGACATTGTCTCTGCCACGATTATCAACGACCAGGGGTTTCTGCTGACCAGACAGGGCCGTATTTATATGTCTTCTCACCCTTTCGATGACCCGCGTCTGCAACCCGGCGGAACAGGTGTGGATTATGTTGTGGAGTTCAGGGGAAGAAAAATACCGCACCATATCGATGCCATACGTCCGGCTGAAGGCCTGGATACATCATTATGGGGCCGTGAATATATCGATCCGCGCATTTTACATCGCTCGGTAAACCAGTATTACACCAACTTCCAGAACCTGCCGGACCGGATACCTGAAGTCAAAAATTATCAGGGCTGGACGCATATGAAATGCGACCTGAATGCCGGGCTATGAATGTCGCTGCGCCATTTTCGCGGCACAAAAAACAAGCGCGATAAATCGCGCCGCTACGGAGGGTTGCAAATACGGTAGCGGCGCGATTTATCGCGCGAAGCCAGTATTGAATCTGAGATCAATCGTGAGCGTAGCCCTGCGGTGGCAGCGGTTGATCATCCAGCCAGGCCGCACCCTCGCGCATCTGCAAACGTCCTTCCACAAACCAGCTAATCACCAGCGGATAGATGGCGTGTTCCTGGTGCTGCACGCGGGCGGTAACATCCTCTTCCGTATCATCGGCAAACACCGGTACGCGCGCCTGTAAAATAATCGGCCCGCCATCCAGTTCATCGGTGACGAAATGCACCGAAGTACCATGCTCTGCGTCGCCATTATCCAGTGCCTGCCGATGGGTATGCAGACCGGGATATTTTGGCAACAGGGAAGGGTGGATATTGACCAGACGGTCATGATAATGCGCGACAAATGCCTGGCTGAGGATACGCATATATCCCGCCAGCACCACCAAATCAGGGGCGTAAGCATCAATCTCCTGCATCAGCTGGCGATCAAAGGCCTCACGGTCAGCGAATTGACTGGCAGCCAGCGCATGAGTCGGCACACCGGCTTCCTGCGCACGGGTTAAACCCAACGCTGAGGATTTATTACTGAAAACGGCAGCCACGCTGCCGTTAATACGCCCGCTTGCGCAGGCGTCAAGGATGGACTGAAGATTGCTGCCGTTGCCGGAGATCAGTACAACCAGTTTTTTCATGGGTTGATAACCACACGCTCTTCAGAATCAGACGCTTTGATCACACCAATCTTCCACGCCTGCTCACCTGCGTCAGTCATCAGCTGTACCGCTTTATCAGCTTCGGCTGCGCTCAGCGCAATCACCATGCCCACGCCACAGTTAAAGGTGCGGTACATTTCGTGACGGCTAACATTACCGGCCTGCTGCAACCAGTTGAACACTGCCGGCCACTGCCAGCTGCTTTCTTCCAGCACCGCCTGAGTGTTATCCGGCAGTACGCGCGGAATGTTTTCCCAGAAGCCACCACCGGTCAGGTGCGCAATGGCGTGCACATCAACCTGTTCGATCAGGCTCAGGATGTTTTTCACGTAAATGCGGGTCGGTGCCAGCAGATGATCGGCCAGCGGTTTGCCTTCCAGCTGTTTGGTTTCCGGGTTAGTCTGGCTGACTTCCAGGATCTTACGTACCAGCGAGTAACCGTTAGAGTGCGGGCCACTGGAACCCAGCGCGATCAGAACATCGCCATCCTGCACTTTCGAGCCGTCGATGATCTCTGATTTTTCCACCACGCCGACGCAGAAACCCGCCACGTCGTAATCTTCGCCGTGATACATGCCAGGCATCTCTGCGGTTTCACCGCCAACCAGCGCACAGCCTGATTGCAAACAACCTTCAGCGATACCGGTGATCACCGAGGAAGCGGTGTCGACATCCAGTTTGCCGGTGGCATAGTAGTCGAGGAAGAACAGCGGCTCAGCGCCTTGCACCACCAGATCGTTCACGCACATCGCCACCAGATCGATACCGATGCTGTCATGGCGCTTAAGATCCATCGCCAGACGCAGCTTGGTGCCGACGCCGTCGGTGCCGGAGACCAGCACTGGCTCGCGGTATTTCTGCGGCAGCGCACAAAGCGCGCCAAAGCCCCCCAGTCCACCCATCACTTCCGGGCGGCGGGTCTTTTTCACTACGCCTTTAATGCGGTCAACCAGAGCGTTACCTGCGTCAATATCAACACCGGCGTCTTTGTAGCTGAGAGAGGTCTTGTCGGTCACTGCGGAATCCCCACGCGAGTTGCGGTTGGTGGTTAAAATAAAGCGGCGTAATTCTACCAGCGCAGGCAAACGTTTGCGAGTCCCATCTCACGCCCCCTTTGCACGGCACCGCTTTTTCGCTAATCCTTAATCTCAGATGGTGGAAGGCGTTGTATTGACCAATGACATATGGCGCAGCAGGAAAAAGGCGGTATAATCCCGCGATTTTTTTTTAGCTCAACTCAATTCCGGGAGAACAATCATGAAGATCGTGGAAGTCAAACACCCGCTGGTCAAACATAAACTGGGCCTGATGCGTGAGCATGATGTCAGTACTAAACGCTTCCGCGAACTGGCGTCAGAAGTTGGCAGCCTGCTGACTTATGAAGCCACTGCCGACCTGGCAACCGAGCGCGTTACGATTGAAGGCTGGAATGGCCCGGTAGAAATCGAACAAATCAAAGGCAAAAAAATTACCGTCGTACCGATTCTGCGTGCCGGTCTGGGCATGATGGAAGGCGTGCTGGAACATGTACCGAGCGCGCGTATCAGCGTGGTCGGCGTTTACCGTGATGAAGAGACGCTGGAACCGGTACCGTACTTCCAGAAACTGGTTTCCAACATCGAAGAGCGCATGGCGCTGGTGGTGGATCCGATGCTGGCAACCGGCGGCTCGATGATCGCGACTATCGACCTGCTGAAAAAAGCCGGTTGTAACAGCATCAAGGTGCTGGTGCTGGTGGCGGCACCGGAAGGTATTGCCGCGCTGGAAAAAGCGCATCCGGACGTTGAACTCTATACCGCTTCAATCGACAAAGGCCTGAACGAGAAGGGATACATTATTCCTGGTCTCGGCGATGCCGGCGACAAGATTTTCGGAACCAAATAAATAAAGCAGCCGGCCAGAGAGTCGGCTTTTTTTTGGCAAAAATGCACCACACAACTCAAGGGGATCACTGAATGACTCGTCGCGCCATCGGCGTTAGCGAACGACCGCCGCTACTCAAAACCATTCCACTCAGTCTGCAACATCTGTTCGCCATGTTTGGCGCAACCGTGCTGGTGCCGATTTTGTTTCACATCAACCCGGCCACGGTGCTGCTGTTTAACGGGGTAGGGACGCTGCTGTATCTCTTCATCTGTAAAGGGAAAATCCCGGCTTATCTCGGCTCCAGCTTCGCCTTTATTTCTCCGGTCCTGCTGCTGTTACCGTTGGGCTATGAAGTCGCGTTGGGCGGCTTCATCCTCTGCGGTTTCCTGTTCTGTGTTGTTGCCCTGATAGTGAAAAAGGCGGGCACCGGCTGGCTGGACGTGATGTTCCCGCCTGCGGCAATGGGTGCGATTGTGGCGGTTATCGGCCTTGAGCTGGCGGGCGTGGCGGCCAATATGGCTGGTTTGCTGCCTGCTGAGGGCACCTCACCTGATGGCACCACCGTGTTTATTTCGCTGGTGACGCTGGGTGTTACCGTGTTTGGCTCCGTGCTGTTCCGTGGCTTCTTTGCCATTATCCCGATTCTGATTGGTGTGCTGGTTGGCTACGCGCTTTCTTCTTTTATGGGCATCGTAAACTGGGCGTCGGTTGAGAATGCGCCGTGGTTTGCACTGCCGACGTTCTATACGCCACGTTTTGAGTGGGCGGCGATGTTGACCATTCTGCCTGCGGCGCTGGTGGTGATCGCCGAGCACGTTGGTCACCTGGTGGTGACGGCGAATATCGTGAAAAAAGATCTGATCCGCGATCCGGGCCTGCATCGTTCCATGTTCGCCAACGGCCTTTCCACCATGATCTCCGGTTTCTTTGGTTCAACCCCCAACACCACCTACGGTGAGAACATTGGCGTCATGGCGATCACCCGTGTCTACAGCACCTGGGTGATCGGCGGGGCGGCAATCCTGGCGATTCTGCTCTCCTGCGTCGGCAAACTGGCCGCCGCGATTCAGGCGATTCCGGTGCCGGTGATGGGTGGCGTGTCACTGCTGCTGTACGGGGTGATCGGTGCTTCAGGTATTCGTGTGCTGATTGAATCCAAAGTGGATTACAACAAAGCGCAGAATCTGATCCTCACTTCGGTGATCCTGATCATCGGCGTCAGCGGTGCCAAAGTGCATATCGGTGCCGCCGAGCTGAAAGGTATGGCGCTGGCGACCATTGTTGGCGTGGCACTCAGCCTGATCTTCCGCGTAATTAGCTTGTTACGTCCGGAAGAAGTGGTTCTGGATGCTGAAGAGCAACGCGAACCCTAAGCGCGTTTGCCGGGCAGGGAAGCCCGGTTCATCTCTGGCGAGGATCGTGATAGACTTGCCCCGTTTTCTGCCCGTTCATACGCTGAGGTGCTTCTGAACACGCCGGCACAGCTTTCACTGCCACTTTACTTACCTGATGACGAAACCTTTGCCAGCTTTTGGCCTGGGGAAAATCCGTCCCTGTTAGCTGCACTTCAGGGGGCGCTGGTGCAACAACACGGCAGCTATCTCTATTTCTGGTCGCGCGAAGGTGGTGGCCGCAGCCATCTGCTGCACGCTGCTTGTGCCGAAATGTCGGCACGCGGTGAAGCGGTCGGCTATGTCCCACTGGACAAACGCACCTGGTTCGTACCGGAAGTGCTGGAAGGGATGGAGCATCTGGCACTGGTGTGCATCGATAATATCGAGTGCATCGCCGGGGACGCCGAGTGGGAGATGGCGATCTTTGATCTCTATAACCGCATTCTGGAAATCGGCAAAACCCGTCTGTTGATCACCGGCGATCGCCCGCCGCGCCAGCTCAATCTCGGGTTGCCGGATCTGGCATCACGTCTCGACTGGGGCCAGATTTACCGTTTACAGCCATTGTCGGATGACGACAAGTTGCAGGCGATGCAATTGCGTGCCGGGATCCGCGGCTTTGAATTGCCGGAGGATGTCGGGCGTTTCCTGTTGAAACGCCTCGACCGCGAAATGCGTACTCTGTTTGAAACCCTGGATCGACTGGATCGCGCCTCCATCAGCGCGCAGCGTAAACTCACCATTCCCTTTGTTAAAGAAGCGCTGGGGCTTTAAATAATCTCCAGCACCGCTTCGGGCGGGCGGCCAAGGCGCGCCTGTTCACCGTTGATCACAATCGGGCGCTCGATCAGTTTGGGATGCTCAACCAGCGCCTGAATCAGCTGATCCTCGCTAAGACCGGGTTCAGCTAACCCCAGCGATTTATACTGATCTTCTTTGCGGCGCATCAGCTCGCGTGCACTCGTCATACCCAGTTTTTTCAGCAACGCTTTCAGCGTTTGCGCATCAGGCGGTGTTTCCAGATACAGCACCACTTCCGGCTGCACTCCCTGCTGTTGCAGCAGCGCCAGCGTCTCGCGGCTCTTGCTGCAACGTGGATTATGATAAATGGTCACCATGATTAAGATCCTTTTTGATACTGTTGGAAGCGTTTTTGCAGCTCTCTAAATTGATCAATGCGCGCGTCATAACGCGCCTGTTTCAGGCTACCGAGCGGCACCTGGGCGCTGGCGCTGCTAAGCGCTCTGATCGCCTGATCCATCTGACCATTTAACGCCAGGCCCTCCGCGCGTGCCGACAACTCCTCATCTTGTAAACCCTGGGCTGCCGATGCCTGCGCCAGCAGATCCCAGCCGTTAGGATCGTTGGGATTCGACCAGGTATAACGATGAAGAATACGGCTGGCATTGGCCGGTTGTTTGGCTTCGACATAGGCATTGGCGAGGTTGAGCTGAATTACCGGATTGCTGTTGCTGCCCTTGGCGCTGCTCAACATCTTGATGGCCTGTTGTGGCTGATTCAGACCGATGTCGATGTCGCTCATGATATCGAGAAACCAGACATTATCCGGTTGTTTAGTCAGCATCGGGGAGATGATTTTCTTCGCGTTTTCAAAGCTTTTCGCCTGCAAAAACTGCACCGCTTTGCCGTATTGTGAAGCCTGCTGTTCGCGGGTATTGCCCTTGGCGTATTGATCGAGCAGGTCATCTGTCAGTTGGTTTTGACCGGTGGAATACATGCCAAGTGCGCGTACCTTCGCCATATAAAAATCCTGCGATGATTGCACCACCACCGGTCGCATCTGGTTCGCGCGGTTGCGCGCATCCGCCAGGCGGCTATCGGGCAGGGGGTGAGTCAGCAGAATTTCCGGGGGTTTGGAAGAGAAGCGGCTCTGGTCAGCCAGTTTTTGCAGGAAATTTGGCATCGCCTGGGGATCAAACCCGGCACGCTGCAACACCTGAATGCCGATGCGATCGGCCTCCTGTTCATTCGCTTGCGTAAAGCTGATCATACCCTGTTGGGTCCCGGCGAGGGTGCCCATTAACCCGGCCATACCCGCTTGCGGGTTAGCAATAGCCAGCAGAATCGAGCCAAGCGCGCCGACCCAGGTCAGCGGTGCGTTGCGTTTTTGCTCTTCCATCGCACGCGCCAGATGGCGCTGGGTGACGTGCGAAATTTCATGCGCCATCACCGATGCCAGCTGGCTTTCGTTATCGGTAAAGCGGAACAACGCCGAGTGCAGCACCACGTTGCCACCGAAGAAGGCGAAGGCGTTCAGCTCATCATTCTGGATCAGATAAAAATGAAACGGTGTACGCACCGAATCGGCGTGCGCCACCAGCCGCTGTCCGAGTTGATTGATATATTGATTTAACAGCGGATCGTTGATCAGTGGTGCACTGGCCCGCAGTTGTCGTACATAGAAATCACCAATCTGTAATTCCTGGTTAATCGACAGCGTTGCGCCTGCCGTGGTGCCAATATCGGGCAGAGAGTCGCTCACGTCAGCCCTGACGCTCAGCACAGGTGTGAGAAGCAGCGCAGGAATAAGGGCTGCCAGCGCTGATTTTTTCAACCGGTTAAACATGCCTTGATCCTGTAAAAAGTGTCCGGAAATTGGACCGTTAAGTGGTGCAAATGTTCTGTAAAGCCACTCAGTTAACGCCCATTCGTAGCGGCGCGATTTATCGCGCAGTTTTGAAAGACGCGCGATAAATCGCGCCGCTACGAATGTTGGGATGATTGTTTATCTTAACCACCCGCAGCATACAAGCAAGCAAAGCAGGGGGATGTGATGAATGCAAAATGTTGCTGTTGTCTGTTGATAAAAGCAGCAAAAATTTGAATAAAGCGACCTGGACGCCAGCAGGCTGTTTTCGGTTGGCTCAGATTAAAGATTGGTAAAGTTACTCAAAATTATTGAACCTGGCATAAGTTTTTCCAGGTTTTCTCTGAAAAACAAGCTATCTAAGCCCGAACTGGCCCATTTTATCCATCGACATTCTTTATCATGCCACAAAAGGTTAAATGCGGCACTGTACATTAAGACGGCCATATTTTAAGTCGGTGTTTGTCATGACAATCCCTGTTACCGGCAAAACTTCCGACCAGCTATTTTTCAACTCCTCGCTCAGGCTCCATCAAGGTTGTTATTCAATTAGTCTCGCTAATTATTTTTCCTGCAAGTAAACCGTGCGCGGGCAGTAAATCCGCCTGCTTTAGGCGTTGTCCTGGTGTGGTATAGATAACGTACTTTGTTCAAACGGACTTTCCATGCCTGCCGGAGTATCTCTATGCGTACTGCTGTCTCCTGGGCCCTGATCGCGATTGTTGGGGGTTTTGTCGGTGCTGTCGTCAGCAGAAGCGATGACATCTATCAACGTGTAATGAACCACTTTTCTGCTCCACCAGCGGACCCGGAAGGTTTCTGGAGTACCCCAGGTATCGAAGGGTACGGCAAGATCCATTACGAAGCCGATGCCGCTTTTAAACCTGTGCCTGGACTGAGCAACAAGATCGTCTTTCAGCTCACTAAAAACGAAGGTGATATTGCCCGGCCTAATCTCGGCCTTGAGCGCGTAGCAAGGGTGGTTAATCTCTACATCGCCTCGGGCGTACCGGCCGATCAGCTGCATTTTGTGGTATCGGTCACCGGAGATGCCACCCCGGCGATGCTGGATAACACGCATTTCAAACAATTTTATGGCACCGATAACCCCAATCTGCCGCTGATTGCGGAGTTGAACAAGCAAGGGGTAAAGGTGTCGGTGTGCGATCAGTCGGTGGCGTTTCATCATTATCCCAATGACTGGATCGATAAATCGGTGATTCACGCGCTCTCCAGCCCGACCACGGTGTCGACGCTGCAAAATCAGGGTTATGCGTGGTTGCAAATGTAAACAGGCATTTTGATGATGGTTGAGGAGAAGTGAAATGCGTCCAGCGACATACATTGTTGTGGCAGCACTGGCCGGTTTTGTTGGCGGCAATGTGCTCCAGATTCCCGATATGGTCAATAAATTCAGCGACCGCTTTGCGGATAAGAAAACCGAACCGGCCGATTTCTGGAGCACGCCAGCAATCGCGGGTTACGGCAAGATCCACTTTGTTGACACGCCTGCATACAATCCGGCCAGCACGCCTGGTTTAAGCAATAAAATCGTGTTCCAGATTAACCGCAGTGAGGGGGATATTCGCCAGCCAAATCTCGGGCTGGAGCGGGTGGCACGGGTAACGAATCTTTATTACGCTGCCGGTGTGCCGTTGGAGCAACTGAACTTTGTGGTGTCGATCAATAGCGATGCAGTCCCCGCAGCGCTGAACAATGAACAGTTCCGCAAAGCCTACGGCGTGGATAACCCTAACCTGAAGTTAATCAGCGAACTGGAAAAAGCCGGGGTCAAGGTATCGATTTGCGATCAGTCGGTGGCTTTCCATCAACTGGAGCGTGAATGGATTGACCCGATGGTGACGCATACCCTCTCCAGCGGCACCACCGTGGCGACGCTGCAAAACGAAGGTTATGCCTTCCTGATGCTGTAATTTTCCCCAGACGGCAGCATGCGCTGCTGTCATCTTGTTCGTTCTTCAGCGGGTTGACTCAAGTTGCTGACCCCGATTTGCTACAACTGCACGTCGGAATGGGCTAACTGGGGCACCCAGTCGAAAGCCATCGCGAAATTTTGTGCGATTGACGATTATCCCGGACCGTTTCCCTTTTACGATATAAACGGATTAATTGACTAATTAGCGCCAGATAAAAGCAAAAGAATTGGGGTGTCGGCAGGATGCTTAGTGCTCAAATTGGGTTGTGGGTGTACAATTCTCCGTTACCTCACCAGGGTAAGTACGTCCAACAATAACAAGACTGCCAGGCACACCAATGATGAACAGACTCCTGATGGCGGGTGCGCCATGTTAACGCGCATCTGGCCTAAAACTGATCTGCGCACGCTAATCATGCTGCTGGCGATCACCAGTATTGTTATCACGCTCGCTAATGCGTTGTACGCAACATGGCGGGTGCAACGCATGGTCCTGATCGAAAGCACCCTCGAAGCCAATCGCGCTTATGCCACCAAACTGGCTTCCACCACTGAAGTCTTCTTTCAACTGGCTGAATCACAGTTGCACTACAGCGCGACAAAACTGGGCAATGATTTTGATAACTCTGAGTTGGCTCAGGGAGAGGTGAATCGCCTGCGCGAGCAAACCAACAGCTTCAACTCGGTGGCGATAGTCGATACCGATGGCGTAGTGAAAGCCATTTCACCGGAATCGATGATGTTAAAAGGTATGCATCTCACCAGTCAGGCATCGCGTGAAGCCCTGGCGAAACGCCAACCTATGGTCAGTAAACCGACGCTTTCGGTAGCGAATAACCTGATTGTGTTTGTTTCCTGGCCAATCTGGAGCAACGATGGACGCTATCTGGGCTACATTGGCGGCACGATTTATCTGAAAAAGAAAAGTATTCTCAATGCGTTACTCGGCGAGCAGTTTTATCGCGATGGCACGCATGTCTATGTATTGGATCGTAATGACCAGGTGCTGTATCACCAGAACAGTCAACTGATTGGTAAAACGGTACCGGGGATTATCAGTGACCAGGAGCGTCAGAATCGGACTAACGGTTCATTGCAATTGATGGATGAAGAGACATCGAAGTTGGCCGGTTATGCGATTGTGCCCACCACCGGCTGGATGGTGGTAGCGCTGAAACCGACCGACGTGACGCTGGCACCGCTCTCCGGCCTGTTGTTGAAAGTGTTGAAAAACTCGGTGCCTTTTGCGTTGTTAACCCTGCTGGCGGCAGTCATTCTTTCGCGTCTGATTGCCTTACCGCTGTGGCAATTGGCGCGTAAGGCCAGCCAGATGGATACCCAAAGCGTGTCCGGTGAGATCAATGGTATCCGCGCCTGGTACTTTGAAGCCGCGCAGGTTAAACGCGCGATGCTGACCGGTATCGGTCTGGTGCAGGATAAAATCGGACGGCTGAAATCCGAAGTCCAGACCGATCCGATGACAAATTTGCTTAACCGACGCGGCCTCGGTGCGGTGCTGGATTACTTCCTTGCCATGCGTCAGCCGTTTGCAGTGCTGGCGCTGGATATTGATCACTTCAAACGGGTCAACGACAACTTTGGTCATGACGTGGGTGACGAGGTGATCAAAAAAGTGGCGCAGGCGTTGCGAAGCAGTGCTCGTCAGACCGATGTGGTTTGTCGTAATGGCGGCGAAGAGTTTTTGATGTTGCTGCCGGGGACTGCGCCGGAAGAGGCGAGAATCATCGCCGAAAGGTTGCGTCAAAGCATTGCTGATAGCTGGATTGATGCGGTGGGGAATATCACCATCTCGGTGGGTATCGCGCTGTGGCAGCCGGACAACGGCTCACAGGAGCAGAGCCTGAAACAGGCCGATGCGGCCTTGTATCAGGCGAAAAATGCCGGACGAAATTGTGTGATGCTGGCCGGGCAGGATGCGCTGGTCAGTAGTATTACGCGTTAAAGAGACATTATGGATTTGTAGCGGCGCGATTTATCGCGCAGATTTTTCCCGTATAGTGCACGGGTTTGCGCGATAAATCGCACCGTTACGGGAAAGGAAAGGTATGCTGGCTCTGCTTATTCAATGGTACAGACGTCGCTTTAGCGATCCCCAGGCAATTGGCCTGGTGGCAATTTTGCTGGCGGCGTTTCTTATCCTCTTCTTCTTTAGTGGCTTGCTGGCCCCGCTGTTGGTGGCGCTGGTGCTGGCGTATCTGCTGGAGTGGCCAACAGTCCGTTTAGAGCGGGTGGGATGTAGCCGCACCTGGGCTTCCAGCATCGTGCTGGTGCTGTTCGGCGGTATCGTGCTGGTGATGGTGTTGATTGTTGCACCCGTCGCATGGCAGCAGGGCATCAACCTCACCCGCGATCTCCCCAATATGCTCAACAAACTTTACCTGTTTGCCGCCGGACTGCCGAAGCGTTATCCGGCACTGGTGGATGCGGGCATCATCGACATCGTGGTCGAAAACTTACGCAGCCGCCTGACCGGGCTAGGTGAGTCGCTGGTGAAATATTCACTGGCGTCGTTGGTTGGGCTGATGACGTTGATGATTTACCTGGTGCTGGTGCCGCTGATGGTGTTTTTCCTGTTGAAGGATAAAGAGCAGATGTTAAATGCGGTGCGTCGCGTATTGCCGCGCAACCGTGGCCTGGCAGGCGTGGTGTGGCAGGAGATGAACCAACAGAGCACCAACTATATTCGCGGCAAAGTGCTGGAGATGGTGGCGGTGGGCGTGGTGAGCTGGCTGGCGTTTCTGCTGCTCGGCCTTAACTACGCGCTGCTGCTGGCGGTGCTGGTTGGGGTATCGGTCCTGATCCCTTATATCGGTGCGATGCTGGTGACCATCCCGGTCATTGGCGTGGGGCTGTTCCAGTGGGGCCTGGGCAGCGACTTCTGGACCATGTTTGTGGTTTATCTGGTGATTCAGGGGTTGGATGGTAACGTCCTGGTGCCGATTCTGTTCTCGGAAGCGGTCAACCTGCACCCGCTGGTGATCATTCTCTCGGTCGTGATTTTCGGTGGGTTGTGGGGCTTCTGGGGTGTGTTCTTCGCCATCCCACTGGCTACGTTAATCAAAGCGGTGGTTCGGGCCTGGCCGGAAGAAACTATCGTGAATTAAAGAAAACGGGTGCGTGGTACGCACCCGTTGCTCATCAGGCTGACTGGAGGTAATCCAGCACGATCTCGTGGTGGTTAGACGTTTTGAAATCGTCGAACACCTTCTCCACCTTGCCATTACCATCAATCAGGAAGCTGATGCGGTGAATGCCGTCGTAGGTTTTACCCATAAAGGTTTTCTCACCCCAGACGCCAAACTGTTCGCATACCTGATGGTCTTCATCAGACAGCAGCGTAAAGTTCAGCAGCTCTTTTTCGGCAAAACGCGATAGCTTCTCCGGTTTGTCAGTGCTGATACCCAGCACTTCCACACCGACCTTTTTCAATTCATCCATGTTGTCGCGCAGGCCGCAGGCCTGTACGGTGCAGCCCGGCGTCATGGCTTTCGGGTAGAAATAGACCAGAACGCGCTGTCCCTGGAAGTCGGCCAAATTTACTTGTTCGCCATCCTGATCGGGCAAGCTAAATTTCGGTGCGGTATCACCGGCTTTCAGTGGATTCATCACAACTCTCCATTTTTTTCTTCATGCTGTGGGTAATACACCATCAGGGCCAAAAGTGCCAGGTGGAGTTTACCGTCAGGGTTATTTCCGCACACTGTTTATCCAATCCGGACAGAGTGTGTGACGAAATAACCCGGAGGTCGCATCAGTGCGGTACGGCATCATCCGCCACGCTATATAAGCGAATCGTACCCTGGGCGTGCAGTTCCTGACAGAGTTGATTAAACGCCGGTTCGATACGCGCGCCTTCAGCGCTGTGCGCCGTCATCTGAATATACAGGGTAGGCGGTACACCATCCTGCGCCGGTTGAATGCGCGAAACCAATTCAGCAATGTTCATTTGATGTTTATCGAACAGGTCGGTAAACCGTTCGATGATATGCGGGGAATCCGGAACTTCAACCTGAACCCAGACGGTGGCCGGCATTGGTGGCGTGGCGCGCGCATTGGTGCGCTTCATCACGATCAACAACTCCAGCTCAGCCCCTTTCATCGGCAGGGTGGATTCAATCAGGGTAATGGCATTCCAGCTTCCGGAGAGCAGCATAATAAAGGTGAATTCATCACCGAGCATCGCCAGGCGACTGTCTTCGATGTTGCAGCCGCAGCTGCTGACATGGCGGGTGATGGTATTCACAATACCCGGACGATCAACGCCCAATGCGGTGATCACCAGATGGTGAGGCTGTGGCTGCGACAAAATGACATTTCCTGTGTGTTCGCTAATAACCATAAGGTAAACATAAAAAAAACTGCTGACAAGCGCGGGAATGGCGTGGCTCGCTTGCTTTTCCCACAGCGTAAAACGTACCATGAAGCACTTGTTTGTCGAGGGGATCGCCCATGTTCACCGGAAGTATTGTTGCGCTCGTAACGCCAATGAATGACAAAGGCAATGTCTGCCGCGCGAGTTTGAAAAAACTGATTGATTATCATGTCGCCAGCGGCACCGCGGCGATTGTTTCTGTTGGCACCACCGGCGAATCAGCCACCCTCAGCCATGAAGAGCATGGCGATGTGGTGATGATGACCCTCGAACTGGCCGATGGCCGTATTCCGGTGATTGCCGGAACCGGCGCAAATGCCACCGCTGAAGGGATCTCGCTCACCAAACGCTTTACCGGCACCGGTGTGGTGGGTTGCCTGACCGTGACCCCGTATTACAACCGTCCGACGCAGGAAGGATTGTTCCAGCACTTCAAAGCGATTGCGGAAAGCACCGATCTGCCCCAGATGCTGTATAACGTGCCTTCACGAACCGGTTGCGACATGCTGCCGGAAACCGTTGCGCGTCTGGCCGAAATCAAAAATATTATCGGAATCAAAGAGGCAACCGGGAACTTATCGCGGGTTAGTCAGATCCAAGAGCTGGTTGATGATGAATTCATTCTGGTAAGTGGCGATGACGGCACCGCGCTGGACTTCATGCAACTGGGCGGTAAAGGCGTTATTTCGGTCACGGCCAACATTGCGGCTCGTGAAATGGTTGAACTGTGCGCACTGGCGCAGCAGGGCAACTTCGCCGAAGCGCGTCGCCTGAATCAGCGTCTGATGCACCTGCACCAGACGCTTTTCTGTGAACCCAATCCTATCCCGGTGAAATGGGCCGCGAAACAACTAGGATTAATCGCGGATGACACGCTGCGTTTGCCAATGACGCCGCTGACCGAAGCCGGTCAGAGCAAAACGGCGCAGGCATTGATCAAAGCGGGTCTGCGATAATTAGGGAGAATCAATGCGTTATACAGTGAAGCGCTCGACGCTGGCGACTGTGGTGGGTTTGTCCACCCTGATGCTGCTGTCAGCTTGTTCCAGCGATCAGCGTTATAAGCGCCAGGTCAGTGGTGATGAATCTTACTTGCAGGCGCCTGAACTGCATGATTTAAAAGCTCCGGCGGGAATGATTCTGCCTGTGCAGAATGGTGATTATGATGTACCGCACGCCGTTGCCAAAGGCGCGGTAGGTAAAGAACTGGATATTCGTCCGCCTGCTCAGCCGCTGGCGCTGATGA
Source organism: Pantoea phytobeneficialis (assembly GCF_009728735.1). Classification (NCBI taxonomy): domain Bacteria; kingdom Pseudomonadati; phylum Pseudomonadota; class Gammaproteobacteria; order Enterobacterales; family Erwiniaceae; genus Pantoea; species Pantoea phytobeneficialis. The sequence continues at coordinate 3,029,968 of NZ_CP024636.1, forward strand.
ACGGTACACGCGCGCAGTTCACCGGCAATACCGGTGTTCTGGCAGTGGAAAGCAGCCGTGGCTCCATCTGGTCTCAGGTGGTGAACGTGGTGCAGTCGTACAAATTCCCGATCGCCCAGCGTGATGATGCTGCCCAGCAGCTAACCACCGATTGGGTGCAGTGGAACCGTGCGGATGAAGACAATCAGTATCGTGGCCGTTACCAGGTCAGCGTGCAGAATCAGGGCTATCAGCAGGTGCTGACGGTGCGTCTGCTTGAGCTGCAACAGTCAGGCCAGACGGTGACGACGCCGGTTCAAATCCAGCGCTACACCGCGCAGATGTTGAACGACCTCAGCACCGGTATGGATAAGATCGATACCGCAGCTCAGGATGCCGCAGCCGGTCGTGGTGTAGGCCAGATTGCCGTTCAGAGTGGTGCTGATGACACTGGCTTGCCGTTGTTGATTCTGCGTTCGCCGTTCAACCTGACCTGGCAGCGTCTGCCAGCGGCGCTGAAGCGCGCAGGCATGGAAGTGACCGACAGCAATCGCTCGCAGGGCAGTCTGAACGTCACCTACAAGCAGCCGGGCAGCGGCGCGTGGGATGACATTGGTGCGAAAGATCCGGGTTTACCGAACGGCGATTATAAATTGCAGGTCGGTGATCTCGATAACCGCAGCAGCCTACAGTTCATTGATCCTAAAGGTCATGTGCTGACCCAGTCGCAGAATGATGCGCTGGTGGCGGTGATGCAGGGCGCACTGAACAAATAAATTGCCTCAGGCCGGAGAATATCCGGCCTTTTTTTTGAGATTTTGGCATAATAGCGCCCGGCGAGGTAAACGATTGCGTATTGCCGCCGTGCAGTGGGCAACCGCTGTTGAACACGGGTTCTTTCATGTTTGGAGTTAACAAGATGCAAAAGCGAGCTGAGTTGTATCGCGGTAAAGCGAAAACCGTATACAGCACCGACAATCCGGATCTGCTGGTACTTGAATTCCGCAACGATACGTCAGCAGGAGACGGTGCACGAATCGAGCAGTTTGATCGCAAAGGAATGGTGAACAACAAATTCAACCATTTCATCATGACCAAATTGCAGGAAGCGGGCATTCCGACCCAGATGGAAGCGCTGCTGTCGGATAACGAAGCGCTGGTGAAAAAGCTGGAGATGGTGCCGGTGGAGTGCGTGGTGCGCAACCGTGCGGCAGGGTCACTGGTTAAACGTCTGGGCGTAGAAGAGGGCATGTTGCTCAATCCGCCGCTGTTTGATCTCTTCCTGAAAGATGACGCCAAACACGACCCGATGGTGAACGAATCTTACTGCGAAACCTTTGGTTGGGTGAGCAAAGAGAATCTGGCGCGCATGCGTGAGCTGACCTACAAAGCGAACGACGTGCTGAGCAAAATGTTTGATGACGCCGGTCTGATCCTGGTCGACTTCAAACTGGAGTTTGGTCTGTTCAAAGGCGAAGTCGTACTCGGCGATGAGTTCTCACCAGACGGCGCACGTCTGTGGGACAAAGAGACGATGGACAAAATGGACAAAGACCGTTTCCGTCAGAGCCTGGGCGGCCTGATCGAAGCCTATGAAGAAGTGGCGCACCGTCTGGGCGTGAAACTGGATTAATTAATCGGTAACCATTGACGGCACCCCATGTAGCGGCGCGATTTATCGCGCTGCTTTTTTTTGTGCCGCGTCCCGAATAGCAGGATAAATCGCGCCGTTACGCGCTGGTGCTTCCTCCTGCCGCCATCTAAAATCATGCAAAGCCAATTTTGATCAAAACAGGAGCATGCCATGCGCTGGCAGGGACGTCGCGAAAGCGACAATGTGGAAGACCGACGCGATCAATCGCCGGGTTACAGCGGTGGTCGACAGATCCGTCTGCCGCGTGGTAAAGGCGGCATCATCCTATTAATCATCGTGGCGGTGGCCGGTTACTACGGCTATGACCTGACGGCGCTGCTTGAAGGTGGCGGCAATCTGACGTCCACCACGCAACAACAGCGTCAGGCGAAACCGGCACAGGATGAAGCCGCAAAATTCACCTCGGTGATCCTGGCGACCACTGAAGATACCTGGGACAAACTGTTTCAGCAGATGGGCAAACAATATGTGCCGCCGAAACTGGTGATGTATCGCGGTGCAACGCGCACCGGCTGTGGTACTGGCCAGTCGGTAATGGGACCTTTCTACTGCCCGGCGGATCAGACCGTCTACATCGACTTGTCTTTTTACGATGACATGAAAACCAAACTCGGTGCGGGCGGAGATTTTGCTCAGGGCTACGTGATTGCGCATGAAGTGGGTCATCATGTGCAGAAATTGTTGGGGATCGAACCCAAAGTACGTCAGATGCAGCAGGGCGCCAGCCAGGCGCAGGTTAATCAATTATCGGTGAAGATGGAACTCCAGGCCGACTGCTTTGCCGGTGTCTGGGGCCATTATATGCAGCAACAGAACATCCTCGAAGTGGGGGATTTGCAGGAAGCGCTGAATGCAGCTGAGGCGATCGGTGATGATCGCTTGCAACAAAAAAGCCAGGGGCGGGTGGTGCCTGATAGCTTTACCCACGGTACGTCGCAGCAGCGTTATACCTGGTTCAAACAGGGTTTTGACAGCGGCAACCCTGGTCAATGCAACACCTTTGCCAGCAAAGGATGAACCTGCGTGAAGTCAGCACGGCGATGCAGCGGGCAGGCATTCGCCGTCTGTGCGTGATCAGCGGCAGCAGCGCATGGACGAGCCAGCAGGTTGCCCAGTGGCGCAGTACCTTAGCAGGTGACTGGCTATGCATCAGCGAACAAACCGATTTCAGCGCGACATCCCATGCCCCAGCGGCGTTACGCACGTTGCTGGGACGGGAATTCCTGCACGCTATTTTTGATGCCCGTCATGGCTTCCATGCCGAAGCGTTTGCCGCGTTGGCGGGTACCCTGAAAGCCGGAAGCTGGCTGTTGTTGCTGACGCCGCCGTGGCAGGCATGGGCCAGCCAGGCGGATGCCGACAGCCTGCGTTGGGCGGATGTCTCCGTCGCGATCGCCACGCCGCATTTCACCCGTCAATTACAACAGAGCATGCTTGATGACCCCCAGGTGATGTTGCTGCGGGAAGGCTATCCCGCGCGTGCACCGCAGGCGATCGCCTGGCCGGAGTGGCACTGTCGGGCACCGCAACAACAGCAGCGTATCCTGCAACAATTACTGGCCATGCCCACCGGGGTGGCGGTCATCACCGCCGCGCGTGGGCGTGGCAAATCTGCGCTGGCGGGTATGCTGGCGCGGGAAAAACGCCCCTGCCTTGTCACCGCCCCCGCGAAAGTCTCCACCGACGTGCTGGCGCAGTTTGCCGGTGAGCATTTTCAGTTTATCGCCCCGGATGCGTTATTGGCGATCAATCCTCCTCCACAGGCGGAGTGGCTGATTATCGATGAAGCGGCGGCGATTCCGGCACCGCTGCTTGCAAAGCTGGTGGCACGCTTTCCGCGTGTGTTGCTGACGACCACGGTACAGGGTTATGAAGGGACCGGGCGCGGTTTTATGCTGCGCTTCTGTGCCTCGTTGTCGGATGTACATTATTTCGCGCTGGATGAGCCACTGCGCTGGTCGCCGCACGATCCGTTAGAAGCCTGGCTCAGTCATGTCCTGTTATTTGAGGACGCGCAGGAGAGTGCGCCGCCGTCTGCGATCTCGCTGTTTCCCGCCTCGCCGGAACAGCATGCCGAAGCCCTGGCTGCGGGGTATCGCTTGTTAGCCAGTGCCCACTATCGTACTTCGCCGCTCGACTTGCGGCGGATGCTGGATGCTCCCGGTCAGCGTTTCTGGCTGGCGGGTACGCCAGACAACGTTCAGGGGGCGTTGTGGTTGGTAGAGGAAGGTGGGCTGGATCCCGCGCTGGCCTGGTCAGTATGGGCAGGGTTGCGTCGTCCCCGTGGAAACCTGGTGGCACAATCGCTGGCCGCCCATGCCGGTTTCGTTGAGGCTGCGACCTTGCGATCGCGACGCATCAGCCGTATCGCGGTGATGGCGGCGCAGCGGCAGCGTGGTATTGGAACCGCGTTGGTCGCGACGGCCCGTCAGCAAGCGCAGGGTTGCGATTATCTCTCGGTGAGTTTTGGCTATACCGAGGCCTTGTGGCGTTTCTGGCAGCGCTGCGGCTTTACCCTGGTACGCATCGGTTCACAGCGCGAAGCCAGTAGCGGATGTTACGCCGCGATGGCGATGCTGGCACTGACGCCAGCAGGCGAAATGTTGCAACAGCGGGCGGCCCGCAGATTGGCGCGTGACTGGCCGTGGCTGCAACAGTTGATTGAACTGGATCTGCCGCTGGAGCCGGAGGGGGAGCAGCAAACCGATGACGATGATCTGGCGTTGCTGGCCGGTTTTGCCTGGGCACAACGTCCGTGGGAGGCCAGCTTCGCGGCTTTGCAGCGCCTGGTACGACAACATCCACAGCCGTTGTTGCACGCCATACTTGTGCAAAAACAAGCGCTGAGTCAGGTGGGGAGTGGCGGGCGCAAAGCCTTGATGGCGCAGCTACGGGTTGAGGCGGCTCAGGCGCTGACAGACAGGGATGCCAGTGCGGCATCTCGCTGGCAACAACGGCTCGCGTCATTGCAATAAATCCATTATCTCATTCAAATTTTCCCAATATCACTGTGCTCACAGCGGCGTATAGTGATCACAGGAGGATATTATGGCACTACATTATGTGATTGTTCAGCAACCGAGCACCGACCCCGCGCAGCTGTTTCTGCTGTACCACGGTGTCAACGATAACCCGGACTCGATGGCGCAGATCGGGAGCTGGTTTGCGCGTGCCTTCCCGGAAGCGCTGGTGGTGGCGGTGGGGGCACCCTTGCCCGGCAGCGTACCGCAGGGGCGTAAATGGTATGCCGAAATCCCGGCGCACGATCGTTCCGAACAGCAGGGCGTCGATGGGGCGATGCCGGAATTTATTGAATCGGTGCGCCACTGGCAGCAACAAAGTGGGGTCCGACCGGAAGCCACGGCGCTGATTGGTTTCTCGCAGGGTAGCACCATGGTGCTGGAAGGCGTGAAGGCCCAGCCGGATCTGGCCGGACGCGTGGTGGCGTTCAGTGGACGTTACGTGACGTTACCGGAACGCGCCAGTACCCGTACCACTATCCATCTGATTCACGGCGACTATGATGATCAGATCCCGATGCAGCATGCTGAGGACGCGGCGCAGCGTTTAACGGCGTTGGGCGGTGACGTCACGCTGGATATTGTGGAGGATTTGCCACATGCCATCGACGATCGCAGTATGGAACTGGCGTTGAATCATCTGCGCTATACCGTGCCGCGTCGCTACTTTGACGAAGCGCTGAGCGGTGCGAAACCCGGCGATGATGATGTGGTGATGATGGTGTAACTCATGGTCCCGTAGCGGTGCGATTTCTCGCGCGGTTTGGTGCGTGATGCGGGAAAAAACTGCGCGATAAATCGCGCCGCTACGATGGTGCTAGATGTTATTTCTTCTTGGGCCAGTCGTCGTCATCGTCCCACTTGTCGTTGAAATCACGATGTGGCGGCAGATCCGGTTTGTTTTCCATAAATTTTTTATGGTCGATACGTTTCAGGTCTTTGTAGACGTTCATCAAAATACCGACCATCAGCAGGATCACCAGGATCCACCAATACTCTTTCAACCATTCCATTTGCCCACTCCTTATGCGTGTCTCAGGCGATCAGCTGTTCCATGATGCGCTGATACATACGGCTCAGCATCTGCAAATCTGACGCCTTCACGCATTCATTGATTTTATGAATGGTGGCGTTCACCGGGCCGAGCTCCACCACCTGCGCCCCCATGCGGGCGATAAAACGTCCGTCGGAGGTGCCGCCGGTGGTCAGTAACTGCGGCTTGATTTCATTATAGTGTGCCACCGCGTTCACCACGGCATCCACCAGCTTGCCGCGTGATGTCAGGAACGGCTGGCCGGAAAGATTCCACTCCAGCGTGTAGCGTAACTGGTGGCGATCCAGCAGAGCGGCAACACGCTCACGGATCATCTGGTCGGTCAGTTCGGTACTGAAGCGAAAGTTGAACTGAACGAAAAATTCGCCAGGAATCACGTTGTTGCTGCCAGTGCCTGCCTTGACGTTGGCAATCTGCATGCTGGTTGGTGGGAAGAATTCATTCCCCTGATCCCACTCGGTGGCCACCAGTTCATTTAACGCAGGCATGGCGCGATGCACCGGGTTATCCGCCAGATGCGGGTAAGCCACATGCCCCTGCACGCCGTGAATGGTCAGATTGGCGGTGATGGAGCCGCGACGGCCATTTTTCACCACATCGCCGACCACTTCGGTGCTGGATGGCTCACCCACCAGGCAGTAGTCCATGCGTTCATTGCGCGCCATCAGGCGTTCAACCACCTTCACCGTGCCGTTAACGGCGCTGGCTTCTTCATCGGAGGTGATCAAAAAGGCCAGACGCCCCTTATGATTGGGATGGGCCGCAACAAAGCGTTCTGCCGCCACCACCATCGCCGCCAGCGATCCTTTCATATCGGCGGCACCGCGACCAAACAACATGCCGTCACGAATGGTGGGTTCAAACGGGGGGTTAATCCAGCGGTTAGCATCACCGGGCGGCACCACATCGGTATGACCGGCAAATGCCAGGGTTTCACCCTCACCACGCGTTGCCCAGAAGTTAAGGGTATCGCCAATGTGCATTGGCTCCACCTGGAAGCCAATCGCCTCCAGTCGGGCAATCAGCAGCGCCTGACAACCCGCATCATCCGGGCTGAGGGAAGGGCGGCGAATCAGCTGCTGAGCCAGCTCAATAACCGGACAAAACATGTTATGACTTCTCCTGGATAAACGCGTGATAAAGGGATTCATTAAAGCCCACCAGCAGGTCGCCATTGGCCGCCGCCAGCACCGGGCGCTTGATGATGGCAGGTTGCGCCAGCATCAGGGCTTTGGCGCTGTCAGCATCCTGTACCGCTTCGCGTTCTGCTTCTGGCAGTTTGCGCCAGGTGGTGCCACGGGTATTGAGCAACGGCTCATAACCCAGCGTGTCAATAAACGACTGCAACAGCGCATCGTCCACGCCATCTACCCGATAATCATGGAAGCGATAATCAATGCCAGAAGCCTCTAAATATCGGCGGGCTTTTTTAATGGTGTCACAATTTTTAATGCCGTAGAGCTGGAACATAGTATTTGACTACTCTTTTAGCGTGAAGATGGATTGCGTGGTCGGCCAGGGATTGTAACAAGGTTGCCAGACGGGATAACAGCGATCTTGTATTCTCACTGGCAATTAAGCGCAGGCCCACTATTGTATAAAGATAATAACTATCAAATCGTTTGATCTAAATGAGTATTACCTATCAATTGAGGTGTTTTAATCTAGTCGCAAATTAAAAAAGCGGAGAGCAACATGAGCAATTCAAACGAAACAAACCCGACAGCAGCCAAATGCCCCTTTCATCAGGGTGCAGACCTGCCTGCTGCGGGGGGCGGAACCAACAACCGTGACTGGTGGCCCAAGCAGTTGCGTGTCGATTTACTGAATCAGCATTCCAATCGTTCGAATCCCCTCGGTGAAGACTTCAACTATCGTGAAGCCTTTAGCCAGCTTGACTATTTTGCCCTGAAAGCCGATCTGAAAGCGCTGCTCACCGACTCTCAACCCTGGTGGCCTGCCGACTGGGGTAACTATGCCGGTTTGTTTATTCGTATGGCCTGGCATAGCGCGGGGACTTACCGTATGACCGACGGGCGCGGTGGTTCCGGTCGCGGTCAGCAGCGCTTTTCGCCGCTGAACTCCTGGCCGGATAACGTCAGCCTGGATAAAGCGCGCCGCCTGCTGTGGCCGGTAAAACAAAAATATGGTCAGAAAATTTCCTGGGCTGACCTCTATATCCTCGCCGGTAACGTGGCGCTGGAAAATGCGGGTTTCCGCACTTTCGGTTTCGGTGCCGGACGTGAAGATGTCTGGGAACCGGATCTGGATGTGAACTGGGGCGATGAAAAAACCTGGCTGGCCCACCGCCATCCAGAAGCGCTGGCAAAAAATCCCCTCTCTGCCACCGAAATGGGTCTGATTTACGTCAACCCGGAAGGTCCGAACGCCAGTGGCGATCCGGCCTCGGCGGCCCCGGCTATCCGTGCCACCTTCGGCAATATGGGTATGGATGATGAAGAAACCGTGGCGTTGATCGCCGGTGGTCATACGCTGGGCAAAACCCACGGTGCTGGTGCTGCCAGCCATGTCGGTGCTGAGCCGGAAGCGGCTCCGCTGGAATCTCAGGGTTTTGGCTGGCAAAGCAGCTACAACAGCGGTGTCGGTGCGGATGCCATCACCTCGGGCCTTGAAGTGGTCTGGACGCAAACGCCGACCCAGTGGAGCAACTACTTCTTCGAGAACCTGTTCAAATATGAGTGGGTGAAAACCCATAGCCCGGCGGGGGCGATTCAGTACGAAGCCGTGGATGGACCGGATATCATTCCAGATCCCTTTGACCCGGCGAAAAAACGTAAGCCGACCATGTTGGTGACTGACCTGACGCTGCGTTTTGATCCGGAGTTCGAGAAAATCTCGCGTCGTTTCCTGAACAATCCGCAGGCATTTAACGAAGCCTTTGCCCGTGCGTGGTTCAAACTGACTCACCGCGATATGGGGCCGATTGCACGTTACTTAGGCCCGGAAGTGCCGAAAGAAGCACTGATCTGGCAAGATCCGCTGCCGAACCCGTCACACAATCCAACCGCAGCCGATATCGACAACCTGAAAACGGCGATTGCCGATTCCGGTCTGACCGTAGGTGAGCTGGTTGCGGTGGCCTGGGCTTCCGCTTCGACTTTCCGAGGTGGTGACAAACGTGGTGGTGCCAATGGCGCACGCGTGGCTCTGGCACCACAGAACAGCTGGGAAGTGAATGCCGGTATCCAGCCTGCGCTGGCGAAACTGAAAGCAATCCAACAGGCCTCCGGTAAAGCATCGCTGGCGGATGTGATTGTGCTGGCCGGTGTGGTCGGTGTTGAGCAGGCGGCGCAAGCGGCGAATGTTGCGGTTAAGGTGCCGTTCACTGCCGGTCGTGTCGATGCCACCCAGGAGCAGACGGATGTCGAGGCATTTGCCCTGCTGGAACCGGGTTACGATGGTTTCCGTAATTATCAGCGTGCAGGCACTACGCAAGAGGCGGAAACGCAACTGATTGATAAAGCGCAACAACTGACCCTGACCGCACCGGAAATGACGGCACTGATAGGTGGCTTACGTGTGCTGGGTGCCAACTTTGATGGTAGCGAACACGGCGTGTTTACCGCCAACAAAGGCGTGTTGAGCAATGACTTCTTTGTCAATCTGCTCGACATGGGCACCGAATGGAAAGCGGTAGATCAGGCGAAAGGTCTGTACGAAGGGCGTGACCGTAGCAGCGGCGTCGCCAAATACAGCGCCACCCGTGCTGACCTGGTGTTTGGTTCTAACGCGATTCTGCGCGCGCTGGCGGAAGTGTATGGCAGCAGCGATGGCCGCGAGAAGTTTGTGCATGACTTTGTGGCTGCCTGGACCAAAGTGATGAACCTTGATCGTTTCTGATGCATAAAGTGGACTTCCGGGGCGACCCGGAAGTCTGGATCTTATGTGTTCGTAGCAGCGCGATTTATCGCGCTGTTTTTGTTTTTCATTCCTGTTGTGCGATTAATCGCGCCCCTACTCAACAGGATATATTCAGGACCAGTAACCGCTTTCATTAACGTCCTGAATAGTTCCCTTCCGTACCATAAGCCTGATCAGAATTATCCTAAGCCGAAAAATGTGCTACGCCTTGTCACCAGGAATTTTCTCCCGTTGCGTTAGGGGTTTGCTGAAATGTGCGTCAGTACGCAATTTGAGCAAATTAACGCTTTTGCCTGCTTTTGCCGATACAGATAACAGGTGGAAACGTATTCACCTGTAGAAAAAAACGGCGTATTATCGCCAGCACAATAAGAGAGGGTATTATGGTTGACACTGAACTGGGGAACTGGAAAGAATTTATTGACGCGATGTTGCGCAAGTAACACGCGAAAAGAAAAGCAGGGCAAATCCCCAACTTGCTGTAATTCTTACCAAACATAAATTAAGGCAGCCAACGGCTGCCTTAATTTTTTTATCGCCCATGACCAGAACACATTGCTTCATCCAGTAGCGGCGCGATTTATCGCGCATTGTTATTGCTGCATGAAGGTTAAAGGCGCGCGATAAATCGCGCCGCTACGGATCAGGGCTTAATCATGCGGCTTCTCTTTCAGCGGGAAGCGGCGGCGCACCAGCACAAAGAACAGCGGCACAAAGAAGATGGCCAGCACCGTTGCGGAGATCATGCCCCCCATCACGCCGGTACCCACCGCGTGCTGGCTGCCAGAACCCGCACCCGCGCTGATCGCCATCGGCAGCACGCCGAAGATAAACGCCAGCGAAGTCATCAAAATCGGACGCAGACGCTGACGCGAGGCTTCCAGTGTGGCCTCAATCAGCTCACGACCTTTGCTGTTGATCTCATTGGCGAACTCCACGATCAAAATGGCGTTCTTCGCCGACAGGCCAATGACGGTCAGTAACCCGACCTGGAAATAAACATCGTTTTCCAGTCCACGCAGCCAGGTGGCAATCAATGCCCCCACCACGCCCAGTGGCACCACCAGCATCACTGAGAACGGGATCGACCAGCTTTCATACAGCGCCGCCAGGCTCAGGAACACCACCAGCAGCGAGATGGCATACAGCGCCGGGGCCTGCGAACCGGAGAGCCGCTCCTGATAAGAGGCACCGGTCCACTGGAAACCGACGCCCAAAGGTAACTGACTGACCAGTTTCTCCATCGCATCCATTGCCGTCCCGCTGCTGACGCCATTCGCCGCTTCACCGACGATTTCCAGTGAGGAGTAGCCGTTATAGCGCTCCAGGCGTGGCGAGCCGACTTCCCAACGGCTGGTGGCAAAGGCCGAGAAGGGCACCATAGTGCCGCTGCTGTTACGCACATACCATTTATTGATATCGTCTGGCAGCATGCGGAATTCCGGCGCGGCCTGGACATAGACCTTCTTAACACGACCGCGGTCGATAAAGTCATTCACATAGGATGAGCCCCAGGCGGTGGTGAGGGTGTCATTGATGGTATCGATCGAAACGCCCAGTGCCTGCGCTTTGCGCTGGTCAACATCAATCTGCAACTGCGGGCTGTCATCCAGGCCATTATGGCGTACGCGTGATAACGCCGGGTCATGTGCTGCCGCATCCAGTAATTTATCGCGCATTGCCATCAGGGCGGTGTGACCCATTCCACCATGATCCTGTATTTCAAGGTCAAAGCCAGATGAACTGCCGAGGCCAGTAATCGCCGGGGGGCTGCTGGCAATCACCCGGGCTTCCCGGATTTTATTAAAGGCTTTGGTGGCGCGGTCAATGATGGCAAAAGACGTGCGGTCAGCTCCCGGACGCTCATCCCAATCCTTCAGACGGATAAACATACGCGCCACGTTCTGACCGTTACCGCCAGGGCCAGCACCAATGGTGGAAAACACCGATAAGACGTTATCTTTCTCGGCGGTCATATAATATTTTTCCACCTTAGCGACCACGTTAGAGGTTTGCTGGAGTGTTGATCCCGCCGGAAGTTGTACCTGCGTCAGAAATACGCCACGGTCTTCCTGCGGCAGGAACGACGTGGGCAGACGGATAAACATAAATGCCATCAGGCCAATGATCGCCAAATAAAGCAGTATCCAGCGGCCGCTTTTAACCAGAATCCGCGCCACACCCCGTTCATAACGTGCTGCATTGGTGTTGAAATGACGGTTGAACCAGCCAAAAAAACCACGCCGACCGTGATGTTGCCCTTGTTCCATCGGTTTGAGCAGAGTGGCACAAAGGGCGGGGGTCAAAATCAATGCCACCAGTACCGACAGGATCATGGCGGAGACGATGGTAATGGAGAACTGGCGGTAAATCGCGCCAACGGTGCCACCGAAAAACGCCATCGGGACAAATACCGCCGACAGTACCAGCGCGATGCCAACCAGAGCACCCTGAATCTGTCCCATTGATTTACGCGTGGCCGCGCGGGGTGAAAGACCTTCTTCACTCATAATACGTTCGACGTTTTCTACCACCACGATGGCGTCATCCACCAGCAGACCAATGGCCAGTACCGTGGCAAACATGGTCAAGGTGTTAATGCTGTAGCCGCAGGCATACAGCACCGCAAAGGTACCGAGTAACACCACAGGAACTGCGATGGTGGGGATCAGCGTGGCACGGAAGTTCTGCATAAACAGATACATCACCAGGAACACCAGCAGAATCGCTTCCAGCAACGTTTTCACCACATCGGTGATCGACGCTTTGACGAACGGCGTGGTTTCGTAGGCGATTTTTGCTTCCAACCCGTGTGGAAAGTATTGTGATAATTCGGCGATGCGGGCGCGTACCAGTTTGTCGGTGTTCATCTCATTGGCGCCGGAAGCCAGTTTAATGCCCAAACCGGACGCAGCCTGGCCGTTGTAACGGCTGAGATAGTCATATTTCTCTGCCCCCATCGCGACATCCGCCACATCACCCACGGTAACCACAGAACCGTCAGTGTTGGTTTTTAGCGTAATGGCTTTGAACTGTTCCGGGGTTTGTAGCATCGACTGGGCATTGACCGTCGCATTCAGCGCCTGTTTTTCAACCGAGGGCAAGCCTCCCAACTGACCTACCGCAACCTGGGCGTTTTGCGATTCAATAGCGCTGACGACATCATCGGTTGTTAACGCGTAGGCGTTCAGTTTGTTCGGATCGAGCCAGATACGCATGGAATATTGCGAACCGTAGGCATCAACTTCACCGACACCATCGATACGGCTGAGGGGATCCTCAATGTTACTGGCGACATAATCTGAAATATCCTGTTTGTCCATACTTCCGTCGGTAGAAACAAACGCAATCATCAGGATGTTGCTGTCACCCGTTTTGTTGACGGTGACGCCCTGGGATTGCACTGCCGAGGGCAACTGGCGCAGGGCTGTCTGTAGCTGGTTCTGAACCTGCTGGCGTGCTTCGTCCGGATCGGTGCCTGCGGTAAAGGTGAGGGTAATTTGGGCCTGACCGGTATTGCTGCTGTTCGATGACATATACATCAGGTTGTCGATGCCGGTCATGTTCTGCTCAATCACCTGGGTAACGGTGTTTTCCAGCGTTTCCGCTGAAGCACCGGGGTAGTTGGCGGTGATGCGCACGTTCGGTGGCGCGAGGTCAGGATATTGCTCAATCGGCAGCGAGATGATCGCCAGAGTGCCGCATAAGCAGAGTAAAATCGCCAGAACCCAGGCAAAAATGGGGCGGTCGATAAAAAAATTCGACATGGAACCGACACTCCTCAGCTGCGTATTTTTTACTTTTATTATCAGAAGCGTGAACCCGTGTGGGCCCACGCTGGCGGAGGGGATGCGCTATCTCGGGAGAATCTCCTGCCGCTGCTTACTCTACGCGGCGCAAATTAGATAATCGTGGAGAAATTATGGAGAAAGTGTAAATGTCCCGACGGTTTTATGTGATGTGCTAGACGTTCCGGCTCTCCAGCCAGAGCACGGTGGCGGCCACGCGTGAGCGTACATCCAGTTTGCGCAGCAGATTGCGAATATGCACTTTGACCGTCTCTTCAGAGATATGCAGCGTGGTGGCAATCTCTTTATTCGACAAACCACGCGCCACTTCCTGTAGTACGTCGAGTTCGCGCTCGGTCAACTGGCGGAACGGATTGGAGCTGTGTGGGCGATTGGCGAGATACTCCTCCACCACCTCACTGAATACGTTCTCCCCCTGGGCGCCGGACAGGATTTGTTGCAGCAATTGCTCCGGTTCACTGTCCTTTAGCAAATAGCCATCAGCACCGGCATCAATCATGGCGTAGATATCATTACGCGCATCGGAAACGGTCAACACCAGGATGCGGGCGGAGATCTCCTCATGGCGTAACGCTTTTAGCGTATCCAGCCCGGACATCCCTTTCATATTCAGGTCGAGCAGAATCACATCCGGCGACAGACGACGGGCCTCTGCCAGCGCTTCCGTGCCATTATTGGCCTCGGCCACCACCTGAAGCCGTGGCTCCAGCGCCAGCAACTGGCGAACGCCACGGCGCATCAGGGGATGGTCATCAACTATCATGATTGTCAGTTTTGGCTGGTCCATATTCTCTCCAATAAACAGTCCATGTATCGCGTTATTCCAGTAGGTAGGTCGGGCGAGGCGGGAAACGTAAGGTGACACGCGTGCCGCGTTCCTGCGGGGTAATCAGCAGCGTGCCGGCAAGGCGCGCTGCCCGTTCTGCCATAATTGTCAGGCCATAATGGCCCGGCGGTTCTTCCGTGCTGCGGATACCAATACCGTCATCTTCGATGGTTAACAGATGATCCTCCTCAGCGATACGCTGATAGCAAATGCGAATCTGCTGCGCACCGGCATGGCGAATGGCGTTGAGTAAGGCCTCGCGCGCAATCTGTAAAACATGCACCTGCTGTTGTGCATCGAGGCTTTGTAGCCCAGGTTGATAGTCAAATTGGATCGCCGCCTGGGATTGTTCCTGCAAGGGTACGATCATTGCCTGCAATGCTGCTACCAAATCTGCCTGCTCAATGGTCAGGCGGAAGGTGGTCAGCAATTCGCGTAATTGTTGATAAGCGTCTGCCAGCGCCCGGTCAAACTCGCTGATAATACTTTGCGCTGCCAACTGGCTGCCATCGACCGTGCGTCTCAGCAGCGTAAGCTGAATCCGTAAAAAGGAGAGTGACTGCGCCAGCGAATCGTGAAGTTCGCGGGCAATGGTCGCGCGCTCCTCAATTAACAGCATTTGCTGATACTGCTTCTGCGTCTGCCACACCCACAGGGCACGAGCCAGCATATTCGCCAGGCTCTGCATCAATTCTCCGGGCGACGCGCGTTGCGGCGATTGCCAACGCAATTCGCCGAAGGGCTGCTCATCCTGACGCAATGTGATGCGCTGCCAGCGGCAGTTGGCATCACTGCTTCCGGTCTGGAATGTCTGGTTGTCACTCTCCAGCACCACCACGTTAAAACCTTCGCGCTGCTGAAGTTGCTCGATAAAACCCTGAAATACATCGGGATTGAGGGCGCTGCTGGTAAGCATTTGCGAGCTTTCATAGAGCAGAGACAGCGTGCGGTTAGCCTGCGTCAGGCTCTCGGTTTTCTCCTGCACCGCATCTTCCAGCAGGCGATAATGTGATTGTAGTCTGGCCGCCATCGCCGTGAAGGCATGGGCCAGCACACCAAGTTCGTTAGGCTGTGCCACGGGCAGGGGAGGAAAGCTGAAGCGAGTTTGTTCGACAAACTGACTGGCGGTGACCAGCGCGTCGAGCGGCCCCACCACGTTGCTGCGAATAAAACGGATGGTCCAGAGTGCCAGCCCGACAATCGCCAGAAAACCAAACAGGCTGCTGGCAACCACCAGATGCATTTTTAGCTCGGCGTAATGCTGTACGGACAACACAAAACGATTGATTTCACTGACGTAGCTGGCGACCTGCTGTTGATAAATCAGGGTGTTCTGCGTTTGTAACCGTTGCTTCAGTTCCGGCCAGTTATCACGCAGGTAGTGGTAACGGTTGCGAACTTCGATCGGTACCCACGCGCGCTCCAGATTGCTCAATGCCGGAGCGTCCAGGGTTTGTTCATATAAACCAATATGATGAGTTAGCTGTTGGGGATCGCGCGTGCTGTCCCAGGCCAGGCGATAAATTTGCATTCGCAGCGACCCGGCGACATTGACTGTCTCAGCATCACGTAAGCTACTGGAAAGTGTCATCAACGCCAGCCCGGAAGTGAGCAGCGAAAGCAGGACAATTGCGCTCAGCGCGCGAGCGATAGTGCGTATTACGGGACGTTTAACCATCACGATAAAAACCCTGTTGCGAGCGCGGAATTATAAAGCAGCGTTGTCATGTCGGCGACGTTATCTCGCTACATCAGGTTACTCTTCGCACATAAAGTAACCGCAATTTACATTTCCCAGGATAAATCTGAAACCCCTGTCGAAAAATTGAACAGTTTTACCGCTTGTGTCATCCCGCTTTTGCCTGGCTGACTAATACTTTTTGCGTAGGCCGTCGGTTTCCCCGCAAGATAACAGGAGCATCCCATGAAGACTCGATATGCTGTTCTGGCTGGTGCACTGCTAGCCGCCGCAAGTTTTAGTTCGCTGGCCGCGACAGCGTTAAACGCGGAACAAGCTCAAAATATGCAAAGTATCGGTAGCGTCTCCGTCAGTGGCGTCAGTGGCTCACTGGATGATGCGACCCGTCAGTTGTCACAGAAAGCGCAAGAGATGGGTGCCAGCCATTACCGCGTCATCGGCGTGCAAAATCCAGGTGACTCCAGCATGTGGAGTGGTACCGCCGAGATTTATCGTTAATTTCCCCGATTTTTTCCTGCCGCAATCTTCACCGGCCAGAGGCTCTGGCCGGTTTTTTTGTGCACTGTGAAGGATAATCTCAATTCATTCTGTGCAATCTGGCGGTATATTTTGCTTCGTTCTTGCAGAACGGGTAGGATTCATCGCCGTAATTTCCCGGATCGCTGCGCGACATCGTTCCGCCGCCTGCAACCGGGGTTTTACCCCATTTCGCACCGTGCTACGCAAACGTTTGGTAAGCCGGTGATTGATGGTCAGGATAAACAGGAAAGCTATGAAACCTACTAAAAAAACCGCGGCCGAACAACGCGCTGCGAAACGACGCTGGCTGAATTCCCACGACACCGGTTACCACAAAGCTATGGGTAATCGTCAGGTTCAAATGATCGCCATCGGCGGTGCTATTGGTACGGGGCTATTTTTAGGCGCAGGCGCGCGCTTACAGATGGCAGGTCCGGCTCTGGCACTGGTGTATCTGGTGTGCGGTATCTTCTCTTTCTTCATTCTGCGTGCGTTGGGCGAACTGGTTTTACATCGTCCTTCCAGCGGCAGCTTTGTTTCCTATGCGCGTGAATTTCTTGGTGAAAAAGCGTCATATGTGGCGGGCTGGATGTACTTTGTTAACTGGGCGATGACCGGTATCGTCGATATCACGGCCGTTGCGCTGTATATGCATTACTGGGGCGCGTTTGGTGATGTTCCCCAGTGGGTGTTTGCCCTTGGTGCGCTGGCGATTGTTGGCACCATGAACATGATCGGCGTGAAGTGGTTCGCCGAGATGGAGTTCTGGTTTGCGCTGATTAAGGTGCTGGCCATCGTGGTGTTTCTGGTGGTTGGTGTGGTGTTCCTCGGCAGCGGTAAGCCGCTGGACGGCAATGCCACCGGTTTCCACCTGATAACCGATAACGGCGGCCTGTTCCCACATGGTCTGCTGCCTGCGCTGGTGCTGGTGCAAGGGGTGGTGTTTGCCTTCGCCTCGATCGAGCTGGTAGGCACGGCGGCGGGGGAGTGTAAAGACCCGAAAACCATGCTGCCAAAAGCGATCAACAGCGTGATTTGGCGTATCGGCCTGTTCTACGTGGGTTCGGTGGTGCTGTTGGTGCTGCTGTTGCCGTGGAATGCTTATCAGGCCGGGCAGAGTCCGTTCGTGACCTTCTTCTCCAAACTGGGCGTGCCTTATATCGGCAGCGTCATGAATATCGTGGTGCTGAGTGCGGCGTTGTCCAGCCTGAACTCCGGTCTGTACTCCACCGGTCGTATTCTGCGTTCGATGTCGATGGGCGGTTCTGCACCGAAGTTTATGTCGAAGATGAGCAACCAGCAGGTGCCGTTTGCCGGTATCCTGGTGACCATTGCTGTCTATGTGGTGGGCGTGGTGCTGAACTACTACGTACCCTCTCAGGTATTTGAGATCGTCCTGAACGTGGCATCGCTGGGTATCATCTCTTCGTGGGGCTTTATCGTGGTATGCCAGATGCGTCTGCGCAAAGCCATCAAAGAAGGCAAAGCGGAAGATGTCAGCTTTAAGCTGCCGTGGGCACCGGTCACCTCCTGGTTGACGCTGCTGTTCCTGGTCAGCGTGCTGGTGTTGATGGCGTTTGACTACCCGAATGGCACCTACACCATTGCCTCCATCCCGCTGATTGCGGTGGTGTTGGTGCTGGGCTGGTTTGGTGTGCGTAAGCGCGTACACGAAGAAGCGATGAAAGAGCATGATCATCATGTCGATGAGTCGGATGACGCACCGCGTATCCTGGCGGAAGATTCTTCACGCTAAACGCGCATGATGTGTTATCAGAAGGCCGTCTCTCCGACGGCCTTTTTTGTTTTTGCCACCGTAATGCCGCGTTTTTGCTGGCACCTGGACCCGTCTGATCACCATCTGCTCCCCCCTTGATCCCACTCCGGGAATTACTCCTTTCGGGTGATATAGCCCTCCATTGTGTCAGGTTATTTTAAGCCCTAATTTTCTAACCCGAATTAAGGTGTACCGATGGGGCTGTCACGACGCCAATTCTTCACCGGGCAGCGTAAAGCTGTCATGGGGGCAATTGCATTGCCGTGGTGGCGCCATCAGACCGGGTGTGACGGTTGTGGCAACTGCGTAACCGCCTGCGAAACGCAGATTGTACAGCTTGCGCCCGGTGCGGTACCGCAGATCGATTTTCAACGAGGTGAATGTACCTTCTGTGCCGCCTGCGCCGATGCCTGCCCACAGGCGCTGTTTTATCCGCGCGAGCAGCAGCCGTGGCAGCAACGTATCCGCATCAGCCGTGATTGCATCACCTTTCAGGGGGTGAATTGTCGCAGTTGTCAGGAAAGTTGTGAGCAGCAGGCCATCGTTTTTCGCCTTACTGCCAACGGTATCGCACAACCCGAAACCACGCCGCAACATTGCACCGGTTGTGGTGCGTGCATCGCGCCTTGCCCGGTTTCAGCCACAGGATTACATCATGAACCCGAATAACAGTTGGCACGTCTGTGGCCTGGTGATTCAGGCGCGACCGGCGGCTTGTGCTGCGGTCACGCAGGAGCTGCTGACCTGGGCCGACAGCGACATCGCCGCTCAAGACGCCGCACGCGGCACCCTGGCAGTTACGTTGGGCGCGTCCGATAGCGCCACGCTGCTTAGCAACATTGAAGCCACGCGCAATATCCCAGGCGTGTTGGCGGTATCGCTGGTGTATCACCAGCAGGACGAATTTGAAGAACTTGCCAAGGAAACCTCATGCAACTGAGTCGTCGTGATTTTATGAAAGCCAATGCGGCGGCGGCAGCTGCAACCGCTGCGGGATTAGTCATCCCTACCGTTACCAAAGCCGCCACGGCGTTGGCGGCACCGATTCGTTGGGAAAAAGCGCCCTGTCGCTTTTGCGGAACGGGCTGCGGCGTGCTGGTGGGCACTCAGGATGGTCGTGTGGTTGCTTCACAGGGCGATCCGCAGGCGGAGGTGAACCGTGGCCTGAACTGCATTAAAGGCTATTTTCTGCCCAAAATTATGTACGGCAAGGACCGTCTGACCCAGCCGCTATTGCGGATGACCGAAGGGCGTTTCGACAAAAATGGCACATTCACGCCGATTAGCTGGGAACAGGCGTTCGACATCATGGAGGAGAAGTTTAAGGCTGCGCTTAAGGCCAACGGACCGGAATCCATTGGTATGTTCGGTTCTGGCCAGTGGACCTTGTGGGAAGGTTACGCGGCCTCCAAGCTGATGAAAGCCGGTTTCCGTAGCAATAACCTCGATCCCAATGCGCGTCACTGCATGGCGTCGGCGGTGGTTGGGTTTATGCGTACCTTTGGCATGGATGAACCGATGGGCTGCTATGACGATATCGAGCAGGCTGATGCTTTTGTGTTGTGGGGATCGAACATGGCTGAGATGCATCCGATTCTCTGGTCTCGTCTCACGGCGCGTCGTCTCAGCAATGAAAACGTCAAGGTTGCCGTGCTGTCGACCTATCGCCATCGCAGCTTTGAGCTGGCGGATAACGGCATGGTGTTCGTGCCTCAGACCGATCTGGTGATCCTCAACTTTATCGCCAACTACATCATTCAGAACGGCAAGGTGGATAAAACCTTCCTGGAAAACCACGTCACGCTGCGTCAGGGTACGACTGACATCGGTTATGGTTTGCGTCCGACCGACCCGCGTCAGGCGAAGGCGAAAAATCCGGACAGCGATGCCTCGACACCAATTAGTTTCGACGAGTACGCGAAGTTTGTCGCGGAGTATACGCTGGAAAAAGCCAGTGCCATGAGCGGTGTCGAGCAAGATCAACTGGTGAAACTGGCCGAGTTGTATGCCGATCCCAACATCAAGGTGGTGTCGTACTGGACGATGGGTTTCAACCAACATACGCGTGGCGTGTGGGCCAATAATCTGGTCTACAACCTGCACTTGCTGACCGGCAAAATTTCACGCCCTGGTACCGGCCCCTTCTCTCTGACCGGGCAACCCTCAGCCTGTGGTACGGCGCGTGAAGTGGGGACGTTTTCCCATCGTTTGCCTGCCGATATGGTGGTGACTAACGACAAGCACCGCGCGCTGGCAGAAAAACTGTGGAAGTTGCCGTCCGGCACCATCCCGGCCAAACCGGGCTACCACGCAGTGGCGCAGGACCGCGCGCTGAAAGACGGCAAAATCAATGCCTACTGGTCGATGTGCAACAACAATATGCAGGCCGGACCGAACCTGACGCAGGAACGTATGCCGGGTTGGCGCGATGAGCGCAACTTTGTGGTGGTGTCGGATCCCTATCCGACCGTCAGCGCGCTCTCAGCCGACCTGATTCTGCCCACCGCCATGTGGGTGGAAAAAGAGGGTGCCTATGGCAATGCTGAACGCCGCACCCAGTTTTGGCATCAGCAAGTCAAAGCGCCTGGGGACGCCAAATCCGATCTGTGGCAACTGGTGAACTTTTCGAAGCGATTCCGCGTGGCGGAAGTGTGGCCGGAGGCATTGATCGCCCAACAGCCGGAGCTACGTGACAAAACCCTCTACGACGTGTTGTTTGCCAATGGCCAGGTTAACCAATTCCCGCTGAGTGAGGTCGCCGACGACCAACTGAACGATGATGCCCGTGCTTTCGGCTTCTATCTGCAAAAAGGATTGTTCGAAGAGTACGCCAGTTTTGGTCGTGGTCACGGCCACGATTTGGCACCGTTTGACACTTATCATCAGGCGCGTGGTTTGCGCTGGCCGGTGGTTGACGGCAAAGAGACGCGCTGGCGTTATCGCGAAGGTCATGACAGCTACGTCAAAGCAGGCGAGGGCGTGCGCTTCTACGGCAAACCAGACGGCAAAGCGACCATTTTTGCCCTGCCGTACGAGCCGCCTGCTGAATCACCGGATGCGGAATACGATCTGTGGTTCTGTACCGGCCGCGTGCTGGAACACTGGCATACCGGCACCATGACGCGCCGTGTGCCGGAGCTGCATCGCGCGGTGCCGCAGGCGTTGCTGTATATCCATCCGCTGGATGCCAAAGCGCGTGGTCTGCGTCGGGGCGAGAAAGTGCGCGTGGTTTCCCGCCGGGGTGAAGCGATGGCCACCGTCGAAACGCGTGGCCGTAATCAGCCACCGCAGGGGTTGGTGTTTTCACCGTTCTTCGATGCCGGGGTGCTGGTCAACAACGTCACGCTGGATGCCACCGACCCGCTTTCGAAACAGACCGATTATAAAAAATGCGCCGTTAAGCTGGTGAAAATTTAAGGCAGGATGCAATGAAACCTCTTATCACACTTCTTACATTGGCTGCCCTGACATTGGGCGGCGCGGTCTGGGCCGATAACGGCGTGGACTTGCAACAGTCACCGGAGGTGACGGCCACGCAGCAGGGCACGATCCATCAGCCCAAAGAGCAGAGCCGCAAGCCGCTGAACTATGTCAATCAACCACCGGTGATCCCGCATAGCGTTGATGGCTACCAGGTGACGAAAAACGTTAACCGCTGCCTGCAATGCCACGGTACGCAAAGTTACCTCACCACCGGTGCGCCCCGCGTTAGTCCAACGCACTTTACCGATCGTGATGGCCTGGTCAGCAGTACGGTTTCACCGCGCCGCTATTTTTGTCTGCAATGCCATGTGCCGCAGACCGATGCCAAACCGGTGGTGGAAAACACCTTCCGTCCGGCTGAGGGCTTTGGTCAATGAAGCAGATGATTCTCCGCATCTGGCGCTGGTGGCGTCGTCCCAGCCGCCTGGCGCTTGGCACGTTGCTGCTGATTGGTTTCGCCGGAGGCATCATTTTCTGGGGCGGATTTAATACCGGCCTGGAGATGACCAACCGCGAGCAATTCTGTATCGGTTGCCATGAAATGCGTAACAACGTCTATCAGGAATATATGCAGACGGTGCACTACAACAACCGCAGCGGCGTGCGTGCGACCTGCCCGGATTGCCATGTGCCACACGAGTGGGGGCCAAAAATGTGGCGTAAGTTACAGGCCAGCAAAGAGGTGTATGCCAAGGTGTTCGGCATTGTCGACACGCCAGAAAAGTTTGAGGAAAAGCGGCTTGAACTGGCGCAAAACGAATGGCGCAGGATGAAGAACAACAATTCGCAAGCCTGCCGTAACTGCCATAACTTTGAATATATGGATTTTACCGCGCAGAAGACGGTCGCGGCGAAGATGCACACCAAAGCGGTGGAGGAAGGCAAAACCTGTATCGACTGCCATAAAGGGATTGCGCATCACCTGCCAGATATGAAAGAGGAAAAGAACGGATTTTGATGTTTACAGCGCGGTAAACCGCGCCGCTACGACAAAGGTGCGTAGCGGCGCAATTTATTGCGCTCTTTTGTTCTCTGTGACAAACAATTCAGATAGTTTTCCCCGCCATAACGTTTTACTCTTTCAGGCTCCCTCAAAATTTGCAGTGGAGTGGTCATGCCGTTAAAGATCAATATCATCAAAGACAAGTTGCTGTCAGAAAACTGGTTTGTGCTGCGCAACTTTACCTACGAACTTACCCGCAACAATGGTGAAGTGCTGCGTCACAAACGTGAAGTCTACGACCGTGGCAACGGCGCAACCATCCTGCTCTACAACCGTGAAAAAAATAGCGTGGTGCTGACGCGCCAATTCCGTATTGCCACCTACCTGAACGGTAATGAGAGTGGCGAACTGATTGAGGCCTGCGCGGGCCTGCTGGACGACGATACGCCTGAAGACTGCATCCGTAAGGAAGCGATTGAGGAAACCGGTTATCAGGTGGGTAAAGTGGAAAAACTCTGGGAAGCCTATATGTCACCAGGGGGCGTTACCGAGATTCTGCACTTCTTCGCTGCTGAATACAGCGAAGCTCAACGCGCGAACAAAGGCGGCGGTGTTGAAGACGAAGAAATTACCGTGCTCGAACTGGCGTTTCCTGAAGCGCTGGCGATGATGAAAAATGGTCGTATCCGTGACGGTAAAACGATTATGTTACTGCAACATGCGCAACTTGCAGGATGGCTGCACGCCTGATGCTGACGCCAGGCATAAAGCGTAACGGCGCGATTTATCGCGCCGTTGGAGTTTAATGGCTGCCAGAACCGGAGGTTCCCGGCTGATTATCCTCTTCACTCTCCTGTTCAGCTGTGTGGTTTAACTGTTCCAGAAATTTTCTGACTAATGGGTAAGTAGTTATGTTTCCATCAGGAACTGTGCCATGTGTGGTGACATAGGCCGCATTCATTACAGCCGGAAACATTTCCTCAACTAAAGGTCTGACAGGTTCGACCAGTTTATGCAACGTACTATTAATGACGGAATCACGGTAATCAGGTTGGTTAGGTATCATACTCGATACGAAGCCAGCATCGGTCGACTGAACCTGTATGCCGTTATATTTCTGGCCGTCTACTTTCAGTAATATGACCTCTCTTTTGTGAACGTCTTCTATGATTTTATCGGGTAACGCTGCGGCATAATTTCCCCGTTTCGCATCATTAGCAGAAATCTCCAGTTTTAGATTATATGAAACGATATTTCCGCCTGAGTAGTAGTAGGTCACTTCATTTTTATTATTTATTGTCACGATATCTCTCCCGATGGTAAGGGCGAGATGCTCCAACGTTCGCTCTTGCAATGAGCTGAGAAAGGGTTCAGGTAAAGAGACGTTCTCAGGACGAAAGCGGGTAAAAGGGCTAACCATCTCTCTAAGTTGATTGTCGATGGGGTTGCATGATCTGGCAGTATTGGCGGCAGGTATCATGGCTGTGGCGGCGGCGCTGGTTGAGGGCTTAGGGTCAGCAACATATGGCGGCAGAAAGGTCTGCTTTTCTTTATATACACTCTCCGCTACAACTGGATGGATATCACGAAGGGTATCCGGCTGAAAAAAGAATTCATGATAAGAGAGTTTGTCATTATTAGATGTAGGATAAACGCTGGGAATCGCATGCATAAAGTCAGCAGTTATCGTGTTTATAACGATTTCAGTACTTAAAGTATGTGTTTGTGTGAGAGTCGCGACATGTTTTGATTCAACTTCTCCATTTTTAACAATATTTACTCTGATGTTATGGTTGACTTCAGTGCGTATCCTTTGTGTATTTACAAATTTAAAATCGGGGTTGGTTTTCTTAATGGTTTTTAAAATCTTATTCTGATCTGGTCTCTTTTTATCATCCAATATATCGACATTCTTGGTACGTATCATTGTCAGACCAATATCATATTCATGGCTATGTTCACTTTGGAAAAACTCATCATTGGAAAATATAATTATCGATTTATGCCCGTCACGTACTATGGTTTTGTAAACAATATATCTTGGCTGCCACCAAAACATAAACTCCCTGGAGAAATCCATCACATGTTGAAGGAATATATTCGACTCGAGCGTCATCTGTTGGTTCCATAGGTCTCGGTCATTTCTGTATTCAATCTGACGTTGATCTCTTATGGCATCTTCCCTTTCACATTTTTCTCGATAGAGTGCCCTCTGGCGTTCGTGTTCCGTTAAGAGAACTCCTGCTTGAATCGCCGCATTTATTGTGCTCGCATTCAGCGAAAAGTTGAGGGCCTCTATTCTTTTTTGGTTACATTCAATTTCATCGTCACGTATTTTGGATACGAATGAAAGCCAGGGTTTAAGCCTGAAGAATTTAAAATAGAGCGAGGGGGAAAGCTGATGCCTGCGGTTTAATGCATGGAGGAAATCAGCATGACTGGCAGCATTCATGTCGCCTAAGATAAAGGTTTCTTTCGATAGTCTGGCGGTAGTGCGTTTAATGACATCAGGTTCCATTTTGATAAGTGAAGGGATACCTTTTTCCTGATCAAGTTCCTGGATTTCAAAAAATAATTGGCTCGGGGTTTTACCTTCTTTGTCACTAAATACTTTTTTAAATTTCATATAGAGATCGTAAATGTAGATAGCATATCTTTCGCTGCTTTCTTTTGCTAATTCTTTCATTTTATCGAATAGCTTTTCTATATCTGAAGCGTAGTCGCTACTACCTGACTTGAACAAGTTATATAATCCATGTTTTAACAGTTTAAATTGATCGGGTGTTAAGCGGAGTTTCCTGGTATGAGTATTTTTTTCGTTAGGTTTGGAAATGTACTCCTTCAACGCTTTTTCGATAGCATCGGGGTTGTCAATAATTTGACATAAGGCCAGTAAGTTAAATGCAGCCTGATCGTGTTCCGGGTTAAAAAAATCAATCGATTTTTTTATTTCATCGTTCAAAATGATGTCCATCTGTGCCAGTAACTGTGTTGACAGGGTATTAAACGGCGTAGCCACTTGTACACTTTGTGAAGTAGCTGCTGGGTCTGACAAGGGAAGGGAAGAAAATAATTCGTGAACAATAGCGGATATCACTTCGGAATGATAATTTGGATGCTCTTTACCATCATTTAGCATTTCGCTCAGGAATTGGGTTGTTTTTTCCTGACTGTCACTGTTCAGCGGAAGACCCATTTCCTGCATCTTGGCATAAAATTTATTAATGTCTTTAGCCTGGTAGGATGAAAAATAATTATCCAGGAGAGGAATGATTTCGTTAAGCGGTTCGTCATTATCTTCTTCGATTAAACTATTCAACTCCACATTTTCCAAAATTGTCTTGGCTAACTCTTTGAGTTTCTCTTTCAACTCAATATTATAAGGTTGCTGATTTAATCTGTTCTTTTGTTTAATAAATTCTTCTTTCAACGTGTTCTGCTCGGCGTCACTGAATCCGTTAAGGTCAGCAAACCTTACGATATACTCCACGCTTTCAAGGTGTTCAAGTGTCGTTGTCGTTTCAGCTACCACCTCCTGGAGGTACTGAATAATAACCACTAAATGATCAACGTTACTGATTTGCTTTGCGGTAAAGAGGTTATCTGTCTGATGAGCGTGATGTCTGAAATGATATGACGGTGTATAATTTATTTCTGCCATATCACTGAGGAACTTTTGTGGTGCCACTTTTAGCAGGCTGGCAAGTTTGGTGCGAAAAGTGAAAGGTCTTAAATCGGCATCAGAAAAACATCCGTCACAAAGTAAATAGTTTATCATATCAGAAGATATTAGCTGCAAATCTTCGGTTGTGATATTTTGATTTATCAGCTTGATGATTTTTAGGTCAAGTTTAATGCTTTGTTTAAATTTCCACCTTAATTTTTCTTTGTTTATTCTATTTGAAACGTACTCTAAAATGGTATCGAAATGATCAAGTTTAACAAAATGCCTGATTTTATGATTGTCGTGCATCATTACCGTTTGCTCGGTCGCATCGGTATTCTCAGCATGTTTTTTATCGGCGAATCCCAGTAATATATGCCACTGTGCCATCCAGTCCATTTCAGGATCAGCAATACAGTTCTGTAGAGCAGCCAGCAGTAATGCCTTAATAACTACGTGACCTTCGTGATCTAACTGATTAAAGGTGAGTTCCTGAATCATATCGGGATGGAGGAATTTTTCTCTCATTACGTGATATAATTGAGTAAGATTACCCATATTATCTGCAATGACGCGGTTGTTATACAATGTATTAGCAACACATAACGCTTCTGATACCGATAATTCCTCCGTCATGAATTGAGGAGTAACAGCTTTTACTTCCGGTGTTATGCCTATTGCACTGACAACTTCATTAAGGATTTTTTCATTTTTAAGTAACGTCGTAAGTGATTTTCTCACTCCGGAATAGGCAGTGTCATAAATTGATTTCAGACCTGAATCAACAGATGCTGATATATCCAGCCCCCAATTTCTGGATGCGCGTAGTTCACTCCTCAGATCATCAGTACTATCCAGTAAATTAATGCAAATTGGTATGGAGTTAAATAGCGCTTTTAGTAAGCTGGTTTTTTTCGACGTTGCACGTTCCGGAGCTATTGTTGCCAGTTCAGCTTCTATTTGTTTTTCTCTTTTTGTTCTGGTGTCCTGAGCTAACAATACCTTATAATTATTGAGCTGTTCTAATAACTGTTTGCCATGATCCGTACAACTTAACACGAAGGTTAAGCCCTTATTTTCCTGCATTGATTCTATTGCTGCGGCAACACTTTTATCATTGAGATGCAGATCGCAAAATTGATGGCGATATAGATTGTTTTCTTCCTGGGAAGGTGTTGAAGGAGCACATAGGGTCTTTAATTCATCATACAACTGGTATTGACGTGCTATGAAGTCAGGAAAGTTGTCATCGTCGTTAGCCTCCAACATATGGTTTACATTGTCGCGGAAGTAATCCCATAAGTTAAATCCCACCAAAAAATCTCTAAGGGGATTATCTCCTTCATCAATGATGGCCCGCCATAATGATTTGATTTTTTCTGTGTTGTTTTTTTCTTTTTCATAAACTGTCATGAACATATCGATTTGGCTGAAGTATCTTGCAAATACCTTACTTGTCTTTGCCTGATGGATGGCCAATATTTTTTGAATAAACTCCCCAATGCTCTTGTTGTTAATGGTTTTACTTAGCTTCTTTAATGTTGCTTTATTTATTTTGTAGGTTTCCTTTGCTTTTTTATTTATGCTTTTTATAATGTTGTCGTTTTCGGCTTTGAAATTTAACAGGCAATCTTTGTATTGTATTACCAGAGGGTTAGTTGAACCAGCCATTTCAGTGGTAAGTCGAAAAATGGAGTCGGTGAAAGTATTAAGTTTAAACAATCGCTCTATATGCTGCTTACCATTTATATTTGATAAACCTTTTATTCTTGGCTGGAGAGTAAAGCATGCTGGACTGGAGGATGACGGGGTGACATGTATGCCAAACGAAGTCGAAGCGGGAGACAATGACGGTGAAATTAGTGACTCCAGCGGTTGCTGACTATAGGGAACGGTATTTTTTTCGTTGATGGTGGAGATTTGATTAATGATAGCTGGCGTTGTAGTAATGATTTCATTGACGGGTGAAGGCTGTATTGTGGAACGTGTGGAATTGTAAGTACTAAGCATAATTCATCCTCTTCCTTGATGACTTCGCACTGAATTGGCACTTTGCCAGCGTTAAAATTAACATGCTCCAACATGGCGATAATGTGACGCTTTCTCTACTCCAGACAATCTCTCTCATAATCCCTGACCGTGTGCCGGGCTGGCTGACGCATTGTGCGACAAATCCGATTGAGCGCACGGCGTTGGACAAGGATGATGACCCCTCGCACCACCCGCACAGATCGCTCCCAGGCGACGTCTTTTTCGGCAGTTAGTACCGCTTTTAGGGCCAGCTCACAGATTAGGCCCGGTGTCAGCGCTGCCACTGCGCTATCATCTTCTCTCTAAGATTTTGGGGATCGGTTTTCTTAATGTCGTATTGGATGAAATCGCTGCTTTTATTGCTTTTTCTGTTTGCTGCGGGAGTGCAGGCGGATCCACTGCAAAAGTCATTTTCTGACTGGCAGCTGACCTGCAACAATGCGGCTTTTTGCGTAGCGCGCAGTTTTCCTGGTGATAATGGCCTGGTCATGACCCTCTCCCGGCATGCGGGTGTCGATGATCGTCCTTTGCTGCGCATTGATTATGGCAGCGCTTACACTGGTGAACTTCCCGGTGCGTCCTTACAGGACAATCTGTTGCTCGATCAGCGTCTGTTGAAACCCGATCTCAAACACTGGAGCGTGGAACCGCATCATCTCGCTACCAGCAATCCCATCGCCATTGATGAGTTTCTGGCACAAACGCTGGACGCGGATACCCTCCAGCTCACCTGGCAGGCCAAAGCAGCCGTTTCATTGCACGGGATGAAAGCGGCGTTGCTGCTGATGGATGAGGTGCAGGGCAGGGTGAACGGTTTGAGTGCCTGGGTAAAGCGCGGCGATCGTGTGGTATGGGATGTACCGCCGCAGCCAGCGTTACCCCGGTTGCCTGCGCCTTTGCCGCAGCCTGCGCCACTCACCCATGACGAAGCCAGTGGGTTGATCGACTATGGTACCTGGCGCATCAATACCGACAGTTGTTCACTCGATCCGATGCGGCGTGAAGTAAGCGTCGCGCCGCTCACCGACGATAAAGCGTTGCTGCTGGTGAGCTGTGAAACCGGGGCGTATAACGTGATTGATCTGGCCTTTGAAGTGACACGTAGTCAACCCTATGTGGCGCGCGGTCTGACGCTGACCTTACCCTTCACACCCGCGTCACGCAGTGATAATCAACTGGAGCTGGTGAATGCCGAATACGATGCCAGCAGCGGCTTCCTTTATACCTTTAGCAAGGGGCGTGGCCTGGGGGATTGTGGCATCGCTACGCGCTGGCAGTTTGATGGCAATGAATTTGTGCTGGCGGAGTATGCGGAAGAGAAGACCTGTGATGCCTGGCACAGCAGCGATGACTGGCCAACCTTGTGGGTCAGCCAGTCGGAGACGGCACCGCAATCGCGTTAACGGATTGCCTGTACCATCATCGGTGAGCCATTCTGGTTACCCACCAGTTCGGCCAGCAGATCATTGACTCCATCGCTCATCGGCGTAAAGCGGGTTAGCGGCGAGCGCGTCACCACCACAAACACCCCGACATTTTGCTGCGGTATCATTGCCATATAGGTTATGAACCCACCCGCGCCACCGGTTTTCTGAATAATGCCTGGGCGACCGTTTTTCGGCCCCATATAGACCCAGCCCATACCCAGCGCATCGGCACGTCCGGGGACATCCATCCCTTCCACTTTATTCAACTGGTCACGACGATAAATCAGCGTTTGCAGACGATCGATTTGCGGCGTGCGCTTGTTGACGGCGGAGTTGAGGAACTGTTGCATCCAACGCCCCATATCGTCCGGCGTTGAATAGACGCCGCCGCTGCCAATCGCTGCGAGGGTGTTGTTACACGGACTGGCACCTTTTTCAGCAATCATCAGACGCTTGCATTGATCTGGCGAGGGGGTATAGGTGGTGTCCTTCATCCCCAGTGGACGGGTGATCAACTGCTGGAACAGGGCTGGATAGGGTTGACCGCTTGCTTTCGCCAGCGCATCGCCCAGCAGGTCATAACCGAGGTTGGAGTAGGCTGCATTAGTACCTGGTGCCGCTTTCAGCGCAGCACGCGACAGCCACTGCCAGCGATCACTTCGGGTTGGCCAGACAAACACCGGACGATGCGGTTTGCCACCGGGCTGCTCACGCGGCAGACCACTGGTATGGGTCGAAAGATTAATCAGGCGAATCGGTTGGCCGTTGAAGTTTGGCACACGCACGCCCGCTGGTGCGTATTTGCTTAAAGGATCGTCGAGGCGAATCTGACCACGCTCCGCCATTTTCACCATCACTTCGCTGGTCATCAACTTGCTGAGCGAGGCAATACGAATCACCGAGTCTTGCTGTGGCCGGGTGTTGTTGCCGGGGCTGGTTTCGCCGAAGCTGGCGAAAACACGCTGGTTGCCATCAATCGCCACCAGTGCCATGCCAACGGCACCGCTGCCGTAAAAGATATGTTCAGCGTAACGATCAACGATCTGCGAAGCGAGCAGGGGGTCTGGAGACGCCTGCGCCATGCTTTTTAACGGAAGCAGCGAAACCAGTAAGCTCAGTAAAAAGGGTGTACGTTTTTTCAACGGGAAAGCGTCCGCTAGGCTAATTAAAGGAACGTCTTATAGTAATCAGTTTGCGAGGGGCGGAAAGAGGTCAAGTAAGATTTTTTTCTGTTTCAGGCTGTGATCAAAAACGGCCCCACAGCGGGGGCCGGGTCAATTAGTGCGGCTTGAGTAAGGCTTCGGTATGGCTGACGATATTTTCCACGGTAAAGCCAAATTCCGGGAACAGTTTACCGGCTGGTGCCGACTCACCAAAGGTGGTCATGCCGACGATGGATCCGTCAAGGCCAACATACTTGAACCAGTAATCGGTAATCCCGGCTTCCACCGCCACGCGTGCCTTAACGCCAGAAGGCAGCACCGATTCACGATAAGCCGCATCTTGTTTATCGAACACGTCGGTGCAGGGCAGGGATACCACGCGGATACGATGACCATCCGCCATCAGTTTATCCGCTGCACCAAGAGCGATTTCGATTTCCGAACCGGTGGCGATGATGATCGCTTCCGGCGTGCCTTCGCAATCCTGCAATACATAACCACCCCGCGCGATATCTGCAACCTGCGCAGGGTTGCGTTCCGGTTGCAGTAAATTCTGACGCGACAGAATCAGCGCGGTTGGGCCGTGCTGACGTTCCACCGCCGCCTTCCACGCCACCGCCGTTTCTACCTGGTCGCACGGACGCCACACGCTCATATTCGGCGTGACGCGCAGGCTGGCGAGTTGTTCCACCGGCTGATGCGTCGGGCCATCTTCTCCCAAACCAATCGAGTCGTGGGTGTAGACCAGCACCTGACGCGCCTTCATCAATGCCGCCATGCGCACCGCGTTGCGTGCGTATTCGACAAACATCAGGAAGGTGGCGGTATAAGGCAAAAAGCCGCCGTGATTGGCAATACCGTTGCCGATCGCCGTCATACCAAACTCGCGCACTCCGTAATGAATATAGTTACCGGCAATATCCTCTTTGATCGATTTAGAACCGGACCAGATAGTGAGATTGCTGGGGGCCAGATCGGCAGATCCCCCAAGGAATTCCGGTAACAGCTTGCCAAACACTTCGAGGGTATTTTGCGATGCTTTACGGCTGGCAATTTTCTGTGGATTTGCTTGAAGTTGTTCAACAAACGCCTGAACCTCGCTTTGCCAGTTAGCGGGTAACTCACCGCTCAGGCGACGTGTGAACTCTTTCGCCAGTTCGGGATGCGCTGTTGTATAGGCCGCCAGTTTTTCGTCCCACGCTTTTTCGCGCGCGGCCCCGGCTTCTTTGGCATCCCACTGCTGATAAATCTCTTTTGGGATCTCAAACGCCGGAGAGTTCCAGCCCAGTTGTTTGCGCGCCAGCGCCACTTCCGCTTCGCCGAGCGCGGCACCGTGCGACTCCTCTTTACCGGCCTTATTGGGCGAGCCAAAGCCAATGATGGTGCGACAGATAATCAGCGAGGGTTTGTCGGTGACGCCCTGCGCCTCTTTGATGGCGTTGCTGACGGCGGTCGGATCATGGCCGTCAATGTCGCCAATCACATGCCAGTTGTAGGCTTCAAAGCGTTTGTGGGTATCGTCGGTAAACCAGCCTTCGGTTTCACCGTCGATGGAAATGCCGTTGTGATCGTAAAAACCGATCAGCTTGCCAAGTCCAAGGGTACCCGCCAGCGAGCAGGCTTCGTGAGAGATCCCTTCCATCAGGCAGCCGTCACCCATAAACACGTAGGTGTAATGGTCGACGATCTCATGCCCCGGCTGGTTAAATTGTGCCGCCAGCGTGCGTTCGGAAATCGCCATCCCCACGGCATTCGCCAGCCCCTGACCGAGTGGTCCGGTGGTGGTTTCTACCCCTGCGGTATAACCCAGCTCCGGGTGTCCCGGCGTTTTCGAATGCAGTTGACGGAAGTTTTTCAATTCCTCCATCGGCAGGTCATAACCGGTGAGATGCAGCAGGCTGTAAAGCAGCATAGAGGCATGGCCGTTGGAGAGAATGAAACGGTCGCGATCGGGCCAGTGCGGGTTGGTCGGGTTATGTTTGAGAAAATCGCGCCACAGCACTTCGGCGATATCCGCCATGCCCATCGGGGCTCCCGGATGGCCGGAATTTGCTTTTTGTACGGCGTCCATGCTCAGGGCACGAATCGCATTAGCCAACTCTCTGCGTGAAGACATAGGGTTCTCCCTTGTGATTTGGCAATAAGGACGGGCAAGACGCCCGTCCGGCATGAGGTGATGGTCGGTCAGAGGCGAGCAGCCAGCACGTCCTCCAGTTTTTGCTGGTCAATGGCAAACTGACGGATCCCATCGGACAGTTTTTCTACCGCCATCGGATCCTGATTATGTTCCCAGCGGAACTCCGCTTCAGACAGCGGCGCAGGCTGATGGAAGCCTTCGGTTGACGGTTCCAGCTTACGTTCCACTGGCGCATCGCTGTTGGCCAGTTCTTCCAGCAGATTTGGCGAGATGGTCAGTCGGTCACAACCCGCCAGCGCCAGAATCTGCTCCACTTTACGGAAGCTGGCACCCATGATGACGGTGTTGTAGCGATGCTTTTTGTAATAATCGTAGATGCGACGCACGGACTTCACGCCCGGATCTTCATCTGCTACATACGGGTCGAGCGGTTTACGGCTGTTGTACCAGTCATAAATACGACCAACGAACGGGGAGATCAGGAACACACCCGCTTCGGCGCAGGCACGGGCCTGAGCGAAGGAGAACAGCAGCGTCAGGTTGCAATGGATGCCGTTTTTCTCCAGCTCCTCGGCAGCGCGGATGCCTTCCCAGGTTGATGCCAGTTTGATCAGGATACGCGAACGGTCAATGCCGTTCTCTTCGTACAACCGCACCAGTTTTTCGGCTTTGGTAACACACATGCCCCGATCGAAAGAGAGGCGCGCATCCACTTCGGTCGAGACACGGCCTGGTACGCTTTTCAGAATTTCCATACCGAGGTTGATCGCCACTTTGTCGCTGGCGTTGATGATCTGCGTTTCTTTACTGCCGCCCTGTTTTTTTGCGTAGTCGATGGCGTCATCAATCAGGTGTTTGTAGGCGTCAAGTCCGGCGGCTTTGAGGATTAATGAGGGGTTGGTCGTGGCGTCTTCCGGGTGGTATTGGCGAATGGATTCAATATCGCCACTGTCCGCCACCACGGTGGTGAACTGTTTTAATGCATCGAGCTGGTTCATCGCTTAACTCCTTGATTAGCAATCATTATGGCAAATAGAAAACCTCAGGCAGCTTTGGCCTTATTACGCCATTTCCAGGTGAGTACCGGTCCAACACATTGCTACAGACGTCAGGTGAAGAAAATGCGTTTTCTCTGATTGTGACGCTGGGGCGCCCACTGCGCGCGCTTGTGATTAGGGGCCAGCCTGAGATGACAGCTGCGCGTTTTACCACCACTAAGCATAGCAGTCTGTGACCGGGGCGTTGATCTGGCTGTGGCAATCTGTGCCCTTGTAAACCGCGTATTCTTTGAGCGCCTTCACCCTCTTTTGGGCGGTTGATTTCTATACTGAACGCTCTTTCTCCGCGCAACAGGATGCCCAATGGACGATCAACTGAAGCAAAGCGCTCTCGATTTTCACCAGTATCCCACCCCCGGAAAAATTCAGGTGTCACCCACCAAGCCGCTGGCGACGCAGCGTGATTTGGCCCTGGCCTATTCACCCGGCGTGGCAGCCCCGTGCCTTGAAATTGCCGTGGACCCTCTGGCGGCACATAAATACACCGCACGCGGCAACCTGGTGGCGGTGATCTCTAACGGCACTGCGGTGCTTGGCCTCGGCAATATCGGCGCGCTGGCGGGGAAGCCGGTGATGGAGGGCAAGGGCGTGTTGTTTAAGAAGTTTGCCGGTATAGACGTGTTCGATATCGAAATCGACGAACACGACCCGGATAAACTGATTGAGGTGATTGCCGCGCTGGAACCGACTTTTGGCGGCATTAACCTTGAAGATATCAAAGCGCCGGAGTGCTTCTACATCGAGCAGAAGCTGCGCGAACGTATGAAAATCCCGGTGTTCCACGACGATCAGCACGGCACCGCCATTATCTGTACCGCTGCGGTGCTGAACGGATTGCAGATTGTGAAAAAAGCCATCTCCGATGTGCGGCTGGTGGTCTCGGGAGCGGGCGCTTCAGCCATCGCCTGTCTGAACCTGCTGGTAGCGCTGGGGATGCAGCGTCACAACATCGTGGCCTGCGATTCCAAAGGCGTGATTTGGCGTGGTCGTGATGCCGAGATGGCAGAAACCAAAGCGCGGTATGCCATTGAGGACAACGGTAAACGCACGCTGGAGGAGGTGATTGCTGGCGCGGATATTTTTCTTGGCTGCTCCGGGCCGCAGGTGCTGACGCCGGAAATGGTCAGGCAGATGGCAAAAGATCCCCTGATTCTGGCGCTGGCAAACCCGGAACCTGAAATCATGCCGCCCTTAGCCAAGGCGGTGCGGCCTGATGCCATCATCTGCACCGGACGTTCGGATTTCCCTAATCAGGTCAATAACGTGCTGTGTTTCCCGTTTATCTTCCGTGGCGCTCTGGATGTGGGGGCTACCGCGATCAACGAAGAGATGAAACTGGCGGCGGTGCACGCCATTGCGGCGCTGGCGCAGGCGGAGCAAAGCGATGTGGTGGCGTCGGCCTATGATGATCAGGATCTGAGTTTTGGCCCGGAATATCTGATTCCGAAACCTTTTGATCCGCGTCTGATTGTGCAGATTGCGCCTGCGGTGGCGCAAGCCGCGATGAAATCTGGCGTCGCCACGCGACCGATTGAGGACTTCGATGCCTATCGCGAGAAACTCACCGAGTTTGTCTATAAAACCAACCTGTTTATGAAACCGATTTTCTCGCAGGCACGCAAAGAGCCGAAACGGGTGGTGCTGGCGGAAGGAGAAGAAGTGCGGGTGCTGCATGCCACTCAGGAACTGGTGACGCTCGGACTGGCGAAACCCATTCTGATCGGTCGTCCTAACGTAATCGCCATGCGCCTGCAAAAGCAGGGACTGAAAATCGAAGCCGGAAAAGATTTTGAGGTAGTGAACAACGAATCCGACCCGCGTTTTAAAGCCTACTGGAGCGAGTATTACCAGATTATGAAACGGCGTGGCGTTACGCCGGAGATGGCACAGCGTGCGGTGATAGGCAATCCCACCCTGATTGGGGCGATCATGGTCCATCGTGGTGAAGCCGATGCGATGATTTGCGGCACCGTTGGTGATTATCATGAACATTACGAAGTGATTGAGAAGGTGTTTGGCTTCCGTCCTGATGTACGCGTCGCCGGGGCGATGAACGCGCTATTGCTGCCGAGCGGCAACACCTTTATTACCGACACCTACGTCAACGAAGATCCGACACCAGAACAACTGGCAGATATTACCTTGATGGCGGCGGAGACGGTGCGACGCTTTGGTATCGAACCGCGTGTGGCGCTGCTGTCGCACTCCAGCTTTGGCACCTCGAATGCGCCGGGCGCGCGCAAAATGCGTGAAGCGCTGGCATTGATTCAGCAGCGTGCGCCGGAACTGGAGATTGACGGAGAAATGCACGGCGATGCGGCGCTGGTGGAAAATATCCGCCGGGAATTGATGCCGGACAGCCCGTTAAAAGGCACTGCCAATCTGTTGATTATGCCAAATGTTGAAGCGGCGCGTATCAGCTACAACCTGCTGCGCGTCTCCTGTTCGGAGGGGGTGACGGTTGGCCCGGTGTTGATGGGTATCAGCAAACCGGTACATGTATTAACACGTATCGCTTCGGTGCGACGCATCGTCAATATGGTGGCGCTGGCGGTGGTGGAGGCGCAGACCGAGCCGTTGTGAGATCGTAGCGGCGCGATTTATCGCGCGTGTTTCAAAACCTGCGCGATAAATCGCGCCGCTACGAAATGGCCATTATCTGGACGCGATACTCAACCAATCCTTCACCGGCAGGAAATCGCGGTACAACGCCTCTTCTGGCGTTCCCGCTTCCGGTTGATAATCATATTCCCAGCGCACCAGGGGGGGCATCGACATCAGGATCGATTCGGTTCGTCCACCGGTTTGCAAACCAAACAGGGTGCCGCGATCCCACACCAGGTTGAACTCGACATAGCGACCACGCCGGTATAACTGGAACTGGCGCTCGCGCTCGCCCCACGGCAGCGCTTTGCGTTTTGCCACAATCGGACGATAGGCTTGCAGAAAACCGTTGCCTACCGCCTGGGTAAAGTCGAAGCAGTGGTCAAAATCGGGGGTGTTGAGATCGTCGAAGAACAAACCGCCAATGCCACGCTGTTCCTCACGATGCTTGATATAGAAATAGTCGTCGCACCATTTTTTAAAACGTGGATAGACGTCCTCGCCAAACGGCTGGCACAACTCAAAGGCTGTCTGATGCCAGTGCACGGCATCTTCTTCAAAACCGTAATACGGGGTGAGGTCGAAACCGCCACCAAACCACCACACCGGATCGGCTCCCGGCTTCTCTGCAATAAAGAAACGCACGTTGGCGTGGCTGGTCGGTACATACGGGTTTTCCGGATGGATCACCAGCGATACGCCCATCGCTTCGAAACTGCGGCCAGCCAGCTCCGGACGATGCGCAGTCGCGGAAGCGGGCATCTGGTCGCCATGAACGTGGGAGAAGTTAACGCCAGCCTGCTCAAACACCGCGCCGTTGCGCAGTACGCGGCTGCGTCCGCCACCACCGCCGGGCCGCTGCCAGTTATCTTCTGCGAAGTCTGCTTTACCATCTTCCGCCGCCAGTTGGGCGCAAATGTCATCCTGGAGCGCCAGCAAAAAGGCTTTAACGCGGGAAATATCGGGATTGCTCATGAGTCACTCGTTCCGGAAATTTGCCGCGATTATACCTAAGCCTGACGACGATCGTACTCATCAAAGTAATTGACGATGCCATCGGCAATTGCGCTGGCGATTTTACGGCGGAACGCCGGGGTGCCGAGCAACTGCTCTTCGTGCGGGTTGGTAATAAACGAGGTCTCCACCAACACCGAAGGAATGGATGGCGACTTCAGTACCGCAAACGCGGCCTGTTCGGTGTGCTGGCTGTGCAGATGATGCACCGGGCGAATCTGATCCAGCACATGTTTACCCAGCGTCAGGCTGTTACGAATGGTGTCGGTCTGCACCAGGTCGAACAGAATCTGGTTCAGATACTGATCCTTCGCCGCCACTTCGGCACCACCAACTTTGTCGGCATCGTTCTCTTTTTGCGACATATAACGCGCCATCGCGCTGCTTGCTCCGCGATTCGACAAGGCGAATACTGACGCGCCATTGGCATCCGGGCTGGTGTAGCCATCGGCGTGAATAGACATAAACAGATTTGCACCGTGCTGATGGGCGATTTCAACGCGCTGATAGAGCGGAATAAAGTAGTCAGTGTCGCGTGTCAGACGCACTTCCACCTTCGGATGATCCTGCAACAACTGACGTACGTTGTTGGCGATATCCAGCACGATATGCTTCTCTTCCGAACCTTGCTCGCCAACCGCACCGGAATCGATGCCGCCGTGACCAGGGTCGATCATCACAATACGTTTGCCGCTGCGGGCTGGGGGCGCAGGTTTGCTGTGGCGTGGCAGCATGCGTAAATCTGCGCTCTCTTCTTTGGCCTGGACCAGACGCGGTGACAGCACCGCCAGCGCCAGCCCGGACAGCAGCAGCTGACGGCGATTGGTTAAGCGTTTGAGCAGTGAAATCTTTTTCATCAATGAATCCCTGACAGGTAAACCTGCGAAGTGTTATAGCGTAACACCCTGTCGCGTGCGACCTCACAACTATTTCAGGGCTTTACTTTGTATTTCAGGTCGCTAACAGGAAATTTGCCGCTTTTTTCCGCCACTGAGCGGTGCAAGGTTTGCACCTGGCAAAGAATGCGTGATAATCAGCGAATTGTGGCCAACTGTAGGGTAACGCCGATGGAAATCCGTTCTTTCCGCCAGGAAGATTTTGAAGAAGTGATCACGCTCTGGGAGCGTTGCGATCTGTTGCGCCCGTGGAATGACCCGGAGTTGGACATCGAACGCAAAATGAACCATGACCCGGATCTCTTCCTGATAGCTGAAGTCGGTGGCGAGGTGGTGGGGACGCTGATGGGCGGCTACGATGGTCATCGTGGTGCCGCATACTATCTGGCGGTCCACCCGGATTATCAGGGACGCGGCTTTGCCAATGCGCTGATGAACCGTCTGGAAAAGAAACTGATTGCGCGTGGCTGCCCGAAAATCCATCTGATGGTACGTGAAGAGAACGACCAGGTGGTGGCGTTCTATGAAAAGCTCGATTACGAACCGGTGGACTCGCTGCTGTTTGGTAAACGGTTGATTGAAGATCGCGAGTATTAAGTGGTCACGCTGAAATATCCACCCGAAGAATATGATGCGAAAGGGCAGCTACGGCTGCCGTTTCTTTTCTGGTTGATCCTGTTATTGCAGGCGCGCACCTGGCTGCTGCTGGTGATGGCTGGCGCTTCACGTCAGCAGGGCAATGACCTGTTGGCGCTGTTTTATCCGGACCGGCAAAGTTTCTGGCTCGGTCTGGCGCTGGGTGTTCCGTCGGCCATCGGTTTATTACTCACCGGTTATCGCCAGCGTTGGCCCCGGGTGTGGCAAAGCTGGCGCTGGGTGTTGAGTCTGTCGCTACTGATTAACCTGTTGTGGCAGGGGGTTAATCTGTGGCAGGGCGAGATGCCTGACTCGCCATTTCCGCTGTTGCTGACGTTGTTTGACCTGCTGGCGTTATATTGGCTGCAAACCCATCGCCGCCTGCGTGACTGTTTTTTGCCCGAACATCAGCATCACGAATAAACTTTTTGTCGCTTTGCGACTCCAACAGGCACGCCAACCGGCAAAGAAGATCAAGGAGTTTTCATGAACGTTGTTCGTCCCGCGCTGCTGGCGACGGCTCTGGTGCTGGCAGGATGTGCCAGTTCGGGTTCCTCTTCCCAGGCTGATGAAAGCCACTGGTACAACCCGCTCAGTTATCATTGGTCAGCGCTGAATCCGCTGAACTGGTTTGGTGGTTCGCTTACCGTGACGGAGCAGGGGGTAGCAGGCCTTTCCAGCAGCACCGCGATGACGCAAACTGCCATCGATAAAGCCCTGGATGGGGATTACAAATTGCGCCAGGGCATGCGCACCCAGAACGGCCAGGTGGTGGAGTTCTGGCAGGCGTTGGATGATGGCAAGGTCAAAATGGTGATTCACGGCCAAAGCAGCGTGGAGCGTATCGAAGTCGTGGATAGCAGCGCAAAAAGTGCCGATGGCAGCAAAATCGGTGACCTGTTCAGCGCGAAATTCAGCAAAGCTTTCGATAACTGCAAAATGGTGCCAGGCCTGGATAGCCGTGATGTTGAGTGCCGGGCACCCAACAGCCAGCACATCGCTTACATTTACAGCGGTGAATGGCACGGGCCTGAAGGTCTGATGCCGTCTGACGATACTCTGAAAAACTGGAAAATCAGTCAGATCGTCTGGCAACGGTAACCCTGAAAAAAGTGCGGTGATACGGGCTATCACCGCCGCTTTCCAGTATGATACGGGCGAAAAAAACGTCGTTTAACCCCCATCGCCGGAGAGCATGTCGATGTCTCAATTTCAGAGCGGGATCCTGCTGGAACACCGCCGTTTCGCCATTTGGCTGGAAGCTCGTGTCACGGGCGATCTCGATGCGCTGCGTCTGGGCAGCAAAACTTTTCTGCAACACCTCGAATCACTGCAACAACAATTCACCGATGCGGGTCTGGGCGCGGTTATCGCTTTTGGCGACACGCTGTGGCGCGATTTGCACGGGACGGATAGCGCGCCGGAGCTGAAAGCCTTTCGCGAACTGGGTAAGGGCATTGCGCCCGCAACCCAGCATGATTTGCTGATCCATATTCAGTCGCTACGCCATGACGTTAACTTCTCCCTGGCCCAGGCGGCGCTGGTGGCTTTTGCTGACGCCGTTAGCGTTGAAGAAGAGACGCATGGCTTCCGCTGGGTGGAGGAGCGCGATCTCTCAGGCTTCATCGATGGCACCGAGAACCCCCAGGGCGAACAGCGTCAGCAGGTGGCGATTATCGCCGATGGCCCGGATGCCGGGGGCAGCTACGTCTTCACTCAGCGTTGGGAACATAACCTGAAGCTGTGGAACCGCATGGCGGTTGAGAAGCAGGAAGCGGTGTTCGGGCGTACCAAAGTGGAAAATGAAGAGATACCGGGTGAGGCGCGCCCGGCGACGTCGCATCTCAGCCGTGTCGATCTCAAAGAAGAGGGAAAAGGGCTGAAGATTTTGCGTCAGAGCCTGCCTTACGGCACCGCCAGCGGCACCCACGGCCTGTTTTTTATCGCCTACTGCAATCGTCTGTATAACATCGAACAGCAGCTGCTGAGTATGTTTGGCGAGCGTGACGGCAAAATGGACGCCATGCTGCGTTTCACCAAACCAGTGACCGGCAGCTACTATTTCGCACCGTCCCTCGACGCGTTGCAGGCGCTGTAACTCTGCTACGGACGGCCACGCTGCCGTCCGTGCCCAATCCCGCCAGCCGCATATTCTTCCCCGCCGTCTTATGCCTTTTTAGACTTTGAAATCAGCAAACGATATATAAAACCGTTACTGGTTTCCCCTGAGTTATAAATACACTGACAACATCTAATGGCATCAGCCGTAACTCCATATCTCTGGGTGCAGCATGACACTTCCCGTTTTGAAAAAGTTGGTTGGCGGTATCGCGCTTTCGCTGGCAATGGCGGGTGCTGTGCAGGCGACAGAACTGCTCAACAGCTCTTATGACGTCTCGCGCGAGTTGTTTGTTGCGCTGAATGTGCCGTTTGAGCAGCAGTGGGATGCCAGCCATCCGGGTGACAAGCTGACCATTAAACAATCTCATGCCGGTTCTTCAAAACAGGCGCTGGCGATCCTGCAAGGATTGCGTGCCGATGTGGTGACTTACAATCAGGTGACGGACGTGCAGGTGCTGCATGATAAAGGCAATCTGATCCCGGCGGACTGGAAAACTCGTCTGCCGAATAACAGCTCACCGTTCTATTCCACCATGGCGTTTCTGGTGCGCAAGGGCAATCCCAAAAACATTCACGACTGGGCTGACCTGGCGCGCGATGATGTGAAGCTGGTGTTCCCCAATCCAAAAACCTCCGGTAATGGCCGTTATACCTATCTGGCTGCGTGGGGCGCGGCGGATCAGGCTGATGGTAAAGATCAGGCCGAAACCGCAGCCTTTATGACTAAATTCCTGAAGAACGTCGAAGTGTTTGATACCGGCGGTCGCGGTGCGACCACCACCTTCGCCGAGCGTGGTCTGGGGGATGTGTTGATTAGCTTTGAATCTGAAGTGAACAACATCCGTAACCAGTACGCCAAAGACGGTTATGAAGTGATTGTGCCCAAAACCAACATCCTCGCCGAGTTCCCGGTGGCCTGGGTGGACAAAAATGTTGAGCACAATGGCACCGCCGATGCGGCGAAAGCCTACCTGAATTTTCTCTATAGCCCGGAAGCACAGAAAATTATCACCAGCTTCTACTATCGCGTAAACAACCCGCAGCTGATGGCGGAGCAGAAAAGTCGCTTCCCGCAGACGGCATTATTCAACGTAGACGAGGCGTTCGGCGGCTGGGATAACGTGATGAAAACCCATTTCGCGTCTGGCGCTGAGCTGGACAAACTGCTGGCAGCGGGGCGCGGTTGATGTTTGCCTCTACGCAAAAACGGGTGCTGCCCGGATTCGGTCTCAGCCTGGGTACCAGCCTGCTGTTTACCTGCCTGATCCTGCTGCTGCCGATCAGCGCGCTGCTGATGCAGTTGTCAAAGATGACGCTGGCGCAGTACTGGGAAGTGATCACCAGTCCGCAACTGGTGGCGGCTTACAAGGTGACGCTGTTGTCTGCCGGTGTTGCCTCCATCTTCAATGCGGTGTTTGGCATGTTGATGGCGTGGATCCTGACCCGTTATCGCTTCCCTGGCCGCACGTTGCTTGATGGCCTGATGGATTTACCGTTTGCGCTGCCTACCGCTGTCGCCGGTCTGACGCTGGCCGGGTTGTTCTCGGTCAACGGCTGGTATGGGCAATGGCTGGCGCAGTTTGATATCAAAGTTTCTTACACCTGGCTTGGTATCGCAGTGGCGATGGCCTTCACCAGCATTCCGTTTGTGGTGCGTACTGTGCAGCCGGTGCTGGAAGAGTTAGGCCCGGAATATGAAGAAGCGGCAGAAACGCTCGGGGCCACGCCGTGGCAGAGCTTCCGTCGCGTGGTGCTGCCGGAAGTCGCACCGGCGCTGCTGGCCGGGACCGCGTTGTCTTTTACCCGCAGCCTCGGCGAGTTTGGCGCGGTGATCTTTATCGCCGGTAACATCGCGTGGAAGACCGAAGTCACCTCGCTGATGATTTTCGTGCGTTTGCAGGAGTTTGATTACCCGGCCGCCAGTGCGATTGCCTCGGTGATCCTTGCCGCATCGCTGCTGCTGCTGTTCGCCATTAATACCCTGCAAAGCCGCTTTGGCCGTCGTTTAGGAGGCCACTGATGGCAGAGATTTCGCAAATCAATCGTGTTGACCGTTCACCGATTAACTGGGGCAAATGGCTGCTGATTGGCATTGGCGCGCTGGTTTCGCTGCTGTTGTTGGTGGTGCCGATGATCTCCATCTTTTGGGAGGCATTGGGCCAGGGGCTGGGCGGCGTCATCAGCAATCTGAAAGATGGCGACATGCTGCATGCCATCTGGCTGACGGTGATGGTGGCGTTGATTACCGTGCCGGTAAACCTGGTGTTCGGTACGCTGCTGGCGTGGCTGGTGACGCGTTTTAACTTTCCTGGTCGCCAGCTGTTGCTCACGCTGTTTGATATTCCGTTTGCCGTGTCACCGGTGGTGGCAGGCTTGATGTATCTGTTGTTCTGGGGCATCAACGGTCCGGCTGGCGGCTGGCTGGATGCGCACAATATCCAGATTATGTTTGCCTGGCCCGGTATGGTGCTGGCGACCGTTTTCGTCACCTGTCCGTTTGTGGTGCGTGAGCTGGTGCCGGTGATGCTGAGCCAGGGCAGCAATGAAGACGAAGCGGCGGTGCTGCTTGGCGCATCCGGCTGGCAGATGTTTCGCCGCGTGACGCTGCCTAACATCCGCTGGGCGCTGCTGTACGGCGTGGTACTGACCAACGCGCGTACCATCGGCGAATTTGGTGCGGTCTCGGTGGTATCGGGATCGATTCGCGGCGAAACCTATACGTTGCCGCTTCAGGTTGAATTACTGCATCAGGATTACAACACCGTCGGTGCGTTTACCGCCGCCGCGCTGCTGACCCTGATGGCGATAGTGACACTGTTTCTGAAAAGCGTGCTGCAGTGGCGTTTAGAGCATCAGCAGAAACGCCAACAGGAGGAAAATCATGAGCATTGAGATTAAACAAATTAACAAAGCGTTTGGCCGTACCCCGGTGCTGAACGATATCTCTCTGGATATTCCTTCCGGCCAGATGGTGGCGCTGCTGGGGCCATCCGGTTCCGGTAAAACCACGCTGCTGCGGATTATCGCCGGACTGGAGCATCAGAACAGCGGGCAGATCTATTTTCACGGCAAAGACGTCAGCCGCATTCATGCTCGCGATCGTCAGGTCGGTTTTGTCTTCCAGCATTATGCACTGTTCCGCCATATGACGGTGTTCGACAACATCGCCTTTGGTCTGACAGTGTTGCCGCGGCGTGAGCGTCCTTCCAGCGCCGAAATCAAACAACGGGTGACCCGCTTGTTGGAAATGGTGCAACTGGCACACCTTGCTAACCGTTTCCCGGCACAACTGTCGGGCGGCCAGAAACAGCGTGTTGCGCTGGCGCGTGCGCTGGCAGTGGAACCGCAGATTTTGCTGCTGGATGAACCCTTCGGCGCGCTGGATGCGCAGGTGCGTAAAGAACTGCGCCGCTGGCTGCGTCAGTTGCATGAAGAGTTAAAATTCACCAGCGTATTCGTCACCCATGACCAGGAAGAGGC
This sequence comes from Pantoea phytobeneficialis, assembly GCF_009728735.1. Classification (NCBI taxonomy): domain Bacteria; kingdom Pseudomonadati; phylum Pseudomonadota; class Gammaproteobacteria; order Enterobacterales; family Erwiniaceae; genus Pantoea; species Pantoea phytobeneficialis. Next base: position 3,074,844 of record NZ_CP024636.1, read on the forward strand.
GATGGAAGTCGCTGACCGGGTGGTAGTGATGAGTCAGGGTAACATTGAACAGGTGGGGACACCGGATGACGTGTGGCGCGATCCTGCCACCCGCTTCGTGCTGGAGTTCCTCGGTGAAGTAAATCGCTTCGACGGTGAAGTGCACGGCTCGCAGTTCCATGTCGCCGCGCATCGCTGGCCGCTGGGCTACACACCTGCCCACCAGGGCAAGGTCGAGTTGTTCCTGCGTCCGTGGGAGATTGATGTCTCGCGCCAGAGCAGCCTGGAAACCCCGTTGCCGGTGCAGGTGCTGGAAGTCAGCCCGCGTGGTCACTTCTGGCAGTTGGTGGTGCAGCCCACTGGCTGGCAAAGCGAGCCCTTCACCCTGGTGTTTGATGGCGAGCAAACCGCACCGATTCGCGGTGAACGCCTGTTTGTTGGCCTGCAACAGGCACGACTTTACCAGGGAACAACGCCGCTGCGCGCGGTTGCCTTTGCCGAGAGCGCCTGATATTTTTGACACTCCTTCGGGCGGGATTTTCCCGCCCGATTTCTTTGCCCCTCTTTCTACGCCGGGAATCTGACCGTGACCACACTGGAAAATACCATCGGCAACACGCCGTTGATTAAGTTGCAGCGCCTGACGCCTGACAACGGCAGCGAAATCTGGTTAAAACTGGAAGGTAACAATCCGGCGGGATCGGTAAAAGATCGCGCGGCCTGGTCGATGATTCACCAGGCGGAATTGCGTGGCGAGATTAAACCGGGCGATACGTTGATTGAAGCCACCAGTGGCAACACCGGCATCGCGCTGGCGATGATTGCGGCGATGAAAGGCTATCGTCTGCGTTTGCTGATGCCAGATAACATGAGCCAGGAACGCCAGGATGCGATGCTTGCCTACGGGGCTGAACTGGTGCTGGTAACGCGTGAGCAGGGCATGGAAGGGGCACGCGATTTGGCGCAGGAGATGGCGGCGCGTGGAGAGGGGAGGGTACTGGATCAGTTCAACAACCCGGATAACCCACTCGGCCACTACCTGACCACCGGCCCGGAAATCTGGCAGCAGAGTCAGCAACGGATGACGCATTTTGTCTCCAGCATGGGCACCACCGGTACCATTACCGGCGTGGGACGTTACCTGCGTGAGTTTGCTCCTGCGGTGAAAATCATTGGCTTACAACCGCAGGAAGGTAGCAGCATTCCCGGTATCCGCCGCTGGCCGAGTGCCTATCTGCCGGGGATTTTCCGTCCGGAATTGGTGGACGAGGTGATGGATATGTCTCAGCAGGAAGCCGAAGAAACCATGCGCGCGCTGGCACGGCGCGAAGGTATTTTCTGCGGTGTCAGCTCCGGTGGGGCGGTGGCAGGCGCATTACGTGTTGCCGCAGCGCAACCAGGCAGTGTGGTGGTGGCGATTATTTGCGATCGCGGCGACCGTTATCTCTCCACCGGTGTTTTCCACTAAACTATCCTCTTGTAAAAATGCGTAACGGCGCGATTTATCGCGCTGTTTTCCTGTGTTTTAAATTCGCGCGATAAATCGCGTCGCTACGGAGTATCGTCACTGTAAGGATCGAGTAAAACCGGCTGCGCTCAGGACGAACTCAGGACAAAATAGCGGCAATTTTGTACGAGAGATAAAGATGAAAATTCTGCTTGTTGATGACGATTTAGAGCTTGGTACTATGCTGAGCCAATACCTGATTGCTGAAGGCTTTGATGCACAACTGGTTTTAACCGGAAGTGCCGGGGTTGAAGGTGCGCTTTCAGGCAATTACACCGCCATGATCCTCGATATCATGCTGCCGGATATGAGTGGAATTGATGTGCTGCGTCAGGTACGCCAGAACAGCCGTCTGCCAGTGATCATGCTGACCGCCAAAGGTGACAACATCGATCGCGTCATCGGTCTGGAAATGGGCGCTGACGATTATGTTCCAAAACCTTGCTATCCCCGTGAACTGGTCGCGCGCCTGCGTGCTGTGCTGCGTCGTTTTGAAGATCAGGCCCCGCTGCCGGACAAAAAAGAGATACTGCGTTGGGGGGATTTAAGCCTCAATCCTGCCACCCGTATCACCGAATGGCAGGGTAAGGCGTTTGATCTCACCGCTTCGGAATTTAACTTGCTCGACCTGCTGATGCGCGCCCCCGATCGTGTGGTATCGAAAGATGAACTGTCGGAAAAAGGGCTGGGGCGTCCGCGTGAAGCCTACGATCGCAGCGTCGATGTGCATATCAGCAATATTCGCCAGAAACTGGCAGCGTTAACTGCTGACAACGTCAATATCGAAACTGTGCGCAGTATTGGTTATCGCATTCGATGAAGCACAGCTACCGTGGCCGCATGTTCTGGAAGATCCTGCTGGGCTTCTGGATTGTATTTGTGATTATCAGTCAGCTGCTGTGGCTCGGTTTTTCGCTTTCCGGTAACCGCCATGAACCGCCAGAAATCGTGGCGATCCGTCGTATTGTGAATTTACAGATGGCTTCAGCCGTCTCGGTGCTTGAGCGCGGTGGGCCGAGCGCACTCGACGACATGATGGCTGACTGGGAACCGAACGATCGCCAGTTTTTCTCGGTGATCCAGCACAGCAAACCCGTCGCTACGGTGAATGCGCCACCGGAAGTATTGCCGCCATCAGGCTTTAACGAGCCGTTCCACGGTCCCTTCCCGGATGTGATTGTACGTTGGGTAAAAGGGGCTGATGCTAAAGAGTATGAACTGCGTTACGACGTCAAAGCACTGCGGGAAGATAGCTCAATGGGTGTGGGTGGTCCTCGCCGCATCCTGAATATCCCGGAACCGATGTTCACCTTTGCGGGTGCGCTCGGTTTGCTGTTTAGCCTGTTGTTGGCCTGGAACCTGACGCGTCCGATGCGTCAGCTCCGTGAGGGCTTTGCCCGCGTCAGTAGTGGTGACCTGAGCGTGCGGCTCTATCCGGTAATGCGCAAACGCCATGACGAGCTTTCCAGCGTCGCGCAGGATTTTGATGCGATGGTGGAACGGCTGGATACGCTGGTGAAAGCGCGTGAGGAGCTACTGCATGATATCTCCCATGAGCTGCGTTCGCCGTTAGCCCGTCTTCAGCTCGCCACCGGTCTGGCGCGCCAGACGCCGGAAAGTGTCGAATCCTCGCTTAATCGTATCGACGAAGAAGCGCGTCGACTGGACAAGATGATTGGTGAACTGCTGACGCTCTCGCGTGCTGAGCACGAGAGTATGCCGGGTGAACAGTACTTCGACCTGACCGGTCTGCTGCATGCGATAGTGACGGACGTCCGTTACGAGGCGCAGATTCCGGGGGTGAAGGTTGATTTTCAGGTCGATGAAAATGCGGATTACACCGTGCACGGCAATGCTGAGTTGATACGTCGTGGTGTGGAGAATGTGCTGCGCAACGCGCTGCGTTTCTCTCACAAGGGGCAGCATATTCAGGTGCGCTTGCAGGCGGAAAACCAGTGGCTGGCGATTCGTGTGCGCGATCAGGGACCGGGAGTCGATGACGAAAAGCTTTCCAGCATTTTTGACCCCTTTGTGCGCGTCAATTCGCCGCTGATGGGCAAAGGCTATGGGCTGGGACTGTCGATTGTGCGGAAGGTAGTGCTGGCGCATCATGGTGAAGTCCAGGCGGTAAATCGTCCGGAGGGTGGCCTGGAGCTGACGATCAGGCTACCACGCTGGAAACAGGACTAGATTATCGTGGAAACAAAAACGGCACCCATTGGGTGCCGTTTTACTATCCAGACTGCGAATTACTTCTTGATACGAATCACCGGGGTCTCGCCCACAGTGACCGGACCAGAGAGTTTGATCAGGTCTTTGATCTCGTCCATGTTCGAGATCACAACCGGCGTCAGCGTGGATTTTGCTTTCTCTTCCAGCAGCGGCAGATCAAACTCGATCACCACGTCGCCTTTTTTCACTTTCTGGCCTTCTTCAGCGATACGTTTGAAGCCTTCACCTTTCAGTTCAACCGTGTCGATACCGAAGTGGACAAACAGCTCGATGCCGTTGTCAGACTCGATTGAAAATGCGTGGTTGGTTTCGAAAATTTTACCGATGGTGCCGTCAACCGGGGCAACCATTTTGTTGCCGGTCGGTTTGATCGCAATACCGTCACCGACAATTTTCTCCGCGAATACCACATCTGGTACGTCTTCAATATTCACGATTTCGCCTGACAGAGGCGCTACAATTTCAATAGTCCCTGATGCGCTCTCTGTTTTATCGCCAAAAAGTTTAGAAAACAAACCCATGATCTTCTCCTAAGCAGTAATTTGGGGCCAGCGTCTCGCGTATCAGCAGAGTGTTTTTTCTTTGATGAACTTGTTAACCAGCGTCATCAAATCTTCCGCTGTGGGTTGAGCCAGAGCCTGCTCCGCCAATGCCTTCGCATCTTCAAAATTGGTATTACGGATAATTTTCTTGATGCTTGGGATTGAAATGGCACTCATGCTGAATTCGTCCAGCCCCATTCCCAGTAACAGTAGTGTAGCACGTTCATCACCAGCCAGCTCACCACACATGCCGGTCCATTTCCCTTCGGCATGTGATGCATCGATCACTTGCTTGATGAGGCCCAGAACGGAAGGCGACATTGGGTTATAGAGGTGAGAAATCAAATCATTACCACGATCGACCGCCAGAGTATACTGCGTCAGGTCGTTTGTCCCAATACTGAAGAAGTCGACTTCTTTTGCCAGATGACGAGCAATAACCGCTGAAGCCGGTGTTTCCACCATAATGCCCACTTCAATGGTCTCATCAAAGGGTTTGCCTTCTTCACGCAGTTGCGCTTTCAGGGTTTCCAGTTCAGCTTTCAGGAAGCGAACTTCTTCCACAGAAATGATCATCGGGAACATGATACGCAGTTTGCCGAACTTCGAGGCACGCAGAATCGCACGCAGCTGAGCATGCAGAATCTCTTTGCGGTCCATTGCGATACGAATCGCACGCCAGCCGAGGAATGGGTTCTCTTCTTTCGGCAGGTTCATGTACGGCAGGTCTTTGTCACCGCCGATGTCCATAGTACGCACGATAACCGCTTGTGAGCCCATGGCTTCCGCAACGGCTTTGTAGGCCTGGAACTGTTCTTCTTCGGTCGGCAGTGAATCGCGGTCCATGAACAGGAACTCAGTACGATACAGGCCCACGCCTTCCGCACCGTTACGCTCGGCACCGGCGACGTCACGTACCGTACCGATGTTGGCGCAGACTTCAACCTGATGACCATCCAGCGTGATTGCCGGCAGATCTTTCAGTTTCGCCAGTTCATGTTTTTCTGACAGATATTGCGTCTGGATGGCTTTCAGCTCTTCCAGTACGTCAGGGGTCGGGTTGACATAAACTTTGTTGTTTACGCCATCCAGAATCAGGAAATCACCGTTGTTAACAGTCGCGGTCACGTTACCGGTACCGACAATCGCTGGCAGTTCAAGTGAACGCGCCATGATGGAGGTATGCGAGGTACGGCCACCGAGATCGGTGATAAAGCCCAGCACCTTTTTCAGGTTCAGCTGTGCGGTTTCTGACGGCGTCAAATCTTTTGCCACCAGAATGGATTCGTCTTCGATAGCGCTGAGATCGACGATATGCAGGCCGAGGATGTTTTGCAGCAGGCGTTTACCGATGTCACGCACGTCAGCGGCGCGTTCTTTCAGGTATTCATCGTCCAGCTCTTCCAGGGCTTTCGCCTGGCCATCAATAACCGAATGGGCAGCAGCGTCAGCAGTCGCGTGATCTTTTTTGATCAGGTCGATGATTTCCTGCTCCAGCTCTTCGTCTTCCAGCAGCATGATGTGACCTTCAAAGATCGCCGCTTTCTCTTCACCGAAGGTTTCACCGGCTTTAACTTTGATGGCTTCGAGCTGGGTAGCAGCCTTGCTGCGTCCGTCGAGGAAGCGCTGTACTTCCTGCTCAACCTGATCGTCAGAAATTTTTTTACGGTTGATGACGATCTCATCTTCCTTCAGCAGCAGTGCTTTGCCGAAGGCGATACCCGGTGATGCTAAAATGCCTGAAATCATAACCCTACCTTTTAATCACGATGGCTCGTTGACCCAATGCATTGCCATTGTCGCGGACGTGTAATCTACGGAAGCAATAACGCGGACAAGTTGTCCGCGATCAAGATGTTTGCACTCAATGGGGCAAAGGAGTCGGTTTAGTCACAAACTGAGTGGATTACTCCAGCTCAGCCATCAGTTTTACCAGGTGTTCAACCGCTTGCTGCTCATCTTCACCTTCGGCAGACAGCGTAACAACCGTACCCTGAGTCAGACCCAGTGTCTGCAGTTTGAACAGGCTTTTCGCGCTGGCAGATTTGCCATTCGAGGTCACAGTGATTTCTGACTGGAAAGCCTTGGCTTCTTTAACGAACTGAGCTGCAGGACGAGTGTGGAGGCCGTTAGGTGCGGTAATGGTAACTTCTTGCTGGAACATTCTATTTCCCCAACTTTATCAGGTTTGGTGTTATGGATCTAAAGTCTAGCCTGGAGCCGTAACTTTAGCCTGTGTAGGTGCACTGGATGGCATCACGCTAACCAAAAAATGCGCATGCGATGTGAGCGTCATATCCAGCGGAAGGATCAAAAGCAGAGATGATCGCTCCATCTGCTCATTATGCCGTGATTCGCCGTATCGCCAAATCAGTAAATCGATTCAGCTTGATCCACTTCAAAGCCCGATTAATTTCAGGCATCGAAATAATTGGTTGCTTAAATACCAGACCCACGTCACTGAAAGCAATCTGCCAGGTGGTAAAAGTGAGATCTGAGCCACAAAAAAGCACCCATTTGGGTGCTTTTTTCGTCATTTCAGACTTTGACCGGTCACTGTTGCAGCTCTTTTTCAGTGAACAGATCGGCAAACAGCGCGGTACTCAGATAACGCTCGCCAGAGGAGGGCAGAATCACCACAATGTTCTTATTGGCGAAGGCTTCATCTTCCTGCAACTTAAGTGCAGCGGCGACCGCAGCACCTGAAGAGATACCGGCGAGAATACCTTCCTCTTCCATCAGAAGACGTGCGGTGCTGATCGCTTCGTCATTGGTGATGGCGACCACACGGTCAATCAGCTTCAGGTCAAGGTTGCCCGGGATAAAACCGGCACCGATACCCTGGATTTTGTGCGGGCCAGGTTTGATCTCTTCGCCTGCGAGTGCCTGGGCGATAACCGGGGAGTCGGTTGGCTCTACCGCGACGGTGATCAGGTCTTTCTTGCCTTTGGTGTTTTTGATGTAGCGACTGACGCCAGTCAGCGTACCGCCAGTACCGACACCGGCAATGAACACGTCAACGTCGCCGTCGGTGTCTTCCCAGATTTCCGGGCCGGTGGTTTTTTCGTGAATTTCCGGGTTTGCCGGATTGCTGAACTGCTGCAACAACACATATTTGTCCGGGTCACTGGCCACAATTTCTTCAGCTTTGGCGATGGCACCTTTCATGCCTTTCGCGCCTTCGGTCAGCACCAGGTTGGCACCCAGTGCTTTAAGGAGTTTACGACGTTCGATCGACATGGTTTCCGGCATGGTCAGCGTTAGCTTGTAACCGCGAGCAGCCGCAACGTAAGCCAGGGCAATACCGGTATTGCCGCTGGTCGGCTCAACCAGTTCTACGCCTTCTTTCAGGATACCGCGTTTTTCTGCGTCCCAAATCATATTGGCACCGATACGGCATTTGACGCTGAAGCTCGGGTTACGGGACTCGACCTTCGCCAGAATGCGGCCGTTACCGATGCGGTTCAGTCGAACCAGCGGCGTATGACCAATTGTCAGCGAGTTGTCTTCATAGATCTTACTCATAGCTCGTCCTTAACTGTATGAAATATTGGGAACCCTCAGAGCATACCTTTTCTGCCCGTGTGCGGAAGGAAAGAAATCGTATATCTATATAGCCCTTGACCATAAGCCCCATGCAAAAAAGCATAAGGCTTTTTGATGGTTTAATGACGGCCATTTTGCTGGCGATAACGATCGACCCACATGGCGGTGGCACCACACACGGCAACGGGCATGATGGCCAGATTGAGGATGGGGATCATGGTAAACAGGCTGACCAGCGCCCCAAATTGCATATTGGCGCTTTTATGCCGACGTAACGCATGGCGCATCTGTTGAAAACTCACTTTATGGTTATCAAATGGATAATCGCAATATTGGATTGAGAGCATCCAGGCGCTGAACAAAAACCATAAAACCGGAGCCACCGTTTGCCCGAAACCCGGAATAAAGTACAGCAGCAATAACCCAAGTGCGCGGGGCAAATAGTAGCCCAGCTTCTGCATTTCACGCTTCATGATGCGGGGAATGTCTTTGAACATGGCTACCCAGCCACTATCGGGCAAGGGTTTACCGGTCAGACGCCCTTCCAGTTGTTCTGCCAGCAGTCCGCAAAAAGGGGCCGCAATCAGGTTAGCGATGGTGGAAAAGAAGTAACTGAACACCAGCACAATCGAAATCACCGACAACGGCCAGAGCAGGTAACTCAACCATTGCAGCCAATCGGGGATATGTGCCATTAGCTGGGGAATCCACTGGCTGAGGCGGTGGAAGAGCCAAATAAAGGCACCCCCCAACAGCAGGATATTGACCAGCAGCGGGATGATAACATAGCGGCGAATACCGGGCAGACGCACCAGCTTCCATCCCTCGGCGAAGTAATGAATACCATTCAAAGATGAGACCGATTTCTCAACGGGCATAACAAGCCTTTCTCCAATGTGTACGGGCGCGAACATCATAACCTGGCTTTTTATCGGCAACAGGGTCGCTTTGCACGAAAAAACAGCAAAAAAGCGTGGGGGAGCTATCTTATTTGTCAGAAAATACTGCACAGACTTGCACTTGTGTAGCAGGGCAAATACAGTTAGAGGATAAAGTTTGCCGTGGTGGCAAGGTATTGGAACAACAGAGAATACAATGATGCAGGATTTGCGTCTGATATTAATCGTTGTTGGCGCGATCGCCATAATAGCGCTGCTACTTCACGGACTGTGGACCAGCCGTAAAGAGCGCTCCTCCGTGTTTCGCGATCGCCCGCACAAACGTCTGAAACAACGCGAAGAAGCGGATGATGATCTGCTGGGCGACGATGATGAAGGCGTCGGCGAAGTACGGGTTCGTCGCGATACGCATGATGAACCTGAGCTGGGCGGCTATTCAGAAAAGCCGGTCAGTGCGCCGCGTGCGCCTGAACCTGTTCGTCAGCCTGCACCGCGTCAGGAACCTTCAGTTGCACGCGATCCGCTGTTTGATGCGGAGCCGGAAGTGCGCCAGCAACCCGTACCGCCTGTTCCTCCAGTGGTAAAACCTGTTGTGCAGCCGCAACCACAGCCGCAACCGATTCAGGCAGATCCGTTGCTGGATAACGACCCGCTGGTTAGCGCCGCACCGGTCGTGGCCCAACAGCCTGAGCCGGAAGAAGAGACGCCCGTTGCCCACGAAGAACAACCGCAGCCAGCCGCTGCGGGCAGCAAAAAAGAAGCCGTGCTGGTACTGCACGTTGCGGCTCATGCTGGCGGCGTGCTGAATGGTGAAGCGCTGTTGCAGGGGATTTTGCAGGCAGGCTTCCAGTTTGGCGAAATGAATATTTTCCATCGCCATCTGAGTCCGGCCGGCAGCGGTCCGGTGCTGTTCAGCCTGGCGAATATGGTAAAACCCGGTTCGTTCAATCCGGATGAAATGGGTGATTTCAGCACGCCAGGCGTATCCATCTTTATGATGGTGCCGTCGTACGGCGATGCGAACCAGAACTTTAAACTGATGCTGCAATCCGCACAGCGTATCGCGGATGATGTCGGCGGCGTCGTGTTGGATGATGAGCGTCGAATGATGACGCCACAAAAGCTGGAAACTTATAAAGCACGTATTCGCGAGGTTATCGGCTGATAACCCGTGCAGGCGTCAACAATCTCTACTTATAACCCCCGCCTGTCGGGGGTTTTTTATCGGATGAGGCACTATGAAATCGGTTCAGGAGCAGATCACCGCGCTGCGCACCACGTTACGTCACCACGAATATCTCTACCATGTGATGGATACGCCGGAAGTCCCGGATGCAGAATATGACCGACTCATGGCACAGCTGCGTGAGCTGGAAAGCGCGCATCCCGAGCTGATCACGCCGGATTCACCGACGCAACGTGTCGGTGCAGCACCGCTGGCCGCCTTTGAACAGGTTCGTCATGAAGTGCCGATGCTGTCGCTGGATAACACCTTCGATGAAGCCGGTTTCCTCGCTTTCAACAAACGCGTTCAGGATCGTCTGAAAAGCAGCGATGACCTTGTCTACTGCTGCGAACTCAAACTGGATGGTCTTGCGGTAAGCCTGTTGTATGAAGATGGCTTATTGGTCAGTGCCGCCACGCGCGGCGACGGCACCACCGGAGAAAATATCACCGCCAACGTGCGCACCATTCACGCGATTCCGCTGCGCCTGCACGGCGACAATATCCCGGCCCGCGTTGAAGTACGTGGCGAAGTGTTTATGACGGAAAGTGGTTTCGAAAAATTGAATGAAGAAGCGCGCCGTAGCGGGGGGAAAGTTTTCGCCAACCCACGTAACGCCGCTGCGGGTTCGCTGCGTCAGCTCGATCCGCGCATCACCGCGAAGCGCCCACTCACGTTCTTCTGCTACGGCCTTGGCCTGCTGGAGGGCGGTGAGATGCCTGCCAGCCACCTCGGCCGTCTGCAACAATTTAAGGCCTGGGGTTTACCGGTCAGCAACCGTATCCGTCTGGCCAATAATGCCGATGAAGTGTTGGCGTTTTATCGCGAGGTTGAAGAGGCGCGCCCAACGCTGGGGTTCGATATCGATGGTGTAGTGATCAAGGTTGATTCGCTGGCATTACAGGAACAACTGGGCTTTGTCGCCCGCGCACCGCGTTGGGCTGTTGCGTTTAAATTCCCGGCGCAGGAGCAGATGACCGTGGTGCGTGACGTGGAGTTCCAGGTGGGTCGTACCGGCGCCATCACGCCAGTTGCTCGTCTGGAGCCAGTGCAGGTGGCCGGCGTAGTGGTCAGCAACGCCACGTTGCATAACGCCGATGAAATTGCCCGTCTGGGGCTGCGCATTGGTGACAAAGTCGTGATTCGTCGTGCCGGGGATGTGATCCCGCAGGTGGTGAATGTTGTGGAATCGGAACGCCCGGAAGACACGCGTGAGATTGTGTTCCCCAGCCACTGCCCGGTGTGCGGCTCTGATGTGGAGCGTGTGGAAGGCGAAGCGGTGACGCGTTGTACCGGTGGCCTGATTTGCGGTGCGCAACGCAAAGAGGCGCTCAAGCATTTTGTGTCGCGCCGCGCGCTGGATGTCGAGGGGATGGGTGACAAAATCATCGATCAACTGGTGGAAAAGGAGTACGTCAAAACGCCTGCCGACCTGTTTCGCCTGACCGCCGGTAAGCTCACCGGGCTGGACCGTATGGGGCCGAAATCGGCGCAGAATGTGGTCGATGCGCTGGAGAAAGCCAAACTCACCACGCTACCGCGTTTCCTCTATGCCCTTGGCATTCGTGAAGTCGGGGAGGCCACCGCGGCTAACCTTGCCAATCATTTTGGTGAGCTGGAAAAAGTGATGGATGCCGACCTAGATGCGCTGATAGCGGTGCAGGATGTCGGCAAAGTGGTTGCCAGCCATGTACGCAACTTTATGGATGAAGAGAGCAACCGTGAGGTGATTCGCGAACTGACCGTGGAAATGGGCGTGCACTGGCCGCAGGTTGAGGTGGTAAATGCAGCAGAGATCGATAGCCCGTTTGCCGGTAAAACCGTGGTATTAACCGGTTCGCTGTCGCAGATGAACCGTGATGATGCCAAAGCGCGTCTGACGGCCCTGGGTGCCAAAGTCAGTGGCAGCGTATCAAAGAAAACCGATTTGCTGATTGCCGGTGAAGCCGCCGGTTCCAAACTGGCGAAAGCACAGGAGCTGGGCATTGCGGTGATCGACGAAGCAGAGATGATTCGCCTGCTCGGAGCCTGATATGGAAAAGCAGCAGCTGATTGAGATTGCCAACACGCCAATGCCGTTTGGTAAATACAAAGGCAGGGTGTTGATTGATTTGCCGGAGGAGTATCTGCTGTGGTTTGCCCGCAGCGGTGAGTTTCCCGCCGGTAAACTGGGTGAGCTGATGCAGCTCACCCTGGCGATTAAGATTGAAGGGTTACAGGGTTTGGTGAAGCCGCTGAAACGTACATGATGTAAGGCGACACGGTTTATCGCGCCGTTTTTTTACAACCCGCGCGATAAATCGCGCGGCTACGAATCAGGATTTCTGCACTTCAACCTGTTGCTGCTGCGCCAGCCGTTTCGCATTGCTGGTTTTATAACGTTGGGCAATGAAAGAACACACCATCAACTGCACCTGATGGAAGATCATCAGCGGCAGCACGATAATCCCCACGCTGCTGGCCGGGAACAGGATATTGGCCATCGGCACGCCGTTGGCGAGGCTCTTTTTCGAACCACAGAACAACACGGTAATTTCATCGGGACGCTTGAAGCCAAACAGGCGTGATGCGCCAAGGTTGATCAACAACACCACAGCCAGCAGCAGCAGGCTACCGGCCAGAATCCACAGCAGCGTATCCACGCCCACGCGGTGCCAGATGCCGTTGACTACCGCTTCACTAAAGGCGGAATAAACCACCAACAGAATGGAGGTCTGGTCGGTTTTACCAATCAGGCTGCGATGCTTCTCCACCCAGCCGCCAATCCAGCGACGTGAAATATGACCGAGCACAAAAGGCACCAGCAACTGCAACATGATTTTGCCAATCTGCTCCAGCCCGTTGCTCGGACCATCGCTGTGCACATTCATCACCAGATTCACCAGCAACGGCGAAACAAATACGCCGAGTAAGCTGGATGCGGAAGCGCTACATACCGCAGCCGCCACGTTGCCTCCGGCCATAGAGGTAAAGGCGATTGCCGACTGCACGGTTGCAGGCAGAATGCACAGGTAAAGAAAACCGGTATAGATTTCAGCGCCTACATCAACCGGATGCCACCACACCAGCAGCAGGCCAAGGATCGGGAACAGCACGAAGGTGCTGCACATAATCCATAAATGCAGTCGCCAGTGGCTGCTACCGGCGATGATTTTTTCGCGTGACAGCTTGGCACCGTGCATAAAGAACAGCAGGGCGATGGCAGCGGTGGTCAGCCATTCAAAGAAGTCGACAAACCCGCCTTTGGCCGGTAAGAAGCTGGCCAGCAGCACGGTGATGATGAGTTTGACCATCATCGGGTCGAGGCGTAAAAATCCCATTGTTACAATCCGGTTAATTAAAATTTGATGTTGCTGATTGTGCGCCAATCGGGTTTAGAAATAAAATTGATTTATTGCATTAATCTATGAGTGATATCGATGAATTACACGCTGCGCCAGTTGCGCACTTTTGTCGCTGTGGCAAAACATGGCAGCTTCAGCCTGGCCGGGCAGGTCATTGGCCTGAGCCAGTCGGCGGTCAGCCACAGCATTAAAGAACTGGAAGCGGAAATGGGGGTGCGTTTGCTGGATCGCACTACGCGCGAGGTGCTGCTGACTGGTGCGGGACAGCAGCTGGCCACGCGCCTGGAGCATCTGCTGGAAGAACTTAACACCACGGTGCTGGATGTCCGTAGCTACGGTGAACAGCGTAGCGGTACGGTGCGGGTGGCGGCCAGCCAGACGCCTTCTGCGCATCTGATGCCGCAATGTCTTGCCAGCAGCCAACAACGCTATCCCGATATTCGTGTGATCTTGCATGACCGCGCGCAGCAGTGGGTACTGCAAAGCGTGCGTAACGCGGAGGTAGACTTCGGCATCATCATCGGGCCATTGCGTGATAGCGATTTTGACTACCAGACCATTATGGATGAACCCTTTTTATTGCTGTGTCGGGAAGATGATGTCCTGGCACAGGCGCTTCAGCCACAGTGGTCAATGCTGGATGGGCGTACTATGGTGCTTCAGGACTACGCTTCGGGCAGCCGTCTGCTCATTGACGCCGCGCTGCATCAGCAGGGGATCTCGGTCAACGTGGTGCAGGAGATAGGGCATCCGGCAACGCTATATCCGATGGTTGAAGCAGGGATTGGCATCAGTATTCTTCCGGCGCTGGCGTTGCCCTTACCGTCCGGGCGCAAACTGACGGTGCGACGTCTTTACCCGGAAATAAACCGTAGCCTGATGCTGATTAAACGCCGAAACCGATCGTTGACGCCCGCAGCAGAGGCGATCTGGCAGGAAGTGCGTCAGCAGGCAGCGCTGCTGACGCAACAACGTTCTCTTAAACCGGCGTTTTAAACGTAAACGTTGATCTTATTGGTATCCGTCGGGCGGTTGATACCATCAGCTTTTGCCGTGGTGCTGGCGGTTTCCTGTTTTTGCTGCTGCTCCTGCTGTTGTTGCGCTTTTTCAGCCGCTTGCTGCTCGATTTGCGCAATCTGCGCTTCAATCATCTGAATCTGCGACTCCAGTAACTGCTCCTGTTCAGATTTTTGTTCATCTGTGAGGGTGTCATCACTGGACAGATCTTTGAGTTCTTTGGTCAGGCTCTGAATTTGTTTATTCAGGCTGGCGATTTGCGACGTGTTGCCGCTACTGCTGGCACTGGTGGTACTACTGGATACACTGGAAATGGTACTCATGGTTTTCTCCTTGCAATAGTTCACAGTCGTTATCGGCAAGGGGATAAAATCACATGAGGGTTCAAAGCGTTAAGGTTGTGAAAGGAATCTGTAAAACGCGCATAGCAAAAAGGCGCCTTTAGGGCGCCTTTCTACATAATGGTGGGTCGTGCAGGATTCGAACCTGCGACCAATTGATTAAAAGTCAACTGCTCTACCGACTGAGCTAACGACCCGAAGTGGTGGGTGATGACGGGCTCGAACCGCCGACCCCCTCCTTGTAAGGGAGATGCTCTACCAACTGAGCTAATCACCCACTTCGGTACTACTTAACAAGAGTGTCATCAGACTAAGATATGGTGGGTGATGACGGGCTCGAACCGCCGACCCCCTCCTTGTAAGGGAGATGCTCTACCAACTGAGCTAATCACCCATATCTTATCTCTTGTTCACTGCGGGCCACCTTGAGAGTGGTGGGTGATGACGGGCTCGAACCGCCGACCCCCTCCTTGTAAGGGAGATGCTCTACCAACTGAGCTAATCACCCCCGCTGTGTGGAGTCGCATTATAGGGATCCTTCGAAGTGAGTCAACGCTTTTTAAAACATAAATGTGCGTTCGCTTTAAAATTAAACATCTCGCGGCGCTTTTAGCCAATATGCTGGTTTTATTAGCAGAAAAACCACTATCTATTGTGACGCGTACCGCGACAATGATTGAGGAATCATGGTCAGCTGCTAGAATATGCGCACTGTTTTTTCGCGTTAACCTGTTTTTTGTCATCCAGACAACGAACCTCCGCGCATTTAAGGCAATGCTGAATGAAAATCAAAACTCGCTTCGCACCCAGCCCCACTGGTTATCTGCATGTGGGCGGTGCTCGTACCGCGCTTTACTCCTGGCTTTATGCTCGTCATAACAAGGGCGAATTTGTTCTGCGTATCGAAGATACCGATCTGGAGCGATCCACGCCGGAAGCCATCGAAGCCATTATGGATGGCATGAACTGGTTGAGCCTGGACTGGAACGAAGGCCCGTACTACCAGACCAAACGTTTTGATCGCTATAACGCGGTGATCGACGAAATGCAGGAAGCAGGCACTGCCTATAAATGCTACTGCTCGAAAGAACGTTTGGAAGCATTGCGCGAAGAGCAGATGGCGAAAGGCGAAAAACCGCGTTATGACGGTCGTTGCCGCGACAGCCACGAACATCATGCCGCTGATGAACCTTGCGTGGTGCGTTTCCGTAACCCACAAGAGGGTTCGGTAATTTTCGATGACCAGATCCGTGGTCCGATTGAATTCAGCAACCAGGAGCTGGATGACCTGATCATTCGCCGCACCGATGGTTCGCCGACCTACAACTTCTGTGTCGTGGTGGACGACTGGGATATGGGGATCACCCATGTGATTCGTGGTGAAGACCATATCAACAACACGCCGCGTCAGATCAACATCCTGAAAGCGATTGGCGCTGAAGTGCCGACTTATGCTCACGTCTCGATGATCCTCGGTGACGATGGCAAAAAACTCTCCAAGCGTCATGGTGCGGTAGGTGTGATGCAGTATCGTGATGACGGCTACCTGCCGGAAGCGCTGCTCAACTATCTGGTGCGTCTGGGCTGGTCACATGGCGATCAGGAAATTTTCAGTGTGGCGGAGATGACGGAGTTGTTTACCCTTGATGCGGTCAGCAAGTCAGCCAGTGCCTTTAACACAGAAAAATTGCAGTGGCTGAACCATCACTACATTAATACGCTGCCGCCGGAATATGTCGCCACCCATCTGCAATGGCACATTGAACAACAGAACATCGATACCCGTACTGGCCCGGAACTGGCGAAGCTGGTTACGTTGCTGGGCGAGCGTTGCAAAACGCTGGTGGAGATTGCCGCTTCCTGCCGCTACTTCTATGAAGAGTTTGACGCGTTTGATGCCGATGCAGCGAAGAAACACCTGCGCCCGGTAGCGCGTCAACCGTTGGAAGTGGTGCGTGACAAACTGGCCGCCATCAGCGACAACGACTGGACCGCTGAAAATGTGCATCACGCCATTCAAAGCGCGGCTGATGAGCTGGAGCTGGGGATGGGGAAAGTCGGCATGCCGTTGCGTGTTGCCGTAACCGGTGCCGGGCAATCACCCGCGCTGGATGTGACGGTACAGGCGATTGGTCGCAGCCGCAGCGTGGCGCGCATTGAAAAAGCGCTGGCCTTTATTGCGGAACGTGAAGCGCAGGCCTAAACCTGACGTGAGTAAAAAAGCCGGAAGCGTTGCTCCCGGCTTTTTTATTTTTCCTGAATTCCCAGCCGTTGTAATACGCCTCTGATTCCTTCCCGCAACAGAAGTGCCACCAATTGTTCCTGTTCGGCGACTGTCATTTGCTGGATAGAATTTATTAATAACGCAGGTAACGTATTTTGCTGAGCACCGTAATGAGCTGCCGGTTCACTCGCGTGTCGGGTAGATTGGATAAAGCTTTTAACGCGTTCATCAATGTGGATCAAACGCGCCTTGCCGCCCTGTACGCCGGGCTTTGGCGTGGTTGTCCAGTTTTCGCGTTTAATCCATTTGTTAACAGTCTGGCGACTGTATCCGGTTTCCAGCGCGAGTTCTTCGGGTGTTAGCCATTCCTTTTTCACGACGCTTTCCCTGTTAAATACATTAGAATTACATATTACAACAAAACGTTTCAGGTGAAAGTCATCACGCAGCAAAATGCCTTTTGCCCACCAGCAAAAGGCACCATTCGATTAACGTGCTTCGCTCGCTGCCGCCATCGCCGGGCGGAAGGCGATAAAGTAGGTCAGACCGACAAAAATCGCCCCGCCAACGCCATTACCGAGGAACACGGCGACAAAATTCGGCAGGTACTCAGTCCAGCTCAACTGTCCGGCGAAAATCGCGGCCGGCACGATAAACATATTTGCCACGACGTGCTGGAAGCCAATCGCCACGAAGGCCATTACCGGGAACCACATACCAAAAATCTTGCCTACCACGTCTTTACTGGCAAACGCCAGCCACACCGCCAGGCACACCAGCCAGTTACAGCCAATGCCAGAGATAAAGGCATGCAGGAAATCAGCATTCACTTTGGCGGTAGCGATGGCGACCGTTTTCTTCAGGTAGTCTCCCTCCGTCATACCCAACATATGACCAAAGAACCAGGCGACGGCGATACTGCCGAGGAAGTTGGCGATGGTGACCCAGAACCAGTTGCGCAGCACGCTGAAGCCACTGATACGGCGTGCGAACCAGGCAATCGGCATGGTCATCATATTGCCGGTCAGCAGTTCACCACCGGCCAGCACGGTCAGAATCAGACCGACCGGGAAAACCGCCGCGCCCAACAGCCCGCCGAAGGAGCCCCAATCGGCGGGCAGTTGGTTAATAACGTGCAGATCAAGCAGAAAGCCGGTTGCAATAAATGCGCCCGCCATAAAGCCGAGGATCAATAAGGTAGATACCGGCGCCTGGCTTTTAACCACGCCAGACTGAATCGCCAGTTGGGCGATCTCTTTTGGTGTATGCAGTGACATAAATTCGCATTCTTATTAATAACAAGGGAAGGGACGTGCTGGCCGATCAAAAGAGGCAAAACCCCTGGTCGATGACCGGTTAATTAGCGTGCGAATTTTTACACCGACCATTAACAAAAAACAAGCGTTCTTACGATAGCAATTAACGATGGTTTAACCAGGCGGCATCAGAAAACGGGCGATGATGCTGAAAAAAAAGCCACAGCGACACGGGTTTGCCGCCTTTTTCAGCGATTGAACACAGAACGGAAATTTGACGTTGACACCCAGGAAGGGGTTTCATATTATGCCGTCCGTCGAGGTGACTCGGCGGTTTTTTCGGTTCGGGGCTATAGCTCAGCTGGGAGAGCGCTTGCATGGCATGCAAGAGGTCAGCGGTTCGATCCCGCTTAGCTCCACCAAACTTCTTCCCAAAAGTTTGGCACTGAAAAAACGATTCCAGATGTGGGGGTATAGCTCAGCTGGGAGAGCGCTTGCATGGCATGCAAGAGGTCAGCGGTTCGATCCCGCTTATCTCCACCATTTCTCTGTTCGTTCCGAACAAATTTTAAAAAAAAATCATACTATTGGGTACAAGTACCCCGTAGCGGCGCGACTTATCGTGCGGTTTTTTTCTGCAACAAATTAAAAACAGCGCGATAAATCGCGCCGCTACCAGTCAGACGGTCACTGCCTGTGACACTGGCTTGAGTACCCTGAATCCATGCGTTCCATCGCGATCCAACTGCGCCACCAGACCATATTCCCAGTCGAGATAAGCCTGCATCACCGTCGGCTCAATATCGGTGCCCTCATACGGACGGCGATAACGGTCAATCGCTGGTGACAGCAACCGCTGTTCTCCTTGTTCGGTTGGCAGGCCCGCCGCGCGCCAGGCGGCGTTACCGCCTTCCAACACATATACCGGCTTTCCGCTCAGCTCTGCAATCTGTTCGACCGCATAGCCCGCCAGCAAACTGCTGCCGCAGGTCAGGACATAACGTCGCGCTTCAGGCAATAAGGCGTTGCCCTGTTGTTGCAGGGTGGAGCGCAGCAGCCAGGCTGCACCGGGAATATGGCTGTTGAGGTGATTGACGCGCGTGGTGAAATCCAACACCTGGGTTTGTCCTTCAGCCAGCCAACTGGCAAGCTGTTGCGGTGAGACAAATTCTGGCTGTGCGACAGGCGGAACCTGAGCTTGCCAGTTGCCCGTCACACTGAAATCACTGACCTGCAAACCCTCCAGCACCGCCACCTGCCAACCCAGTTGCGCCAGCCAGGAGGCCGCCATATTGGCACGCACGCCGTCGTCGTCAATCAACACAATGCACGCACCACGTACGCTGGCGTAGTGATCGGTTTCCTGCACCAGTTGACCACCCGGAACATGACGACTGCCGGGGACATGACCGGCGGCATATTCCTGTGCATCGCGCACATCAAACAGATAAGTGGTGCGAGGCTCCTGTCGCAAACGATGCAGTGTGTCGAGCGTAATGCGTTCCACGCCCGCGCGATCCGCCAGTTCACGCGCTTTTGCCGCCGCCTGGCGCTGTGCGATTTCGCTGGTTGCACCATAACGGCGGTCCTGTCCCTTATCCAGCGGATGTCCCGCCAGTGTCCAGCCGATAGTGCCGTTCCGTAGTGCAAACACCGGATTACGGATTCCGGCATTCACCAGTGACTGCGTGCCGATGATGCTGCGCGTGCGGCCTGCGCAGTTAACGATCACTGTGGTTTCCGGAGAGGGGGCGAGGTCGCGCACCCGCAACACCAACTCACCGCCCGGTACACTGGTAGCGTGTGGGATGCTCATGGTCTGGTATTCATCAAAGCGGCGTGCGTCCAGCACCACCACATCGTGGTCGCCGTTCAGCAGGCTATGTACCTCATCGGCGGAGAGCGACGGTGTCTGGTTATGATGTTCCACCAGTTCACCGAAAGCTTTACTGGGGGAGTTCACGTCAATAAACAGCTCCCCTCCGGCGGCCTGCCAGCCTGGCAGATCATCCGCCAACAACGCGACATTGTGGTAACCCAATGCTGCAATGCGTTCCGCAGCCGTTTGCGCCAGACCCTCGCCATTGTCGTATAAGGTAATGGCGGTAGCACGCTGCGGGATGCGATCCAGCCACTCCAGTTCAAGTTTGGATAACGGGATGTTCACCGCAAACAACGGATGACCCGTGGCATACAGCGCTTCATCGCGCACATCGACCAGTGCCACTTCCTGCTGCTGACGCAGCGCGGTCAGAATGTCGGCCGCCTGGCGTAACGGAAAAACCGGTTTAGTCATGTGAAAGATCCCAAATGTTTGGTAAGTAACGGTTGCTGTAGCCGGAGATAAACTCTTTTTCGCTGCCGTCTTCGCGATACACCGCGCGCTTAACCGCGCCGATATTGGCGCCATAGACGTGGATGCTGATGGATACCCGATCGTCAAAGGCATTGCTGACACGATGGATGTCGCCCACCGTAGGAGATACCGCCTCTACGCTGCCTGGCTCAAGGCGTACCGGCGGGCCTTCCGGTTGTAAACCGTTGGGGCCGGGTTGCCATGACTGGGATATCTCCGCGCCACGTAGCATGCCAATTAAGCCCCAGACGCGATGGTCGTGTATCGGCGTCTGCTGCCCCGGTCCCCAGACAAAGCTCACCACCGAGAAGCGCTGCTGCGCATCGGCGTACAACAAATATTGCTGATAATGTTGGGGATGCGGTTGGGTAAAGGCTTCGTCCAGCCAGTCGTCATGGTGGATCAACTCAGCCAGCCAGGCACTGGCGCGTTGCAACAGAGATTGCTCATCAGGATGGCTATCGAGCAGTTGCGCCAGATTGCCGACAAAGGTACGTAACCGGTGATGCTGAAGTTCACTCATGATTTATCCCCCTGAACGCTTTTTGCCACCTGATTGGCCCCGGCGGCGAGGCTGAAATCAAACGCTTTGCTGACATCAACCTGCTTTGGCAACACCTGGTAACGGTGGAAAAAATCCGCCGATTTTTGCAGCGTACCAATCAGGCTGGCATCGAATACCAACGGACGAATGCGCGCATCAGCGATCCAACTGGCGGTAATGCTGGTTGGCATATTGAGGTTTTTTCCCAGAACCTGGGCGAACTCAGTGGGATGCTGCTGCGCCCAAACCTGCGCTTTGGCTAAGCGCACCAGCAAATCGGCGATGGCTTTGCGTTTTTCCGGGTTACTCAGTGCCTCATCACGCGCCAGCGCATAGGAATATCCCGACATAATGCCCTTGCCACCGCCTTGTGGCACACGCACCGTACCATCGACGGCGGTAGAGGTTGCGATATAAGGTTCCCACGGTGCCCAGGCGGCCACGGCACCCGAGGTTAACGCGGCACGTCCATCCACCGGACCAAGGAAGCGCAACGTCACGTCGCTGGGCTTAAGGCCCGCGCGTTCCAGCAAACCGAGAATCAGATAATGGCCCCAGCCGCCGCGATTCACCGCAATTTGCTTGCCTTTCAAATCCTGCAAGCTGTGCACCCCGGCATTGGGACGAGTGAGCAGGGCGATACTATCCGGGTTGTTTTGCCACGCACCTACCGCTTTCACCGGGGCCCCCGCAGCATAGACAAACAGGAACGGCAGATCGCCGGTGAAACCGACATCCAACGCCCCGGCGTTCAGCGCTTCCTGCACCGGTGCACCGGAGTCAAATGCCGTGAGCTTAAGGTCATAAGGCAGGTTGGTCAGCTCGCCAGACGCCTTCAGCGCTGCAAAGCGGTCACCCTTTACATCACCGAGGCGCAAAGTGACTTTCTCGGCGGCAAACAACGGATTAAGCGATAGCGCCAGCGTCAGACCGGCAAATAAAGCAGCCAGCCGCATCAGGCACTCCTTTTTTCATGGCGATCGACAGCCGCGACTTTTTCGCGCGTCAGTGGCAGCAATTCGCGGCCATATTCCACCGCATCGTTAAGGGGATCGAAACCACGAATCAGCACGTTATGGATGCCGAGGCGGTAGTAATCCAGCAGCGCGTCAGACACCTGTTCGGCCGTGCCAACCAATGCGGTGGAGTTGTAGCCACCCTGCACCAGTTTGGCGACGCCGGTCCACAGCACTTTATCGTGGCGTTCGCCCTCGTTGGCGGCAGCTAACAAGCGCTGTGCACCGACGCTCTGTGGTTTTGGCAAGCCGAAGGTATAACCGCTTTCCGCCAACTGTTTCCCGGCCGTTTCGCGAATGTACTCGGCACGTTCCCAGGCCTCTTTTTCGGTGCTACCGAGGATGGGGCGGAAAGAAATGTTGAAATCAATTTCCCGCCCCTGTTTTGCGGCGGCAGCACGAACGCTGCGCACCGTCTCTTCTGCGCCTTTCAACGGTTCGCCCCACAAGGCGAACACATCGGCATGGCGTGCCGCGACATCAATCGCTTCTGCTGACGAACCGCCAAAATAGATCGGCAGCTTTTTCTGCAACGGCTTAATCGCGGAGAACGCCTGCTCGGCCTGGTAGAACGTTCCCTGGTGATTGTAGGGTTGCGTCGATTCCAGACTCAGCTTCAGCACCGTCAGAAATTCATCGGTACGCGCGTAGCGTTCGGCTTTATTGAGGAAATCACCATCGCGGCGTTGTTCACTGTCGCTGCCGCCGCTGATGATATGCACCGCCAGGCGGCCATCGGTGAGGTGATCGAGCGAAGCCAGTTTGCGCGCGGCAAGGGTGGGTGCCACAAAACCTGGGCGATGGGCCAGCAGGAATTTCAGCGTCGAAGTATGGGCGGCGGCATGGGCGGTGACGAGAAAACCGTCCGGTTGATCGGACCAGTAACCGACCAGGATGCGGTCAAACCCGGCGTCTTCATGGGCGCGGGCGAAGCGGGCGATGTAGTCTTTATCAAATAACGGGCCGTTGGCTGGAATGATTTCGGAGGCGAGGCGGTGGCCAATCATGCCAAGAAACTGAATGCTCATAGTGTTCTCCTGATGTGAAGTCATGGAGAAAAGCTACGGGCGCGGGCGGTGGCAACGGAAATTCAATATTGTGCAAAGGTTTTGCGTTTTGACGTGAAGCAGCGTCAGGCGCGGAGAGCGGGGTAAAAAAAGGAGATATAACGGATAGGAATAATAAAGAAGAGAAGGGCGAGCCGAAGCCCGCCTTTAACATCAGAAGCCCAGCACCAGACCGGCAATCGCAGCGGAAAGCACGCTCACCAGGGTAGAGCCGTACAGCAGTTTCAGACCGAAGCGGGACACCACGTTGCCCTGTTCTTCGTTCAGACCTTTAATCGCACCTGCCACAATCCCGATAGAGGAGAAGTTAGCAAAGGAGACAAGGAACACTGACAGAATACCTTCCGCATGCGGTGACAGCTGACCGGCAATTTTTTGCAGATCCATCATCGCCACGAATTCGTTAGAAACCAGTTTGGTCGCCATGATGCTGCCAACCTGCAACGCTTCGTTGGAAGGCACGCCCATCACCCAGGCAAACGGATAGAAGACATAACCCAGCACGCCCTGGAAGCTGATGCCGAAGATCACATCAAACAGCGCATTCAGGCCGGAAATCAGGGCGATAAAACCGATCAACATCGCCGCAACGATAATCGCCACACGGAAACCGGCAAGGATGTATTCGCCCAGCATTTCGAAGAAGCTCTGACCTTTGTGCAGGTCCTGCAATTGCAGATCTTCTTCGCTATCGACGCGGTACGGGTTAATCAGCGACAGCACGATAAAGGTACTGAACATGTTCAGTACCAGCGCGGCAACCACATATTTGGGTTGCAGCATGGTCATGTAAGCGCCAACGATCGACATAGACACTGTGGACATCGCGGTAGCCGCCATGGTGTACATGCGGCGCTGTGACATTTTGCCGAGGATATCCTTATAGGCGATAAAGTTTTCTGATTGTCCCAGAATCAGAGAGCTGACGGCGTTAAAGGATTCCAGCTTGCCCATGCCATTGATTTTTGACAGCACGGTACCGATGCCACGAATCACCCACGGCAGGATGCGGAAATGTTGCAAAATACCGATCAGGGCGGAGATAAACACAATCGGGCACAGCACATTCAGGAAGAAGAAGGCGAGGCCTTTTTCATTCATATTGCCGAACACGAAGTTAGTCCCTTCTGCGGCGTACTTGAGCAGATGGTCAAACAGGCCTGCAAACCCTTTCACGAAGCCAAGACCCGCTTCAGAGTTCAGGAAGAACCAGGCCAACAGAACTTCAATCACCAGAAGCTGAACGATATAGCGAATACGGATGCTTTTACGATCGTGACTGACCAATAAGGCCAGCACGGCTACCACCACCAATGCCAAAAGAAAGTGCAAAATATGGGACATGTCGGCTCCAAATTTGAGGAGGGTTGTATTTTGCTGCGTATTCTATGTAACGCGTTACTTAAAAACGAGATCTAAACCACATTATAAGTATTAACTATCGACATATTTTTAAGATTAGTCTCAACCATCACAACTTCTTCACACACTTGTTACAACAAAAATAACCACAAAGTCATTGTCTATAAAATGAGCCGAGGGTAGATTGATTCCTGTTGCACACATTTTGGCAAAACCTGGCTTTACCGCAATGTATAGCAAAGGCTATACTTTATAGCACTATCTATTAAAGCGATAACTATAACCATATTTCACTTGCCGCGCCTGCCCCGTAACCTGTTCGGGTCAACAAGCGTTAAGACAGGGTCAAAAACTATGTCAGAAAGCCGCACCGCTGAGCGCGCTGCTCGCGGAGCCAGAAACATAAAACTTGCCTTGCTGGGACCGGCCTTCATCGCGGCTATCGGTTATATCGATCCCGGCAATTTCGCCACCAATATTCAGGCGGGGGCTGCGTACGGCTACAAACTGCTGTGGGTGGTGGTCTGGGCGAATATCATGGCAATGCTGATTCAGCTCATGTCAGCTAAGCTGGGTATCGCTACCGGCAAAAATCTCGCGGAACATATTCGCGATCGCTTCCCACGTCCGGCGGTATGGTTTTACTGGGTACAAGCCGAAATCATCGCTATGGCGACCGACCTGGCCGAATTTATCGGTGCCGCGCTGGGCTTTAAGTTGTTGCTTGGTATCTCGCTTTTCCAGGGGGCGGTGCTGACCGGTATCGCGACCTTCCTGATTCTAATGCTGCAAAATCGTGGACAAAAGCCCCTCGAATTGGTTATTGGCGGGTTGCTGCTGTTTGTGGCCGCGGCATATATTGTTGAGTTGTTCTTCTCTCAGCCCAAAGTCAGCGAGTTGATTACCGGCATGGCGCTGCCATCCTTGCCGACGGCGGATGCGGTATTCCTTGCTGCCGGCGTACTCGGTGCCACCATTATGCCGCATGTGATTTATCTGCATTCGGCACTGACGCAATACGGTAATCAGGGCACCAAAGGACAGCGTTACTCCTCCACCAAACTGGATGTGGCGATTGCCATGACCATTGCCGGGTTTGTTAACCTGGCGATGATGGCAACCGCAGCGGCAGCGTTTCACTTCAGCGGTCACACCGGCATCGCCGATCTGGATCAGGCGTATCTGACGCTGCAACCGTTGTTAAGCCATGCTGCGGCGACGGTATTTGGTCTGAGTCTGGTGGCAGCAGGGTTGTCTTCTACGGTGGTGGGAACCCTCGCCGGGCAGGTGGTCATGCAGGGCTTTATCCGTTTCCAGATTCCGCTGTGGTTACGTCGCGCTATTACCATGCTGCCTTCTTTTATTGTGATCTGGGCAGGCTGGGATCCGACACGCATTCTGGTGTTTAGTCAGGTGCTGCTGAGCTTCGGTATCGCACTGGCGTTGGTGCCGCTGCTGTTTTTTACCGGCAACCGTGAGCTGATGGGGGCTGAGATGGTTAACTCACGTCTGATGCAAACCGTCGGTTGGGTGATTGTCGGGTTAGTGGTGGCGCTGAATATTTATCTGCTGGTCGGGCAGGCGCTGGGATTATAAAAAAGGTGTGCAGATGCACACCTTTTTGTTGTAGCGGCGCGATTTATTGCGCAGAGGAATAAGCCGAAATTAGTAACGGTCGCGACCGTGGTCATGGCCGTGACCATGTCCATGATGGTCATGACGATGCTCATAACGCCAGCGCTCATGACGGCGACGTTCCTGCTCGCGTTTCCACGCCTCATGTCGACGCCACTCCTCATGACGCCACCAACGATGATCGTGATAACGATAGCGATCATTCCACCAACGCGGTTCGCGCCAGCGGCCACCATCCCAGTAGTAACCTCGATGATCGCGATCGCCTAAATGCAGGGTGATGCCAGGGGCCAGATTAATGGTGGCACTACTGGCATGGGCTGTGTGTAGTGCCAGTGGGGACAGCGTTGCCAGCAAAGCGGCAAACAAAATTCCACGTTTCATAATTCTCCTTTCCGGCAGCTTATCGATTGCTACCGTTGCGCTAGTCTGCCAGATCGGACCAAAAAGACCTTAAGACGTAGTCTGAATACATTGAGGATAATCTGAAATAAGAGTTTTCTGCCGGAAGGGAAGCCCGGCTTTGGCCGGGCGGGAAAGCGGTTACACCAGAATCGCGTTGATGGCCTCTAACTCTGCTTCGCTCAGCGCAGGCTGGCTCAGCATGGCAACGGCATCATCAATTTGCGCAGTTTTACTGGCACCAATCAATACTGAGGTGACGCGGGTATCACGCAGCACCCAACTCAGCGCCATCTGCGCCAGTTTCTGGTCACGCTGCTGTGCAATGTTTTGCAATGCACGGACCTTGGCCATTTTTTCCTGTGTCAGTTGGTCTTCACGCAGGAATTTGCTGCCGCTGGCCACCCTTGAATCCTCGGGAATACCTTGCAGATAACGGTCAGTCAGAACGCCACCAGCCAGTGGTGAGAAGGCGATGCAGCCGACGCCATTGTCGCCCAATACATCCAGCAACCCTTGTTCCGGCGCGCGCTCAAACATCGAGTAGCGTGGCTGGTGAATCAGGCAGGGCGTACCGAGGTCGCGCAGAATGGCAATCGCTTCAGCGGCGCGCTCTGCCGGGTAATTTGAGATGGCGGCATACAGCGCTTTGCCCTGGCGCACCACCTGATCCAGCGCCCGCATGGTTTCTTCCAGCGGGGTTTCCGGGTCCGGACGATGGTGATAAAAGATATCCACGTATTCCAACCCCATGCGTTTCAGGCTTTGATCGAGGCTGGAAATCAGATACTTGCGCGAACCCCAGTCACCATAGGGGCCATCCCACATGGTGTAACCGGCTTTGGTGGAGATTAACAACTCATCACGATAGCCACGGAAATCCTCCCGCAGAATGCGCCCAAAATTCTCTTCAGCCGATCCCGGCGGCGGTCCGTAGTTATTTGCCAGGTCAAAATGCGTGATGCCGCAATCAAAAGCGTGGCGCAGCAGTTCGCGGCTGTTATCAACCCGGGTGCTGTCGCCAAAGTTGTGCCACAAGCCAAGCGAAATCGCTGGAAGTTTCAGGCCACTACGACCACTGCGGCGATATTGCATCTGTTGATAACGTTCGGGATGGGGAAAAACACTCATGCAGCGTTCCTGTCTCAAAGGGGGAGAAAGTGTCATCAGCATAGCAGTGTATGCGTTTACACTAATGGCAAACGCGTCGGCGATCGCAACTTACGGATTTTTCCGTCATCGTAACGTTCTGTTGCCAGATCATTCTGAGAAATGATGTTGAAAATCTAACCAATTCAGCCGCATCGCTAATACTCCAGATATAACCCACCAAGGAGTCGCTGCGCATGAAAACCCTCAAAGTTGGCGAATTTTTGTTGATGCGTTTACAGCAAGCGGGGATCCGGCACCTGTTTGGCGTGCCGGGGGATTACAATTTACAGTTTCTCGATAGCGTCATTGCGCATCCCGATATCACCTGGGTCGGCTGCGCTAACGAGCTGAATGCGGCCTATGCGGCGGATGGTTATGGCCGTTGTAACGGCGCTGCCGCCTTGCTGACCACTTTCGGCGTCGGCGAGTTAAGTGCGATCAACGGTATCGCTGGCAGTTACGCCGAATATGTACCGGTGATTCATATCGTGGGTGCACCGGCCAGCCAGGTACAGAGCCAGGGGGATTGTGTCCATCATTCTCTGGGCGATGGCGATTTCCGTCACTTCAGCCGTATGGCGCAGGAGGTGAGTGCGGCGAGCGCGGTGCTGACCGCAGAGAATGCGGTACAGGAAATCGATCGCGTGATGGGTGAAGCCCTGTATCAACACCGCCCTGGTTATTTGCTGTTGGCGGTCGATGTTGCTCAGGCCGAGGTCACCTTACCGCTGCCATCCTCTGCCATCACGTCGCTTCCTTCCGCGGTAGATGCCTTTGCGACAGCGGCGGAAGCTATGCTGTCATCGGCTCAACATGTGGCGCTGCTGGCCGATTTCCTTGCCGCGCGCTGGCAACTGCAATCCCCCCTGGCTGCCCTGCGTCAGCTGCGTGCCATTCCTGCCGCCACCCTGTTGATGGGCAAAGGCGTGCTGGATGAGCAGCAGCCAGGCTTTGTCGGCACCTATGCCGGGGAGGGCAGTACGCCAGCGGTGCGGGCGGCCATAGAAGAAACTGACGTGACTGTCTGCGTCGGTGTTCGTTTCACCGATACCTTAACCGCCGGTTTTACCCAGCAGCTCCCCACAGAAAAACTTATCGACCTGCAACCGTTCCATGCTGTGGTTGCCGGGGAAACCTTCTCGCCCTTAAGCATGGCAGAAGCGCTGGGCGTGCTGGAACCTTTGTTCCGACGTTATGGCGAACGTTGGGCTATCGGTGGCATGGCGACACGGGAAGATACATCGGATGATGATGCTTTCATCAGTCAGCATGCCTTCTGGCAGGCAATGCAGCGTTTCCTGCTGCCAGGTGATATTATCCTTGCCGATCAAGGTACTGCCGCCTTTGGTGCCGCCGCTTTACGCCTCCCCGAGGATGTGCAATTGCTGGTTCAGCCGCTCTGGGGTTCGATTGGCTATACTTTACCCGCCGCCTTTGGTGCGCAAACCGCGCAGCCGCAACGGCGGGTAATTCTCATCATCGGCGACGGTTCGGCTCAGTTAACCATCCAGGAGCTGGGATCCATGCAGCGCGATGGTCAGCAGCCGATTATTTTTCTTCTCAATAATGAAGGTTATACCGTCGAACGCGCGATTCATGGCGCGCATCAGCGTTACAACGACATTGCGCAGTGGAACTGGACTGCGCTGCCGCAGGCGCTCAGTCTGACGGGAGAAGCGCAAAGCTGGCGCGTCAGCGAAACGGTGCAACTGGAGGCGGTGATGGCACGGCTGGCGAATAATCAGCGTTTGTCGCTGGTGGAAGTGGTGCTGGATAAAGAAGATATCCCACCATTGCTGCGTAAAGTGACTGCCTCGCTGCATCAGCGCAACGGCGGCTGAATTCGGACAGTTGCCTCTGTGCAGTCCAGCCACTGCATGGCAGGATGTGGTCGCACCTGAGTGATTACGCCCATCTGACGCACTGATGGGCGTTGTTGTTTTATTGGCAGGCTTTTATAGTGTCTTGCAATTATTTATGACCCAAGCGGAGCAGCAGAAGAATGACAAAATACGCCCTGGTCGGCGATGTGGGCGGCACCAATGCCCGTCTCGCCCTGTGTGAGGTGGAAACCGGTGCCATCTCCCAGGCCAAAACATTCTCAACAGCAGACTATGACAATCTCGAAGCGGTGATTCGTCACTATCTGGATGAGCAGAAGCAGGATATTAAAGATGGCTGCATCGCCATTGCCTGCCCGATCACCGGCGATTGGGTCGAAATGACCAACCATGACTGGGCTTTCTCCACGAAGCAGATGAAAGAGAGCCTGGGTTTTGCTCATCTTGAGATCATCAATGACTTCACCGCCATCTCAATGGCGGTGCCGATGCTGGCGGAAAGTGATGTGATTCAGTTTGGCGGCAAAGCCCCGGTGAAAGATAAGCCGATCGCTATTTACGGCGCGGGCACCGGCCTCGGCGTCAGCCATCTGGTGCATGTCGATAAGCGCTGGGTCAGTCTGCCGGGCGAGGGCGGCCATGTTGATTTCGCGCCGAACAGCGAAGAAGAGGGCGAGATTCTGGAAGTGCTGCGCGCGGAACTGGGCCATGTTTCAGCGGAACGTGTACTGTCCGGTTCCGGGCTGGTTAATCTCTATCGCGCTATCGTCAAATCGGATCAGCGCGAGCCGGAAAACCTGAAACCTAAAGACGTGACCGAACGCGCGCTGAAAGACAGCTGCATCGATTGCCGCCGCGCATTGTCGTTGTTCTGCGTCATCATGGGACGTTTTGGCGGCAACCTCGCGCTGAATCTCGGCACCTTTGGCGGCGTGTATATCGCCGGTGGTATTGTGCCGCGTTTCCTCGACTTCTTTAAAGCCTCCGGCTTCCGCGCCGCGTTTGAAGACAAGGGCCGCTTCCGCGACTATCTGGTTGATATCCCCGTGTTTATGATTACGCACGATCAGCCGGGCTTGCTTGGTGCAGGCGCGCATCTGCGTCAGACACTGGGTCGCGTGCTGTAATTTCCCGCAGGCGAGTGGCCTCCAGCGCTGCTCGCCTTATAAGCGCATCAGTTGCCGAAACGCTTTCACCTTGCTACGACTCACCGGCACCTGCGCATCCAAATCGCGTAATTTCACCAGATAAGTATTGTTGAACCAGGGTTCTATCTCGCGGATTTTACTCAGGTTGACGCAGTATGAACGGTGGCAGCGAAAGAAAGCCGTCTCGGGTAAGCGGCTACAAAACTCGCTGATGGTCATCGACATCACATACGCTTCGCGTCGCGTATACACGAACGTCAGTTTCTCGTGGGCTTCAACATAATAAATATCGTTAATATCGGTGACGATGATGCGCTCATCCTTCACCAGATTTACCGTCTGCTGGGCAATAGCCTGCGGGCTGCTGGCGGGGGACTGCTGCTGTTGCCAGCTCGCCTCCAGCTTGTTAAGCATGGTGATGATGCGTGATTCGTGATACGGCTTCAGAATGTAGTCAAAAGCCTCCAGCTCGAAGGCTTCTACCGCATGCTCTTTCCACGCGGTAATAAACACAATTAACGGCTTATGGGCGAATTGATTGATGTTTTGCGCCAACAACATGCCATCCAGCGAGGGGATATTGATGTCGAGGAAAATGACATCGACCCGATGGTTTTGCAGATACTTCAGGACTTCCAGTCCGTCATCAAAACAGGCTTCGATGGTGATCTGGCTGTGATGCTGAATCATCCAGCTCAGTTCCTGCTGTGCCAGAAACTCGTCTTCGACAATAATGGCTTTCACGCTGAAGTCTCCGTCACGCTGGCCTGTGTTGCTGGTAGTCGATGGCCATGTTTGCTGAGGGTAAAGGAGATTTCGGTGCCAGGTTGATGGCGCTCTATGGTCAATCCCTGGCCGGAGAGCAACTTCACCCGATGATGTACATTCAACAGGCCGATTTTATTACCGGGCATCTCATCCCGCGCCACGCGTGCCATTACCTCTTCACTGATTCCGGCTCCGGTATCACGTACCGCCACCCGCACCCGATCACCGAGATCTTTGACGCTGAGAGTCACCACGCCTTTGCCGCGACAGGGCTGGATGCCGTGCACGATGGCATTCTCGACCAGCGGCTGAATCAGCAGACTGGGCAAGGTAAAATGCAGGTCTTCGTCGATGTCATAGATCATCGATAGCTTGTCACCAAAGCGTGCCTGTTCGATGGCAATGTAATCCTTCACCTGCCACAGCTCTTTTTTGATATCGATTGGCTCGTCGTCATTCAGTTCCAGGTTGTAACGCAAATAGCGCGACAGATTAATTACCAACTGGCGTGCGGTATCCGGGTTCATTCGAATCGATGCTGAAATGGCGTTCAGGGCGTTAAACAGGAAATGTGGGTTGATCTTGCTTTGTAAGGCACGCAGTTCAGCTTTGTTTGCCATCTCACGCAGTTGCTCGGCGCGGGACACTTCCAACTGGGTAGAGATGATTTGCGACAGCCCCACGGCCATCTCTTTTAGTGATCCGGTGATACGGTGAGCGCGGCGATAATAGATTTTTAGCGTGCCGGTGACTTCCCCTTTTTCCAAAAGGGGAATAACCAGCATTGAGTGAATATCCTTGGTACGGTGCGCTTCGTCATTATTCTTGATGATGATTTTACCGCTGGTGATCGCCTGCGCGGTGGTCGGGCTGAGGCCGTCGTCGCCATTCTGATAGTTTTGCGCGCCGTAGCCGACGTAGGCGAGAATCTGTTTGGTATTGGTGATCGCCACGGCGTCAGCATTGATTTCACAACGAATGATGTCGCATACCTGATGCAACGAGTGGCTGTTAATCTGGCGGAACAACGGCAGCGTCTTGTTGGCAATTTCCAGCGCCAGCTTGGCCTGTCGCGCGGCAATCGCCTCTTTTTCACCTTCGACACTCTGTACCAGCAACACAATCAAACCGATGCTGGAAGCGCCGAGGATCATCGGCAGCGCAATCTCGGAAACAATATCCAGGCCGAGTGACATCGGTCTGGCCCACAGCACAATCAGCAGCATGGTGAGGGTTTCACATAACATGCCGCCGAGAATACCGGCGCGCCAACGCTGTTCCTTGCTCACCCGACGATTAATCGCCCCCGAGGCGATACCGGCAATGATGCTGGTAATCAGGCAGGGAATCGAGGTAATGCCATGAATATCAATCAGAAAACGATGCAAGCCGGCAATCACCCCGGTGGCGATGCCGACCCACGGGCCAAACAAAATGCCACCTGACATTACGGCAATCACGCGCACGTTAAGCAGTGAACCATCGACATCAATACCTGACCAGGTGCTGAACAGGGCAAACAGCGAAAAAATCGCTGTCACCACCACTTTTTCCTGACGCGAGTGTTCATCTTTCTGTAGTAACTGGCGAAATGCGCGCGTCCGGGTGAGAAAGAACAGGCAAATCAGCATCAGCGCGGCGCGGTCAAATACCGCCAGCAGCATGTCAAAGTGAGAAGGCACAGGCATCTCGTCAGTAACCGGAGGGTAGGGCTATGATAAAAAATGTGATCGCGATCCGCCAGCGCCCTGACCGGCCTCAGACACTTCTTATGGCCAGGATCAATTTTTATCGTGTAAAACGCAAAAAGAGGAAAAGTTGAGTAGTAAAAAGAGGATTAGCTTTTCCCTGCGCTGAGACTGGTTGTCACCGGTGCGGTTTGTTATGTTGGCCTAAGCCTTTTTCGGAGCGCAGCCATGCAATTAGTTACAGCCCGTTTGACCCTCAACCGCCTCCAGCCGGAAGACTGGCAGATTTTCAAAGCGGTACATGAAGATGCCGCGACCATGATCTGGGTAAGTGAAATCCCCGATGAAGAGGATATCCGTCAGCGGTTTACGGAACGCCTTGCTCCCTGGCAGGTCAGCAGTTTTCACATGTTGTGCATGGTGGCCCGTTTGCGTGAAACCGGCGAAGCAATAGGCCTGTTTGGTTGCAACCCGGAGTGGGAACCCTATCGCCAGGCCGAGGTCGGCTACATGATGCTGCATCGTTTTACCGGACAGGGGTATGGCAGCGAGGCGCTGGGTGCGCTTTGTACGTTTTTGCTGCAAGCCGAATTTCATAAGCTGAAAGCACTGGTGGTGGAGGGGAATTGGCCATCAAGACGCATTCTGGAGAAGAATGATTTTGTGCTGGAGGGGACGCTACGGGATAATTATCTGTTAAACGGCCAATGGGTGAACGATTGGGTGCTGGGGCGTCTGAATCAGCAAAAATAAAAATATTATCTTCGGCTCTCGACAATCCTGTTATCACCGCGTTATGTTCTTGGTTCGGTCACAGCAGTGACCCACGTCGCTCGGACGGTCCGGGCGCTAACGTACTCCAGAGGACATCATGGCTGATAACAGCACACCCCGTCGTTTTTCTCGTATTGACCGCCTTCCCCCTTACGTTTTTAACATCACCGCTGAATTGAAGATGGCTGCGCGTCGGCGCGGCGAAGACATCATCGATTTTTCGATGGGGAACCCGGATGGCGCGACGCCGCCGCATATCGTAGAAAAACTGTGCCAGGTGGCCCAGCGCGAGGACACTCACGGCTACTCCACCTCGAAAGGGATCCCGCGCCTGCGTCGCGCGATTTCACGCTGGTACGCTGACCGTTATCAGGTGGATATCGATCCTGAGTCTGAAGCCATTGTCACCATCGGTTCGAAAGAGGGACTGGCGCATTTGATGCTGGCAACCCTCGACCACGGCGACACCGTGTTGGTGCCGAACCCCAGCTACCCTATTCATATTTACGGCGCGGTGATTGCCGGGGCGCAGGTCCGTTCTGTGCCGCTGGTGGCGGGCGTCGATTTCTTTAACGAGCTGGAACGCGCCATTCGTGAAAGCTACCCAAAACCGAAGATGATGATCCTCGGTTTCCCGTCCAACCCGACTGCGCAATGCGTGGAACTGGATTTCTTCGAACGCGTGATTGCGCTGGCGAAGCAGTACAACGTGTTGGTGATCCACGACCTGGCCTATGCCGACATTGTCTACGATGGCTGGAAAGCGCCGTCGATCATGCAGGTGCCGGGTGCACGCGATGTCGCGGTTGAGTTTTTCACCCTGTCGAAAAGCTACAACATGGCGGGCTGGCGTATCGGTTTTATGGTCGGCAATAAAGAGTTGGTTTCGGCGCTGGCGCGTATCAAGAGTTACCACGATTACGGCACCTTTACGCCGTTGCAGGTGGCAGCAATCGCTGCGCTGGAAGGGGATCAGCAATGTGTACGCGATATCGCCGAGCAGTACAAACGTCGTCGTGATGTGCTGGTGAAAGGGCTGCACGAAGCGGGATGGATGGTCGAGATGCCCAAAGCCTCGATGTACGTCTGGGCGAAAATTCCTGACCATTACGCGCATCTTGGTTCGCTGGAGTTTGCCAAACGTTTATTGCAGGAGGCCAAAGTGTGCGTGTCGCCAGGTATCGGCTTTGGTGACTACGGTGACACCCATGTGCGTTTTGCGCTGATTGAGAACAGCGATCGTATTCGTCAGGCGGTGCGGGGAATTAAAGCGATGTTCCGTGCCGACGGGATTTTGCCCGGAACCGTGAAAACCACAGAAGAAGAATAGCCTTCCGTTTCAGGGGCGACAATCCCGTCGCCCCTTCCTGGTGATACTAGAGCATCAGCATGAAGGTGCCGACCCAGATTAACAGGAAAAAAGAGATTCCCATCAAAGCGTATTTCACACTACAACTCCTCTGAGCGTTTACGACGATGGTGATCCCAGACCAGCGTAACGCGACAGAATAAGAGAAAGGTGGAGTTCATCACCGCTACACGCTTTCATCTCAGGTCGTTCAGAGCAAACTCAGAACAGGATCGAACGCTAATTTACGCGTAATTTTTCCGAAAAGAAATAGATCCATTCTGAGATATTTCTCACGTTTTTAGTGCACTTCAATTTCCGGGATCGCCGACATGCCAACGCGTAATTGCGCCAGATCGGCCTGGTTGGGATCCAGCACGATTTTCACCGGCAGGCGTTGCACCACCTTGGTGTAGTTGCCTGTCGCGTTATCGGGTGAAATGGCGGAAAAGGTTGCTCCCGTGGCGGGCGCAATGCTGTCAACATGGCCGGAAAATGTCTTGCCCGGCAGGGCATCCACCCGCACCAACACCTTTTGCCCCTCACGCACATCCGTCAACTGCGTTTCCAGATAGTTGGCGGTGATATAGGTTTGCTGCAACGGCACCACCGCCAGCAAACGGGTTCCCGCCGTAACATAGGCCCCGAGTCGCACCGAACGTTGTCCCACCATGCCATCGACCGGGGCGACGATACGGGTGTAGGACAGATTAAGCTGTGCCTGATCGACGCTGGCTTGTGCGGCGGTGACATCCGCTTCTGCCTGACGCAATGCTGCCTGCAAAACACCAACTTCCTTCACGGCGGCGGCCAGCGCCGCTTCGCTCTGGCGTACGGTGGCGGCAGCGGAGCGCTGAGTAGATGTGGCTTTTTGCTGCTCATCGGCGGCGATGGTGCCACTTTTATACAGGCTGTCGTAACGCGCCGCACTCTGACCGGCATACTGAGCTGAAGCCTGGCTGGCGGCCAGTGTCGCTTTTGCCTGGTCAATGGTGGATTGCTGTTGCTCCAGTTGCGCCTGGCTGCTCAGACGCTTGGCTTCACTGACCTGTAAATTGGCTTTGGCGGTTTCCAGCGCGACGCGATAATCACGGTCGTCGAGCGTCGCCAGCAGTTCACCCGCTTTGACGCGCTGGTTATCCTGCACATTAACGCTGGCGATATAGCCGGAGACTTTCGGCGCAACCAGCGTGTAATCCGCATTGACGTAAGCATCATCCGTTCGGTGATCATTGGCGGTCATCGACGACCAGACGAAAAAAGCCATGATCAGCAACACCAGCAGTAAGGCGCTCAGCAGCACCGTTCTTTTCAGAGCAAAAGCACGCATATCAGTTATCTCGACGTGTTTGTAACAGGTTGAATCAGAGTTTGTGGCGGCCAGACACGTTTTGGCAGCCAGGCGGTGAGCAGCAGAAGCAGTGCGGCGAAACCGATCAGCATCACATAGCTATCACTCAAACTGAGCACCATCGCCTGATGCTTCAGCAGACTGGCGAAACCGCTCAGGTTTTCACTGCTGCTGGCGCTGCCATCCGGCAAAAGCGGGAAGCTGCTGCTTGCCTGTGCGCTGGTGGGTGCGGTCATCAACCACGAACGGCTGGCGGCGTTACCCACCAGGATATTGGAATGAAACTGTTCGCGGTGGCTGATAAACCACTCCACCAGCGTACTGGCGGCGACGCTGGAGAAGCCGCGCACGGTATTAAACATCGCGGAGGCAAAAGGACCTTCCGGCGGGGCAACGACGCTGGTGGCGCTCATCAACACCGGCAAAATCACCATTGGCTGACCAAAAGCCTGCAAAATTTGTATCAGCCAGAAATTTTGTCGCCCCCAGTCGGTGGTGATTTGCATCCCGAGCAGGCAGGAGGTCACCAGCAATGCCACGCCTGCGGTCAGCATCCAGCGGCAGTCAATCCAGCGGATATTCAGCAGCGCGGCAATCAACGGTGCGATTAACAACTGCGGTAAACCCACCGTCAGTGCCAGCGGGGCAAATTGCAGGGTACGGAAACCCTCGATCTGGCCAAAGTAAGCCGAGGGTAGGGCTGAACCGGAAAGCGACAGAATCAGTACCCCGGCCAGTGCCAGCAGACCGTGCGCGAGGTTGTGGCGTTGCAGCATCTGCAACTTGAACAATGGCAACGGGTGAAACCATTCATTAATAAAGAACACAATCAGCAATGCCGCGGCGCTAAATAATAGCGCGACGATTAATGGCGAGCTGAGCCAGTCCAATCGTTCACCCTGTGTCAGTGCGAGGATCAGCAACGCGATACCGCTGCAACCGGTCAGCATGCCGAACAGATCCATTTGCTGGAAACGCTCGAAACGCAGTGGGTCCTGGGGCAGGCCCCAGCCAATCAGCAACATGGCTACCAGCATAGCGGGCACCACTTGCCAGAACACGAACATCCAACTGACGTCGTCGGTCCAGAAAGCAGCCAATGAGGCGGCAAGATTGGGGCCGAAGGTCGCTGTCAGCGCGTAAGCGCCAAGGCCATAAAGTTTGATCGGCGGAGGCAAGAAACGTAACGCGACCGTCATCAGTAACGGGGGCAGAGCGCCACCAAACAGCCCCTGGATAACGCGCAGGGTGATAAATAAGGTGGCATTGGGTAGCAGCGGCAGCAGAATGCCGGTGATCATGAAGCCAGCCGAGACGGTAAGCGCAAAACGGCGCAGCGAGAAGGTGACGGCAAACCAGGGCGCAATCATCATGGTGGCCACTTCGGCAGCCTGGTAAGCAGAAATGATCCAGCTACCCTGATCGTAACTGATGCCAATGGCTGCACGGATATCCGCCAGAGCAATATCGGTGACGCGATCGTTTAAACCGGCGGTCAGGGCGGCAATCAGCACACCCACCAGACCGAGCGCAAGGCGCAGGGTAAAAGGATGGGGTGCCGGGGCCGCTGCGGGCTGGGCATTCATAGCAGGTTTCTCGTTATGTTGATGCAGTGTATTGCGATGTGATACAGATCGCATATTACATCCCGGTATGTTGTATTGCAATGTGATACAGGGTGTAAAAGTGCGGTTAATCGCGCTAAAGTAGGGCAGGCCACAAAGGATCGCACTATGGTTGAAATCCCCTCCTGCCGTGAGGATGAAAAAGCGGGCGGCATTCAGGTCATCGCCCGCGCGGCAAAAATTCTAAATGCATTGGGTGAGCATCCCGGCGGTATGAGCCTGGGGGAGATTGCTCAGGCGGTGGATTTACCCCGTTCGACGGTGCAACGTATTGTCGCCGCGTTGGATAATGCGCAACTGGTACGCAGCAGTGGCGCAGGCGGATTACGCCTCGGTCCGGCGCTGCTGAAGCTGATCTCCAGCGTGCACAGTGACGTGGTTGAAGTGGTGCGTCCTTTTCTTGAACGACTTTCCGCAGAGACGAATGAAACTGTCTCACTGGCACGCGCCAGTGGTACCCAACTGGCTATCGTCCATTATGTGGTGGCGTCACGCGAACTGCGTGTGGTGCCGCGCATGGGGCTGAATCTGCCGCTCTACAGCACCTCGGGCGGTCGGGCCTTACTGGCGCTGGAGAGCGATGAAGATGTCAGGGTAATTGTCGGCGAAGCCTATAAAGAGCTGACGGAGATGACCATCAAAACGCTGCCGCAGTTGCTGGAGTTGATTGGTGAAGTGCGCAAAACCGGCTTCTCCTACGATCGTGGTGAGACGCTGGAGGGCATCTCAACCATGGCGGTGGCGATCGACACTTTATTTGGCCGCTTCTCTATTTCACTGCTGGTGCCGACAGCGCGTTTTCGTAAACACGAGGCGCGTTATTGTGAGGAAATCCTGAAGTGTAAAGAGGCGCTGACCCGCGAAATTGGCAAAATGACCGCTGTTGAAGGATAACCGCAGATGAAAACCTTGTTGATGGCCATTGATAACTCTCCAGTGGCGGAGAAAGTGATCGCCCTGACGATTGAACAGGCGCTTGCGCACCAGGCGCAGGTAGTGGTGCTGTGCTGCATCGACCCGGCTTATTCTTCCTGCAACCAGCCGATTGAGATTGATGCCGGTGAAGATCCGGATGATTTTCTGGTGGCAAAGGATGAACAAAATACCGCTGAAATGGTGGTGCGCCATGCGCTGGCACCGATTATGCGCGCCGGGGTGACAGCAAAAGGGGTGATTCTGGCCGGGGAAGCGGCGGAAACCATTGTTGCACAGTCGGCTGCCGTGCAGGCCAGCATGATTATCATGGGACGACGCCATCTTTCGCCGTTCAACCGCCTGCTGAAAGGCTCGGTCAGCGCTGCCGTGATTGAACGCGCCAACTGTCCGGTTCTGATTGACGTACGCAAGGATTAATAACCGCTCCATGCTCTCGCTTTTCATTATTACGCTGGTGGCATTTGGGCTGCTGGCGCTGATCATTATTGTGCTGTTGCGTACCACCGCATTGCGTCTCTGGCAGGGTGTGCTGCTCTTTCTGTTACCGGTGTTGCTGGCCAATCTGCTGTGGTTTAGCTGGCTGCATCCACGCCAGCAGCGGCAGGCGCTGGCGACTGAAGTCGCTAATCAACTCAGCGAGGCACCGGGTTATCGGCTGTTGAAAACCCAGGAACCCGTGTTGTGGCAGCTCCTGAATCGTGAGTTGTTGCATAAACGTCTGGCCGGGGTGCCACCGGAAGAAGCGTTGGGCGAGATGCGTGGCTGGCTATTCGATTTAGTTAATCAACGTCTGGTCCGTGCCAGTGATACCGCCATCCTCAATTACATTCGCGTTTCCGTCGAGGAGATGCAGGCGCTGCAACAACAGAATGCACAAAGCTGCTTCCGGTTTCTTTACCCGCAGGTGAATGGCGGTGTCAATTTACAGCAATTGCTGCCACCACAACTGAATCAGCGTGATGCGCAGGCATTGGACGAATTGCTGGCGCAAAGCACCGGAGATGAGCAACCGCTGGATAATCAGGCGGCGCAGCGTGATTTGCAGAAAGTGGTGGAGACGTTGTACAGCAAATGGGGTGACCGTCTGCAACAACTTAATATGCCTGCGGATACCACGGTCGATCGTTCGGCGATGTGCGCGATGTCGATTGACCTCTACAACGGCATTCTCGCATTGCCTGACAAACAAGCGGCTAATCTTCTGCGTAAAATGGTCAGTCTTACCGGATAGCGGGCAAAAAAAGCCCGCTCAGCACGGGCAATAAGGTCACAATCAGTCAGTCTTTTACGTTATTCACCTGGTGTGGCGTGGACTTCGTTTTGTCTGAGAAAAGTATGTCACTACAGAAGTGATAAGAATAGCCGTTTGGTTTTATTAATTTAATTGGTAAAATCTTTTCTTTGTTCAGATATTTCGCTCCCCATTCCTATAGCCAGACGCAGCGCTGCTTTTTACACTGCGGTGCTAAATGAGGACATCACAATGAAAAATGGGTTAATGGGTGCCATCGCGCTGTTATTATTGTCTGGCTGTAGTGTCAGTCACCCAGGAGGATTTGAGCGTGTAGATGAAGATCCCAGCTCAAATACTGTGCAGTATCGTTACGATCCGCAGACATTTAATAAAGATGCTATGGCAGTAGATTTGGCTGAATATTGCAGCAAGCGTGGATTTGATAAAGTTGAAGCGTTACCCGCCCAGGATAGTCATATTCCAGGACTAAAGAAAGCCTGGTATCAATGCAATTACGCAGTGAAAAGTTAAAAAAGAAGGGCGGGAAATTTTCCCGCCCTTTTTCTTTTTTATTATTTGCTGTGTGTTAGCTTTGCCCGCTTACCAGTGTCTGCCTGGTCCTGGCCCATGATGCCAGCCACCGTGCCAGCCCCCATGTGGCGGTCCCCAGCCAGGTCCACGTCCGTGACCACCATCAATAATACAACCACTCAGCATGGCAACGACGGCAACGACAGACGCAACTTTAATTAGTTTTTTCATGGAGAGTCCTCCTCTTTTCCAATGAGGCCAGATTACAGTGGAAAAGTGGAGCGAAGATGCAGCGAATGTAGAGTTATTTCTGGATCTATTTCTGAATATTTCAATTTGCAGAGAGGATTGTCAGGAAGGAATATAAACCAATCGGAATAAGCTGAATGCCTGATGATAATAACGCGATTAGTCTGAAAAGCAAGTCTAAATAATATCTGTTCTCAGTTAAAATAGATGACGTTAGCGGTGCGATTTATCGCGCAGGTTTCTGAAATACAGGTTACAGTCGGGACAGCATAAATAAGGAGCAATCATGGCGCGTGAAGTGAGAAATGTACTGGCCTTGCAGGCCGAGTTGGCTGAGTGTCCTTTATGGTCAACACGCGAACAGGTGCTGTGGTGTGTGGATATTCTGGCACCTGCCATTCATCGTTTCGATCCCGTCAGTGGTGAGTTGCATACGTTTCCTCAACAGGAAGAGGTGGGTTGTATTGGGCTGCGTGAGCAGGGCGGCTTAATTGCGGCGCTGCGCAGTGGCGTCTGGCTGCTGGATCAACAGGGTAAACCCCAGCGTAAGCTGGCAGATAATCCGGGGGTTGCAGCGAAGAGTCGCTTCAACGACGGGCGTGTCGACCCCTGGGGGAATTTCTGGTGCGGCAGCCTGTGGGAGCCACAGGATAAAAATGGTGGGCTACTGTGCCGCGTTACCCCTGATGGTGTATTAGCGGTGATGGCTGAGGACGTGAAAATTTCCAACGGTCTGGCGTTCTCACCGGATCGCCAATGGATGTATCACAGCGATACCCCCAATGAAGTGCTGTATCGCTACCCACTGAATGTCCAAAACGGCGAACCTGGCGAGCGTCAGCGTTTTCGTCAGTTTGATGCCAAAGGGGGATTGCCGGATGGTGCTGCGGTGGACAGCGAAGGTTACTACTGGTCTGCGCTATTTGACGGTGGTCGGGTGGTGCGTATTGATCCGCTGACAGCGAAGATCGTCGATGAGATTACGTTGCCGGTGCGCTGGCCGACGATGGTCGCGTTTGGCGGTGCCGATTTGAAAACCCTGTATATCACCTCATCGCGTGAACATCGAACTGCCGAGGAGCTGACACGTTATCCGCAGTCGGGCGATATTTTTGCTGTGGAGGTGGACGTGGCGGGAATAGCGGAGCCGTTATTTAAAGGATAAAAACATGCCGTGCCCGAAAGCACGGCATGGCCTGGAACTTAACTGCGATGTAGTACCGGCTCCTGTACATTGTGGCGTTGCGGCAGGCGGATGCTGAGTGACAGGAACAATGAAATCACCAGCAAGGTCATAATCAGGCTGAAGGTGATAGTGAAGCCACCAAACACCGATGCCACCAGTGATCCCAGCACGCTACCGATACCAAAACCCAGATAAATCAGGCCGTAATTTTTGGTCAGGTTGTTCAGGCCGAAGAAATCGCTGACCAGTGACGGGAAGACGGTGATGGTGCCGCCAAAGCTGAATGCCACGCAGGCCAGGGAAATAAAGAAGGTGGATTCATTCATGTGGGTGAAAAGCAAAATGCTCATCCCTGCCAGTGAAACCACCTGTGCCAGCGAAATCACCCGGATACGCGCCATTTTATCGGACAGCACACCCAACACCAGACGACCACTCAGGTTAGCGATAGCAATCACCGTCACCGCATTCGCCGCAGTTTGTGTGCTGAGATGAACCAGACCCTCGCCAATATCTTTCGCCACGCCAATCACATACAAACCGCTCATGCAGGCAGTGAGGAACATCAGCGCCAGCATCCAGTATTGTGGTAAACGGATGGACTGCGCCAGCGTGTAATCTTTGCTTTGCACGGCGGAGGTGCTGCTGCTCTGCTGGACCGGTGCATCACGCATCAGCAGTGCGCCGAGGATGATCATGGTCATTGCCAGCACCCCCCAAATCACGAAGGTGTTTTCCAGCCCCTGGCTGTTGAGCAGCGCGCCGCAGATAAATTTAAAGCCCAGGCTACCCAAACCGTAGGCACCGATGGCACAGGCGGAGATCACCCCTTTACGTTCCGGGAACCATTTTACGCAGTTGGATAAGGTCATCAGATAACCGGCACCATCAGCCAGCCCGACCAGTACCCCTGCGCTGAGGTACAGCATCATCAGGTTATCCGCATGCGCGGTTAACCAGAAACCCAGCGCCATCAATACACCGGCACCAATGGTGACATTACGTACGCCGAAGCGTTCCTGTAATTTACCGGCCAGCGATGAAGCAATCGCCAGGCCGAGGCTCAGTAAACCAAACGAGAACGCGACCTGACTGACCGGGGCATCAAGCTTATGCGCCAGTTGGCCGTTAAACAGGCTCCAGGTGTAGACCGAACCTAACGCAAATTGAGTCAAAATGGTGCCAGCCAGGGTGAGCCAGCGGGTGCGTTGATAATTTGATGTGGTGGTTTGCATATTTTTCTCTCCCATCCGGGAATTCGGAAACTGAAGCGATGGTAATCCGCTCGCGCGTAGGCGTGGGGAGAAAAGGCGTGAGAGGCTGTAGCGACGGAATGAAATGCAGTGAAACCGGTATGAATGGCATTGCGCTACTTGCTAGCACGCATTGCGTGTCAGTGCATGAAAGATTGTTGCATCAGGTGGTGATATGTAACCAGATGCGTCTCAGGCCATTTATGGGCTGCAAACTAATAAAATTTTGCCATGCTTAAAGCTCATCAAACAGGAGGAAATATGAAAGACCGAGCATATGAATCCGCGTCGAGTGAGGATGAAGTTTGCTGCATCATCGGTCAGGCGGTGATCGAGTTAAGCGATGAACATCAACCAGTGAATAAATCCACGCTGTCGTTGAAACTACTGGCAATGGCCGATCGCGACAGAGACGATGAGCGCATACTGCTTTACTGGATCGCCAGAAAAGCGATCAATCAACCTCACCAGCTCAATATCGGCGTGCAGGGCTGGCGCTAAGAGGACCAGAGAGCGGGCGCAATGCCCGCTCTCGTGCATCAGGCCAGACGCAGGCGTTTTGCGGTCGGCCAGCGTAGGAACATCACCATATTTCCCGCCAGAATCATCACCAGGCCGACAATCGCGTTGCTATGCCATTGATAACCTTCATACAGGGTGGATAACGTTAA
Source organism: Pantoea phytobeneficialis (assembly GCF_009728735.1). NCBI lineage: Bacteria > Pseudomonadati > Pseudomonadota > Gammaproteobacteria > Enterobacterales > Erwiniaceae > Pantoea > Pantoea phytobeneficialis. Next base: position 3,119,093 of record NZ_CP024636.1, read on the forward strand.
CGCCACCAGCGGGAACAGTAGCGTGCTGTAGGCGGCCTGACTGGCCCCGATTCGTCCCACCAGGGTGAAATAGGCACCAAATCCCAGTACCGAACCAAAAATCGCCAGATAGCTCATGGAACCCAACCATTGCAGATTGAGTGCCGGGGCCAGTGAATCACCGTTTAGCGTGGCCAGCACCGCCATGATCAGCGCGCCATAAAGCATTGCATAGCTATTGGTGGTCAGAACATCACGCTGACGACGCTGGTGGCGCGTCGAAATCATATTGCCAAAGGAGAACCCCAGCGTGCCAAGCGCGCTCAAACCCACACCCCACAACAATTGTGGCGCTGGATGCGCAGCGCGGATATCGCCCCAGAACAGCGCAACGATACCACCTAACCCGAGAATCGCGGCAGGTAACAGACGAAAGGGGGGACGCTGACGGAAGAAGATCCAGCTATTCAGGGCATTATAAAGCACCGCCATCGAAAAAATCACCGACTCCAGACCACTGCTAATCCATGCTGCGGCATGATAAAAACAGACGAAATTGAAGCCAAACACACAACAACCCTGCAAAACACAGAACAGGTGATCCTGCGCATCCAGTTTTTTCAGGCGACGAATCAGTTTCAATACCACCAGCATCACCAGCGAAGCCAGCAAAAAGCGCCAGAACACCGCCACCAGGACCGGCGTATCAGCGGCTTCCTGCTGTAAAAAAATTGCTATCCAGGTGGTGCCCCAGATTAAAACCACCGCCAGATATAACACCAGGTTCATATGCTCTCTCCACAACAGATTTGCGGCGAGTGTGACGTCCCTTGTGGTGGTTGGCTTGCATTCTCTTGCGCCACAATTGCAAAATCTTGCGCTTTTTACCTCTGCGTCCCAATGTGGCCTGTTTTCTGTCCGTCTGAATCCGTAAACTAAGCGCTATTGCCCAGCGAGTGATGTTGACCATGCCTGATTACCAGACTTTTACTATGCTTCAGCGCCATAAAGCGCAGTTGCGTGACAGCGTGCAGCTAAGCAGCGGCATCAAGCTGGCAGCCTGGTTCAACAGCGGCGATCGCGTGACTAATCTGAGTAATCACCACACCCTCAGCCTCTACACCGCGGATGGTTATGATACCTGGCACAAAACCCAGCATGGTTGGCGTAATGGCGGTGGCCCTGATCGTTTTTGTCTGATGCCTTCCGGCACCGAATCGGTGTGGGATATTCGCGCAGACCTGTCGTTTGTGCATCTTTACTGCACCGATCAACACCTGCGCCAGATGGCTGAACAAATCTGGGATCGCAGTCCGGCTCGGCTTAATTTGCATGAGAAGGTATTCTCGGCGGATGATCGCATCACTCAACTCTATCGTCATTTCCTGCTCAGCACCGACTGGCAACAACCAGCCAACCAGTTGATGCTCAGCAGCGCATCAACCTTATTAATGACGCATTTGTTGCAGCATTACAGCGATGTGCAATGGCAAGCACCGCAGATACGTGGTGGGCTGGCCCCGGTAGTGCTACGTCGTATTCTGGCTTATATCGATGCGCATCTGGGTCAACCGCTCACGCTGGCACACCTCGCGGCTGAGGCGGCGTTGAGTGAGTTCCATTTCGCGCGCATGTTCCGCGCCAGCGTCGGGGAGGCACCACACCAATATGTGATGCGCCGACGCATGGACGAAGCCCTGACCTTGCTCAGGCACACGGCGTTACCGCTGACCGAGATTGCACTACGCTGTGGTTTCCACTCCTCCAGTCACTTCAGTAACCGGTTTCGCCAGTTACATGGGGTGACGCCTTCGGCGTGGCGGCAGACGCAGGGATGAGATCTGTCACTCGCTGAGATCGTTCTGCAACGTCCTGCTTTTCCTGAGAGACCCTACGCATTTTGTGATTCTGGCCAGTGAATTAGCGTGATTTTCAATGCTGAGTAGTTAAAATGGTTTTGCTAACGTGGTGTGATTATCACTTGTTTCACAGTAGGTTCTTATGCGAGGAAGCCCAATATGGAAATTCGTGTGTCAAAGTTGGAACAGGATCTGAGCGAAATGAAAACCGATCTGGCGGTTATTAAGTCAAACCACGCAACGCGTAGTGATCTTCTTGAGGAAATCGGTAAACAAACAAAATGGTTAATGGCGAGCATGGCTGCGATTGCCGGAGTGTCTCTGGCGCTGGCGCGTTGGTTGTTTTGAAGGGGTAACACCAGACATGGCGTTCCCTGCAGGGATCGAACCTGCAACTAGCCCTTAGGAGGGGCTCGTTATATCCATTTAACTAAGGGAACGTCGGCGCGCAGTATACCCCAGCAGCTACGCAAATTTAACCGCCTGTTTCCCGTTTGCTTAATATCTCAACAAATTAGCGTGATTTCTCACACTTCGCCTGGCGTTTTTGCTCGGCACGGGCTTTGGCTTTTGCCGCCTCGCTCATATCGTTGCGAATCTGCGCATGGCTGATCAAAGCAAAAATCAGCGTTCCGCCGGTAATATTGCCAAGCAACGTCGGCAGGGCGAATGGCCAGAGGAATTCATGCCAGGGAATACGGCCGGCAAACACCAGATACAGCACCTCCACTGAACCAACCACGATGTGGGCTAAGTCACCAAGCGCCACCAGCCAGGTCATCATCACGATCACCACAATTTTCGCGGCACCGGCATAGGGAAACATCCATACCATGGTGGCAATGATCCAGCCGGAAATCACCGCATTAGCGAACATCTCTCCCGGCGGGTTTGCCATTACTTTTTCACTGATCACGGTGAAAGCCTGACGGGTTGCCTCATCAAAGATCGGCATATAATTAAACGCCAGCGCACCCAGTGCCGTCCCGATCAAATTACCCGACAGCACCAGCCCCCAGAAGCGCAGTAGCAGCAAAATATTCCCTGACGTGGGTTTGTGCATTACGGGCAGCACAGCTGTCACGGTGTTTTCAGTGAACAACTGCTGACGCGCCATAATTACGATAACAAAACCAAAGGTATAGCCAAGATTTTCCAGTAAAAACCCCCCAGGTACGCCCTCCAGATGGACCTGGAAAATCCCCTTCGCCATCAGAGAGGCGCCCATCGACATCCCAGCTGCGATCGCTGACCACAGCAGCGCCATACCGTCACGCTCTAGTTCCTTTTCCCCGTCCTGACGTATCTCTTCATGGATGGCAGCGGCTCGTGAGGGTAACGCCTCCTCATCGACTTCAATCTCTGTGCCTTGCGTTTTTTCTTCGCTTTCAACGTCATTACTCGCTTGAGAAACCGATGGCGAACGCTTCATATTTTCCTCCGGTGATAATGCCATTGCGTAATAAGCGTAGCCGTTTTGCGCAAGCTTGATTTGTTACGTGGATTCAATTTAAGAGTAACAAGATTTTAACTGTGGTGGTTTTTTGAGCGATTTATTGATCTGAACCACCCGTTTACCCCGTTTGGGGTAGGTGTGACATGGCTCACAGACTACGGCCCACAGATTCATTGTGGTATTATCCCGGCCTAATTTCATTGCCATGATTCCCCCTTTTATGCTCGAAGTCATTAATCTCGCATGCGTTCGCGATGAGCGTACCCTGTTCAACGGGCTGAGCTTTCGTGTTGAAGCAGGCGACATCGTGCAAATTGAGGGGCCAAATGGCGCAGGTAAAACCTCGCTACTGCGCTTGCTGGCCGGATTGAGCCGGGCGGAAGAGGGTGACGTGCTGTGGCAGGCGCAGCCGATTCGTCAGCAGCGGGAAATATGGCATCAAAATCTGCTTTATCTGGGCCATCACCCGGGAGTGAAATCGGTACTCTCACCATTAGAGAATTTGCATTTCTGGCATGGCGACAGCCACAGTGACGCGATTTTCCAGGCTCTGGAGCAGGTTGATTTGCTGGGATATGAAGAGGTGCCAGTGGCACAGCTTTCTGCTGGTCAGCAGCGACGCGTCGCATTGGCTCGCCTGTGGCTCAGTCCGGCAACCTTGTGGATTCTTGATGAGCCGTTGACGGCCATCGACAAAGCTGGCGTGGAAAAATTGATGGCGCGTTTTGCGCAGCATGCCGATAACGGAGGCGCGGTGATTTTAACCACCCATCAGGATTTGCCAGACAGCGCAGAGCGGGTTCGTAAAATTCGTCTGGTATCGGAGTGGGCATGATGCTGGGCCGTGTGATTCAGCGTGAGCTGAAAATTGCCTTCCGCAGTGGTGCGGAAGTGATTAACCCGCTGTGGTTTTTCCTGATTGTCATTACGCTGTTCCCGCTGGGTATTGGCCCTGATCCGCAGCAACTGGCACGCATTGCCCCCGGTATCGCCTGGGTGGCTGCGTTACTGGCGTCGTTACTGGCGCTGGAGCGTCTGTTTCGCGATGACTTTCTGGACGGTTCGCTGGAGCAGCTGTTGTTACTGCCAACGCCATTGCCAGTCACGGTTCTGGGCAAAGTGATCGCTCACTGGCTGATTACCGGACTGCCGTTGATTTTATTGTCGCCGCTGGCGGCACTGCTGTTGTCACTCGACTTTGCCGGGTGGCGGGCAATGGCGCTGACCCTGTTGCTGGGAACGCCAACCCTGAGTTTTCTTGGGGCTATCGGCACCGGCCTGACCGTCGGTTTGCGGCGCGGCGGGGTGTTATTGAGTTTGCTGGTATTGCCATTGGCGATCCCGGTGTTGATTTTTGCCAGCGCAGCGATTGATGCCGCCGGACAGGGCCTGCCGATTGGCGGTTATCTGGCGATCCTCGGTGCCATGCTGGCAGGCAGTGCTACGCTGTCCCCGTTTGCTACGGCGGCGGCGCTGCGTATTAGTCTGCATTAAATCGTGCATCCACAGAGATGCCGAAATCTCTCTTCTTATATTGTGAGCTATGCAAATGTGGAAATGGTTACACCAGTGGGCAAAGCCTGAAAAGCTGTATCGGCTTTGTGGTCGCTTAATTCCCTGGTTCGCGGTACTTGGGGTCGCCACCTTGTTGTTGGGTTGGGTGTGGGGCTTTGGTTTTGCGCCAGCGGATTATCAGCAGGGCGATAGCTTCCGCATCATGTACATCCATGTACCGGCAGCAATGTGGTCAATGGGCGTCTATGCCTCAATGGCGATTGCCGCGTTTATCGGTCTGGTGTGGCAGATGAAAATGGCTGACCTGGTATCGGCAGCGATGGCACCGGTTGGCGCTGTGTTCACCTTTATCGCGCTGGTCACGGGGTCCGCCTGGGGCAAGCCGATGTGGGGCACCTGGTGGATTTGGGATGCCCGCCTGACGTCTGAACTGGTATTGCTGTTCCTTTATATGGGTGTCATCGCCCTCTATCACGCCTTTGATGACCGTCGCACTGCCGGTCGTGCTGCTGGAATTTTAATTCTGGTTGGTGTGATTAACCTGCCGATTATTCACTTCTCGGTGCAGTGGTGGAACACCCTGCATCAGGGGTCGTCCGGCATTCTGCAACAGGCGATTGCGCCGAGCATGCGTACCCCGCTGCGTTGGGCGATCCTCGGTTATCTACTGGTATTCATCTCGCTGACGCTGATGCGTCTGCGCAATATGATTTTGTTTACTGAACGTCATCGTCCCTGGGCGATTGAGGTCGCACAGGGAGGGCGCAAATCATGACGCCAGCTTTCTCTTCCTGGCAGGATTTCTTTGCCATGGGCGGCTATGCCTTTTATGTCTGGCTCGCCGTGGTCTTCACGCTGATTCCGCTGATCGGTCTGGTGCTGCACACCGTGCTGTTCCGCCGTCGCCTGCTGGCGGAAATTCGCCAGCGTCAATCCAGGGAGCGTCGCATCCGTGCGGCTAAATCGAAAAAAGCCGCCAGTGAAGCGGCAGGAGAATCTGTGTGAATATCCGTCGTCGTAACCGCCTGTATGTGGTGGTAGCGGTGTTGGTGGGCTTGGGCCTTGCCACTACGCTGGTGATGTATGCGCTGCGTTCCAACATCGATCTGTTCTACACCCCGAGCGAAATTCTGTACGGCAAGGGCGAAAATCACCAGAAACCCGAGCCAGGCCAGCGTTTGCGCGTTGGTGGCATGGTGATGCCGGGGAGCGTCAAGCGCGATCCCAAAACCCTCGCTGTCTCATTCAAACTGTATGACGCCAACGGCGTGGTGAGCGTCAGCTATGAAGGCATTCTGCCGGACCTGTTCCGCGAAGGGCAGGGTGTGGTGGCACAAGGGGTGCTGGAGGACGGCAACCTGGTGAATGCCAAAGAAGTGCTGGCGAAGCACGATGAAAAATATACGCCACCGGAAATCCAGGACGCGATGAAGAAAAATCACACAGGACCTGCGGCCAACTATCAGCAGGCAGGTGCCCAATCATGATGCCAGAAATTGGCAGTTTTCTGCTCTGCCTGGCGCTGGGACTGGCGCTGCTGTTAAGTATTTATCCGCTATGGGGCGCGGTGCGTCAGGATGCACGTTTAATGGCGTTGGCGCGCCCGCTGACGGTCGGGATGTTTGCCTGTATCGCAGCGGCGTTTTTGCTGTTGGTACACGCGTTTATCGTGAACGATTTTACCGTGGCTTACGTCGCAACCAACTCCAACACCTTGCTGCCGGTTTATTATCGCATCGCCGCGACATGGGGAGCGCACGAAGGTTCGCTGCTGTTGTGGGTGCTGCTGTTGAGTAGCTGGACGTTGGCGGTGGCGATTTTCAGTCGCGGCATGCCGCAGGATGCGTTGGCGCGCGTGCTGTCGGTGATGGGGATGATTAACCTCGGCTTCCTGCTGTTTATCACCCTGACATCGAACCCGTTTACCCGTACCTTGCCTAACTTCCCGATTGACGGCAGTGACCTCAATCCGATGTTGCAGGATATCGGCCTGATCTTCCATCCGCCGCTACTGTATATGGGCTATGTCGGCTTCTCCGTTGCCTTTGCGTTTGCCATCGCCTCACTGATGGCGGGGCGTCTCGATACCGCATGGGCGCGCTGGTCACGTCCGTGGACTACGGCCGCCTGGGTGTTTCTGACCATCGGCATCGTGCTGGGTTCGGCCTGGGCATATTACGAACTCGGCTGGGGCGGCTGGTGGTTCTGGGACCCGGTCGAAAATGCTTCCTTTATGCCGTGGCTGGCAGGCACAGCGTTGATGCACTCGCTGGCGGTAACGGAAAAGCGCGGCAGCTTTAAATCCTGGACGGTGCTGCTGGCGATTACCGCATTCTCGCTGAGCTTGCTCGGCACCTTCCTCGTGCGTTCCGGCGTGCTGGTATCGGTGCACTCGTTTGCCTCCGATCCGGCGCGCGGCATGTTTATTCTCGCTTTCCTGGTGATCGTGATTGGTAGCTCGCTGTTGCTGTACGCAATTAAAGGCGGTCAGGTACGCAGCCGGGTGCAAAATGAAGCCTGGTCACGCGAATCGTTCCTGCTGGGTAACAACGTACTGTTGATTGCCGCCATGCTGGTGGTTCTGCTGGGTACCCTGCTGCCGCTGGTGCATAAGCAACTGGGGCTGGGCAGCATTTCGGTCGGCGAACCTTTCTTTAATACCATGTTCACCTGGCTGATGGCGCCGTTCGCGCTGATGCTCGGCATCGGCCCGTTGGTGCGCTGGCGACGTGATGAGCCGCAGAAACTGTGGAAACGTCTCGGCATCGCCTTACTGGTGACGCTGATCCTCTCCATCGCGCTGCCGTGGTTGTTGCAAGATCGTATTGAAGCGATGACGGTGATTGGCTTGCTGATGTCGATCTGGGTGATCCTGCTGACATTAATGGAGCTGCACGAACGCGCCACCCATCGTCATACTTTCTTCAAAGGCTTGCGCCATCTGACGCGCAGCCATTGGGGTATGGTGCTTGGTCATCTCGGTGTGGCAGTGACGGTGATTGGTATCGCCTTCAGTACCCAGTACAGCGTCGAGCGCGATGTGCGGATGAAGTCGGGCGATAATATTGATATCCACAATTACCACTTCATCTTCCGTGACGTGCATAACCTGCAAGGGCCGAACTACAGCGGTGGCGTGGCGATTATCGACGTGACCCGCAACGGTAAGCCGGAAGCGGTGCTACACGCGGAGAAACGCTTCTATACCGCCGCGCGTACCATGATGACCGAAGCGGCGATCAGCGGTGGCTTTACCCGCGATCTCTATGCGGCGTTGGGCGAAGAGCTGGATGACGGCTCCTGGGCAGTGCGGATTTACTACAAACCTTTCGTGCGCTGGATCTGGTTCGGCGGCGTGTTTATGGCGGTGGGTGGCCTGCTTTGTCTGCTCGACCCGCGTTATCGTTCGCGCAAAAAAGCGCAACGGGAGGAGCAGGCATGAACAAGAAAATCCTTTTTATCCCGCTGGTGTTGTTTCTGCTGCTGGCGGCGGCGCTGCTGTGGCAGTTGACGCGCAATGCCAATGGCGACGATCCGACGTTGCTGGAGTCGGCGCTGATTGGCAAACCGGTGCCGGTGTTCAAACTCGAAGCGCTCGACAAACCAGGTAAAATATACGACCAACAGGTGCTGACTGATGGCAAACCGATTTTGCTGAACGTCTGGGCCACCTGGTGTCCGACCTGCCGCGCGGAGCACGAATATCTCAACACGCTGGCGGAAAAAGGCATTCGCGTGGTGGGCCTCAACTATAAAGACGATCGCACCAAAGCGGTGACCTGGCTGAATACCCTGGGGAATCCTTATGCGCTGAGCCTGTATGACGGTGATGGCATGCTGGGTCTGGATCTCGGCGTCTACGGTGCGCCAGAAACCTTCCTGATTGATGGCAAAGGCATTATTCGTTATCGCCATGCCGGTGATATGAACGAGCGTGTCTGGCAGCAGGAAGTGAAACCGCTGTGGGATAAATACAGCAAGGGGGCAGGGGCGTGAAACGGCTGCTTCTTTTGCTCGCAGGCGTGTTGTTGAGCACCAGCCTGTGGGCGGCGATTGATACTTACCAGTTCGATTCGGTGCAGCAGGAGGAGCAGTATCGCGATCTGACCGGTTCGCTACGCTGCCCGAAATGCCAGAACAACAGCATCGCTGACTCCAACGCGATGATTGCTGCGGATATGCGTCTCAAAGTTTATGAACTGATGAAGCAGGGGCAGAGCCGCCAGCAAATCATTGATTATATGGTGGCGCGTTATGGCAATTTCGTCACTTACGAACCGCCGGTGACGCCATCAACCCTGATCCTGTGGGTCGGCCCGGCTCTGTTTGTGGTGCTCGGTGGCCTGATCATTATCCTGCGCAGTCGCCAGCGTAAAACGCGCAGCGAACTGGATGACAACGAACAACAACGCCTTGCGGCGATTCTGAAGCGTGACGGGAAGCCGTAATGAGTGGATTCTGGATTACCCTGATAATTTTACTGGCGGCAGCCACGGTGCTGTTTCTGAGCGCAGGCTGGCGTCAGCGTGTGGCGAGTAATGGCGATCGCGATCGTCTGAACACCGACTTTTATCAGCAGCGCCTGCGCGAGCTGGAGCGTGATGAAGATGAAGGTGTGGTGGCAGAGCGACCCGAGATGGTACGCGAGCTGCAACAAACGTTGCTGACCGATGTGCCGCAACAGGATGAGGTGCGCAGCCATCAAAGCAGCCGCTGGGTCCTGCTCCCCGGTGTCGGTTTGTTGATCGTGGTTTCACTCGGCATGTACCTGAAAACCGGTGGATTGGCGCAACTGGCGGGCTGGACCTCGGTACAACAAGAATATCCGGCGTTACGTGCGCGCGTGATGGATCCGCAGGCGAAACCGTTGACGATGGAAGAACTGGCGCGTCTGCAACTTGGGCTGCGTACCTCGCTGCAATCCGACCCGCAAAACCTCAATGACTGGACCATGTTGGGCCGACTTGGCATGGTGCTGAATAACGCCACCGATGCCAGTCAGGCATTCGAACGTGCGTTGCAACTGGCTCCGAATAATCTGGAACTGCAACAGGATTACGCAGAAGTGCTGACGCGCTCCAGCGATCCACAGGATAATCGTCAGGCCAGCATGTTGCTGCGTGACCTGCTGAAGCGCGATCACAGCAATGTCCGTACCCTGAGTTTGCTGGCGTTCAACGCTTTTGAGCAGCAGCAATATGATGAGGCGATTGGTGCCTGGCAGACGATGCTGAAATTGTTACCGGCGGGGGACCATCGTATTGCGATGATCGAGCGCAGCATTGAACAAGCAAAAACCGATGCGGGACAGCAAAATAGCCACCTGGCATTGGCGGTAAGTTTAACGCCCCAGGCAGAAAAAATGTTACCGCAAGGCGGAGTGTTGTATATTTCTGTGACTGACGGTGTATCACCGGTGCCTGTGGCAGTGAAGCGTTTACCGCTCAGCCACTTCCCGTTATCGCTCACGCTGGATGACAGTAACGCTATGATGCCAGACCGTTTATTGTCGGCGCAGCATCAGGTGCAGGTCCGGGTGCGTGTCTCGCGCGATGGTAGCGCCAATCCGCAGTCTGGAGACTGGTTTGGTTTAAGCGCAGTGACGCCCTGGGACGGTCATCAGCAACTGGCTGTAGAGATTAATCAGCAGCAGCCCTGAAGCGATACACCCTAAAACTGCACGCACAGGGAGAGAATATGAATTACCGCCTGACCGGTCTGGCGCTGGCCAGTGTATTGCTGGTGGGATGCGCCAGCTCCAAACCGGCTGACAACGATCAACCTGCGCAGCGCAGCGATCCGTTTGAAGGCTTTAACCGCACGATGTTTAATTTCAACTACAACGTGCTGGATCCGTATGTCGTGCGTCCGGTGGCGGTGGCCTGGCGCGATTATGTGCCGGTGCCTGCGCGTACTGGGATCAGCAATGTGCTCAGTAACCTTGATGAACCGGCGAGTATGGTCAACGCCTTCCTGACCGGCGAGCCGCGTCGTGCAATGATCCATTTCACCCGTTTCTTCCTGAACTCGACGTTAGGATTGGGTGGTTTTATCGACGTAGCGGGCAAAGCTAACCCTGAGCTGGCGCGTGAAGAGCCGCACCGTTTTGGTAGTACGCTGGGCCGTTATGGCGTCGGTTATGGACCTTATGTGGAACTGCCTGCTTACGGTAGTTTTACCCTGCGTCAGGATGGCGGGGACTATGTTGATACCCTCTATCCAGTGCTGGGTTGGCTGACCTGGCCAATGTCGATAGGTAAATGGACGCTGGAAGGGGTGGAAACCCGTGCGCAGTTGCTTGATAGCGATGCTATTCTGCGTCAGCAACAGGATCCTTATGCGTTTATCCGCAACGCTTATTTCCAGCGTAATGATTTCCTGGCCCGTGGCGGTAAGCTGAAGCCAGAAGAAAACCCGAACGCTAAAGCGATTCAGGGCGATCTCAACGAGATTGATGCGGAATAAATGAAAAGAAGGCGGCTGATTTAGCCGCCTTCTTATTTGTAACGGCGCGATTTATCGCGCCGCTACGAACGGGGTGCACAACAATGTACACCCGTATTCATCAGAACTTATAGTTAAAGCCTGCTGCATACAGCATCGCTTTCCCTTCCGATCTAAAGGTGTAGTCACCTTCTTTAATCGTTACGTTCTGGCCGTGCATGTAGGAAATACCAATATCCACTGACGCATCCTTGTTGAACGCATAGGACGCACCGGCGCTCAGCCACAGACGGTCCTGGTCCGGGATCGAGATAGAACGTTTATCTGCCGGTACCGGGCTGTCATCAAAGGCGATACCGCCACGGAAGGTCCAGTTATCGTCGTAGAAATAGGTGGTACCCAGCGCGATACGATAGGCGTCGTGGAAGCCTTCATCTTTATAGAACAGGGTCTGACCATTGTTGGTGGCTTTCAGCTCCTGGAACTGGCTCCAGCTGGTGTAGGTCAGGCTATAGTGCACCGCCCATTGTGGCGCAACTTTATGCCAGCCAGACACTTCCCACATTTCCGGCAGATTGAGTGTCAGTGAACCTGGGATCGTCGATCCCCCTGTGGCATACGGCAGACCTAAACCCATCGCCTGGTTAATGGCGTTAACAGAGGTCGGCAGGTCACTTTTGTAATCGCCATCAAAGTCGATTTTCACTTCAGAACGATAGGTAAAGCCAAAGCGGTTGTTTTTATCCACTTCATACAGGATACCAGCGTTCCAGCCATAGCCCCATTCGTCGCCTTTCAAATGGGCGATTTGGGTATTAGCCGGAAGACCCAGCGCAGCACCAGATTCACCGGCGTAACGTTCGATTTTCGCTTTGGCATACACCGCATCAAAACCGATACCAAAACTGAAATGTTCATTCAGACGATAAGCGGTGCTGATATTAAAATTACCGGTGGTTAAATCGGTAGTACCGCCGTAAGCGCCTGCGGTGTAACCGTTATTAAATTCTGTCGCCAGGCCATAGTTAGAGGTGACCGAAGCCCCCACCCACCACTGATCGTTAATCGGGTGCACATAGTGGATATTGGGAATCCACTGGTTCGGGGCGATGTTTTTGGCGTCGAGGCTACGGCCCGTTGGGCTGGTGCCGCTAATATTCACATCCGGGTCGATATACACCGCACCAATTGAAAACTCGGGGCGGTCCATCAACGCCATGGTTGCAGGGTTGCGGCTGGCGGAGGCGGCGGTATCACCCATTGCGCCTTCACCTGAATAGGCACGGCCTAATCCGATTGCTGAAAATTCATTAAGTTGAAAGCCAGCAGCGTAAACATGAGAAGAGACGAGCGCGACTGCAGCTGCCACAGCTGACTTTGCAAACAGGTTCTTATGGTTCATGACCACAACCTCATCAATTATTATTAAACGTTGTTACATCGCGTAACAAGGGTCGGCGGATTGTAGGGACTGACGACAGAGACACATATCAGACCAGTGCGACGAGTATAGGTCGGACCTGTGTATTTGTTGCAATAATGTTTTTAAAATATTTCCAATTTGATCGATAAAATCAGATCTGCTTAACAAAATCCTTGCCGTTACGTTCCAGCATAGCGAGTCAAATTTGTTTTGGATCAATTTTTAGTGTGATATTCGTCACTTAGCAGGTTGAGCGTGGCGACGGTAAGGCTTCAGGCGTACACTTTGTGGCAGAAAAAATTCCTTTTTGTCTGTTTTATCGTCAGGAGAAAGCCATGACTGATGCCATTAATAAATGCAGCGCCAACGAAACCGCAGCCTGCTGCTGCGTTGATGTGGGGACTGTTGTCGACAACACCGATTGCACTGCCAGCTGGTCTGGATTGTTTGCCGACCGCCATGCGGCTGAAGCGATGCTGAAGCACCTGAGTGAGCGGGCGCGACAGGTTGAATCCGAGCCGTGCGATATCCGCCCACAACTGGAGAATGAAGCCGAAGGCGTGCGCCTGAATATCGATTTCATCTTCGCCTGTCAGGCAGAATCCCTGATTTTCCAGCTCGGTCTGCGCTAATCCCCCCAACTGCCGGACTTGGTTCCGGCAGTGTTTGTTAATTTCGTGTTTCTCCTCGCACTTTTTTCCTCTGCATATTGGCGACTTACGCGCTCCTGGTTAACACTGATGATCAGGTCAGACCTCTTTGGGCAATGACGCCCCGGTCGAATAGCACAGGTGACAGGCAATGAGCAAAGCGCAGCCGCTGCTGACGCGTCAGGGCGAACGCATCGCCATAACCCACGGACTCCGTACCCCGTTTGCCCGCCAGGCGAGTGATTTTCATGGTATCCCGGCGCTGGAGCTGGGACGGATGGTGGTGAGCGAATTAATGGCCCGCAGCGAATTGCCGGTGGAGGTTATCGACCAACTGGTGTTCGGCCAGGTGGTGCAAATGCCGGAAGCACCCAATATCGCCCGTGAAATCGTGTTGAGTAGTGGATTGAGCGTGCATACCGATGCGTACAGCGTCAGCCGGGCCTGTGCCACCAGTTTTCAGGCAGTGGCAAATGTGGCGGAAAGCCTGATGGCGGGTAGCATTGATGCCGGTATCGCTGGCGGCGCGGATTCCTCTTCGGTATTGCCGATTGGCGTCAGTAAAACCTTGGCGCGCGCGCTGGTTGATCTTAACAAAGCGCGTCGCTTCAGCCAGAAGCTGCAAATTTTACGTCGCCTGCGCCCGCGTGACCTGTTGCCGGTGCCACCGGCGGTGGCTGAGTATTCCACCGGACTGCGCATGGGGGACACCGCCGAGCAGATGGCGAAAACGCACGGCATCACCCGCGAGCAGCAGGATGCGTTAGCCCTGCGTTCACATCAGCGTGCGGCGCGTGCATGGCAATCTGGTGTGCTGTCACAGGAAGTGATGCCTGCCTTTGTGCCGCCGTGGAAAGCCCCGATCGAGCAGGATAACAACGTCCGTTTTAACGCCAGCGCTGCCGACTATGCGCGGCTGCGTCCGGCGTTTGACCGTCAGCATGGCACAGTAACCGCCGCCAACAGCACGCCGCTTACCGACGGTGCAGCCGCCGTGATTCTGATGCGTGAAGGGCGTGCGCGTGAGTTGGGCATCACTCCGCTTGGGTATCTACGCAGCTACGCGTTTAGCGCCATTGATGTCTGGCAGGATATGTTGCTGGGACCGGCCTATGCCTCGCCTCTGGCGCTGGAGCGTGCTGGTATTGGCCTCAACGACCTGACCCTGATTGATATGCATGAAGCTTTCGCCGCACAAACCCTGGCAAATTTGAAAATGTTTAATGATGAACGCTTTGCGCGCGAGGTGTTAAACCGCCCGCATGCGCTAGGTGAGGTGAATGAAGAACGTTTTAACGTGCTGGGGGGATCGATCGCCTATGGTCATCCCTTCGCCGCGACCGGCGCGCGGATGATCACCCAGACGTTACAGGAATTACGGCGACGCGGTGGCGGGCTGGGACTGGTGACCGCCTGTGCAGCGGGTGGCTTAGGCACCGCAATGGTACTGGAGGCCGAATAATGCATGATTCTGCGTTCCACCTGCATATGCGCCTCGATCACATTGGCGTGATCACCATTGATGTACCGGGCGAGAAGATGAACACCCTGAAAGCTGAATTTGTGCCGCAAATTCAGGCGGTGCTGGCAGAAGCCCGCCGCGATCCCGAGCTGGTCGGGCTGGTATTGATCTCCGGTAAACGTGACAACTTTATCGCTGGCGCGGATATCAGCATGATTGACCGCTGTCAGACGGCGGATGACGCCGAAGCGCTGGCTCGGCAGGGACAAGAAGTGATGGCGGCTATTGCGGCGCTGCCGTTTCCTGTCGTGGCGGCGATTCACGGTGCCTGCCTGGGGGGCGGGCTGGAGTTGGCGCTGGCGTGTGATGCACGTATCTGCTCGCTGGATGACAAAACCCGTTTGGGTCTGCCGGAAGTTCAGTTGGGATTGCTGCCCGGTTCTGGCGGTACGCAACGTTTGCCACGGTTAATTGGTCTTCAGCAGGCGCTGCCGTTGATCCTGACCGGGAAACAACTGCGGGCGAAGCAGGCGCTAAAGCTGGGGCTGGTTGATGACGCGGTCCCGCAATCCATTCTGCTGGAAACCGCCATTGCGCGAGTGCTGAAGGGGAAAAAGACGCTGCGAACGCTGCCATGCCGTGATCGACTGTTGCAAGGGCCAATCGCCCGACAGGTGGTGTTCGCGCTGGCAAAACGTCAGACCGACAGCAAAACCCACGGCAACTATCCGGCTGTCGAGCGTATTTTACAGGTGGTGCGTAGCGGGCTGGAGCAAGGTAGCAGCGCCGGTCATGAAGCAGAAGCGCGTGCCTTTGGACAACTGGCGATGACCCGCGAATCGGTCGCGCTGCGCAGTTTATTCTTTGCCTCCACGGCGATAAAGAAAGAAGCCTTTGCTGATGCTGAACCGCGCGAGCTTCAGCATATCGGCGTGCTCGGTGGCGGGCTGATGGGCGGGGGTATCGCCAGCGTCACGGCGTTGAATGCCGGATTGCCGGTACGTATTCGCGATATTAACCTCAGCGGCATTAATCATGCGTTGCAATATAGCTGGGATCGCCTGACGCAGCGCCTGAAACGCCGCCAGATCAAGGCGGCTCAACGTCAGCAACAGATGGCGTTAATTAGCGGAACGCAGGATTATCAGGGATTTGCCCGGCGAGACCTGGTGATTGAGGCGGTATTTGAAGATCTGGCGTTGAAGCAGCAGATGGTGGCAGAAATTGAAAGCCATTGTCAGCCGTATACCATTTTTGCTTCCAACACCTCATCGCTGCCGATTGGCGACATTGCTGCCAAAGCCCAGCGCCCGGAGAACGTGATCGGTCTGCATTTTTTCAGTCCGGTAGACAAAATGCCGCTGGTGGAGGTGATCCCGCACGCAACCACCTCGGCAGCAACCCTGGCGACTACCGTGCAGCTGGCGCGCCAGCAGGGTAAAACCGCCGTGGTGGTGGCGGATAAACCGGGCTTCTACGTCAACCGTATTCTGGCGCCCTATATAAATGAAGCGATGCGTTGTCTGCTGGAAGGCGAACCAATTGAACATATTGATCGAGCGCTGGTGAAGTTCGGCTTTCCGGTGGGGCCGTTGCAGTTGCTGGATGAGGTGGGGATTGACGTTGGCAGCAAAATCAGCCCGATTCTGCAACAGGCATATGGCGATCGTTTTAGCGCGCCGGAGGCCGTCGCGGCGATTCTGGCTGACGATCGCAAAGGACGTAAAAACGGCAAAGGCTTCTATTTATATCAGCGCGCACGTTTCCCGATGAAACGCAAAGCCGATCCGTCGCTTTACACGCTGCTCGGCATCAAACCGCAGGCCAGGCAAAGTGAAGGGCAAATCGCCACGCGCTGCGTCATGATGATGCTGAATGAGGCCGCTCGCTGTCTGAACGAAGCGGTGATTCGCAGCGCGCGTGATGGCGACATTGCCGCTGTGTTTGGCATCGGTTTTCCGCCGTTCCTGGGCGGCCCCTTCCGTTATATGGACACGCTGGGTGCCGCAGAAATGGTCAATACATTAAACGCCTTAATGCAGCAGCACGGTGATCGTTTCGCACCTTGTGACACTCTGATGACAGCGGTACAAGAGCAAACGAAATTTTACACTTCTGCACAAATCTGAATAGGCTTACAGATTCAGCGGGTTAGAAAGACGGTTCGGATAAGGCTTATGCGGTAGCATTCTGAGATATGCTTATTTAATAAACAACCGGTTGACTATACTGAAGCCATTGCGGTAAAACACAGCGTTCATTCGCAGAATGAAGCGTCTGGTGCTGTGGTACCGGATGATATCGACAAACAACAGCGGTGCTTTATGCAAGTTTTTATCATGCGTCATGGCGATGCGGCTCTGGAAGCAGCAAGTGATTCAGTCAGACCACTCACGCTTTGCGGATGTGACGAATCACGCCAGATGGCGAGCTGGCTCAACGGCCAGGCGCTGGATATCGAACGGGTGCTGGTCAGCCCCTATCTGCGTGCCGGGCAAACCCTGGCAACGGTACGCGAAGCCCTGACGCTGCCGGAAGGGCAGGACGTGTTGCCAGAGTTGACGCCGGGTGGCGATCCGGGGCTGGTGGCCTGCTATTTACAGGCGCTGGCGAACGAAGGGGTGAAATCGGTACTGGTGATTTCGCATCTGCCGCTGGTGGGGTATCTGGTTTCCGAGTTGTGCCCGCAGGAAACGCCACCGATGTTCGCAACCTCCGCCATTGCCTGCGTCAATTTTGACCCGGCAACCTGCGAAGGCAAGCTGGAGTGGCAGGTCAGTCCCTCGAAACTGGCCAAAGCGATGTAATCCCGCTATGGGCCGCTGCGGCGGCCCCATCCCTCAAGGCAATTCTGGCGGTTGCCACTCTTCCACTTCAATCAATACCAGCAAGGCTGCATCGCCACCGAACAATTTTGGTGCCTGATGAAACGCCATCACCCACGGATGTTGTGCCAGCCACAGCGGCGTTTGCTGCTTGAGGATGTGTTTGCCGTGCCCGGTCATCACACTGGCGCAAAACAGGTGCTCGCGCCGACAGGCGGCGATTAGCGCACCCAGCTCCTGCTTGGCTTGCATCTGGGTTAAGCCGTGCAGATCGAGAAAGATCTCCGGGGTGTAGTCGCCACGCCGCAGTTTTTTCAACTCATAATGGCTGACATCGGCGCGCACGTAACGCACCGGCCCGTCGCTGGACAGCAGCGGCTGAAACTCGTCGGAGAAATAATGGCTATTATCGGCCTGTTCGGAAAGCAGCCTTTTCAGCGGAACTTCACGCGTTTTCACCACCGGTTTATGCACGATGGTGTCCTGTTTCAGCTTGCGTGTTCCGGTCATTAACTGGCGGAACAGCGCCTGATCGTCCTGGCTTAGCGGCGTCTTTTTACTCATGTCTCAATTGGTATCTTCAGGAATGGCGGGGGGTTCTGAGGTCCTACCTTACCTTTAAGTGTTAACAAATGTCAGCTTTTTCGCCTCGCCGCGCTGAATTCTGCCCGGCTTCGTGGCAAACTATCGGCCGATTGATTTTATGGCCTGCTGGAGGGCTACGTGGACAAAATTTTCGTCGATGAGGCAGTCAACGAACTGCACACCATTCAGGATATGCTGCGCTGGGCCGTCAGCCGTTTTTCTGCGGCCGGTATCTGGTACGGTCACGGCACAGACAACCCCTGGGACGAAGCGGTACAACTGGTCCTGCCCACCCTCTGGCTGCCGCTGGATATCCCGGAAGATATGCGCCATGCGCGCCTGACTGCCAGCGAGCGTCATCGTATCGTTGAACGCGTAATTCGCCGCGTTAACGAGCGCATTCCGGTGGCCTACCTCACTAACAAAGCCTGGTTCTGCGGCCATGAATTTTACGTTGACGAGCGCGTGCTGGTGCCACGTTCGCCGATTGGCGAATTGATTGACAACCGTTTTGCCGGACTGATCGCCGAAAACCCAAACCATATCCTTGATATGTGTACCGGTAGCGGTTGTATCGCCATTGCCTGCGCTTATGCTTTCCCGGAAGCCGAGGTGGATGCCGTTGATATCTCCACCGATGCACTGGCGGTCGCAGAGCAGAACATCGAAGAACATGGTTTGCTGAACCACGTAACCCCGATTCGTGCCGACCTGTTCCGTGGCCTGCCAGAGGTGAAATACGATCTGATCGTCACCAACCCGCCTTACGTCGACGCCGAAGATATGGATGACTTGCCGGGTGAATATCGTCACGAACCGGAACTGGGGCTGGCCGCAGGTAGCGATGGCCTGAAGCTGGTGCGTCGTATCCTCGCCTGTGCGCCAAATTACCTGAGCGAGCAGGGCGTGCTGATTTGCGAAGTGGGCAACAGCATGGTGCATATGATCGAACAGTATCCCGATGTGCCTTTCACCTGGCTGGAGTTCGACAACGGTGGCGACGGCGTATTTATGCTGACTCGTCAGCAAATCGTTGACGCGCAGCATCATTTCTCATTCTTTAAAGACTAAAAGCGAACAACGCAACAAGGATTCAGCATGGCCGGAAACAGCATCGGACAATTTTTTCGAGTAACTACGTTTGGCGAGTCGCACGGTATTGCGTTGGGCTGTATTGTCGATGGCGTACCGCCGGGCATCCCTCTGACCGAAGCCGATATTCAACACGATCTCGATCGTCGTCGTCCTGGCACCTCGCGTTATACCACCCAACGCCGCGAGCCGGATCAGGTGAAAATTTTGTCAGGCGTGTTTGAAGGTGTGACCACCGGCACTTCAATTGGCCTGCTGATTGAGAACACCGACCAGCGTTCCCAGGATTACAGCGCCATTAAAGATCTGTTCCGTCCCGGCCATGCAGATTACACCTACGAGCAAAAATACGGCCTGCGTGATTACCGTGGTGGCGGCCGTTCCTCGGCACGCGAAACTGCGATGCGCGTGGCGGCGGGTGCCATCGCCAAAAAATATCTACAGATGAAACACGGCATTCAGGTGCGTGGTTATCTGGCGCAGATTGGCGATGTGGCTTGTGAGTTGAAGGACTGGAGCATTGTCGAAGAAAACCCGTTTTTCTGCCCGGATGCTGACAAGCTGGAAGCGCTGGATGAACTGATGCGTGCGCTGAAAAAAGAGGGTGACTCCATTGGTGCCAAAGTGACGGTGATGGCAGAGAATGTCCCACCGGGCCTCGGTGAGCCAGTGTTTGACCGCCTCGATGCTGACCTGGCCCATGCGCTGATGAGCATCAACGCCGTGAAAGGCGTTGAGATTGGCGACGGTTTTGCGGTGGTGAACCAGCGTGGCAGCCAGCATCGCGATGAAATCCGTGCTAACGGTTTCCAGAGCAACCATGCGGGCGGTATTCTCGGCGGTATCAGCAGCGGCCAGACCATCAGCGCGAACCTGGCGATGAAACCGACTTCGAGCATCACCGTACCGGGTAAAACCATCACCCGTGACGGCGAAGAAGTTGAGATGATCACCAAAGGTCGTCACGATCCCTGCGTCGGTATCCGCGCGGTGCCGATCGCTGAAGCGATGATGGCGATCGTGCTGATGGATCATCTGCTGCGCCAGCGTGCGCAGTGTGCTGACGTTAACTCCACTGTTCCACGCTGGTAAATCGATGCGTCGTCTGCTGCTTACCCTTGCCGCGCTGCTGTGTACCGCCGCCGTCAATGCTGCCACACCGTGGCAGCAAATTTATCAACCGATTAGCGGTGCGCCACAGTCAATTGGCAGTTTTGCCAATGGCTGCATCGTGGGTGCCCAACAATTGCCGTTGAACTCGCCCGATTACCAGGTGATGCGTCAGGACCAGCACCGCTATTTTGGTCATCCTGATTTGATCGCCTTTATTCAGCGTCTCAGCAACCAGGTGCATCAACTGCAACTGGGGCAGGTGTTGATTGGGGATATGGGTATGGCGGCAGGTGGACGTTTTAGCAGCGGTCACGCCAGCCACCAAACCGGGCTGGATGTCGATATCTGGTTGCAACTGCCACGCAATCGCTGGACGGCGCAGCAACTGTTAAAACCACAACCTCTCGACCTGGTCGCCCCGGATGGCAAGCAGGTGGTGGCGCGTCATTGGCAGCCGCAGATCGATAGCCTGATCAAACTGGCGGCGAAAGATGATGAAGTGACACGTATCTTCGTCAATCCGGCGATCAAAAAGCAGCTTTGCGCCGATGCAGGAAGCGATCGCGGCTGGCTGAATAAAGTGCGTCCGTGGTTTGCGCATCGCGCACATATGCATGTCCGACTGCGCTGCCCGCCGGGGAGTCTGGAGTGTCAGGATCAACCTGCGCCGCCTCCGGGAGACGGTTGTGGTGCGGAACTGGAAAGCTGGTTCCTGCCGAAACAGCCAGGCACCACGGCCCCGGTCAAAAAAGAACCGCCACCGCTGCCCGCTTCGTGTCAGGCATTGTTGGATAACCATCTGTTATAACAGGGATGTAACAACATTATGGAATGGTTTGTAGCCAGCCCTCTGGTGCTGGTGGTGTTATTTGGGGTCTCGGTGCTGGCGGCTTTTATTGATTCCATTGCCGGTGGGGGTGGCCTGTTGACCCTGCCGTCACTGCTGGCGGCCGGACTTTCCCCGGCCCAGGCGTTAGCCACCAATAAGCTGCAATCGGTCGGCGGCTCTTTCTCCGCCAGCCTGTACTTTGTGCGTCGTGGGGTAATTAACCTTCGAGCACAGCGCTTGAATATCGCCATGACCTTTATCGGCGCGATTTGCGGTGCGGTGCTGATCCAGCATATCAAGGCCGATATTCTGCGCCAGGTACTGCCGCTACTGCTGATCAGCATTGGCCTATGGTTCCTGCTGATGCCGCGTATTGGTGAGCAGGATCGTGCGCAGCGCCTGCACGGTTTGGCTTATGCGCTGGTGGGCGGGGGCTGTGTCGGTTTTTACGATGGCTTCTTCGGTCCCGGTGCCGGTTCCTTTTACGCGCTGGCTTTCGTCACCCTGTGTGGTTTTAATCTGGCTAAAGCGACCGCGCACGCCAAAATCCTCAATTTCACCTCCAACTTCGGCAGCCTGCTGTTCTTTATGTTTGGTGGCAAGGTGGTGTGGGGCACCGGCCTGATTATGCTGCTGGGTGCGTTTTGCGGTGCCAGACTCGGCGCGCGACTGGTGCTGAGCCGTGGTCAGAAACTGATCCGCCCGATGGTGGTGACGGTCTCTGCGGTGATGAGCGCCAAACTGTTATGGGATAGTCACGGCAGCGCATTGCTGGCATGGATGGCCACCCTGTGATCAAACACTCGTCAATACCGGCAGCCGATGCGACAATGACGCCGGTTTTCAACAGAACAATGACATCATGAGTACAACACACCATTACGAGCAGCTGATTAGCGTGTTCGATAGCTGCTTTCAGGACGAGTTTCAGACGCGTCTGGTTAAAGGCGACGACGAACCCATTTATCTTCCGGCAGATGAAACCTCACCGTGGCATCGCATCGTCTTTGCGCACGGTTTTTACGCCAGCGGCATGCATGAAATTTCCCACTGGTGTATCGCCGGTGAGGCGCGGCGTAAGCTGGTGGATTTCGGTTACTGGTATTGCCCGGACGGGCGTGATGCGCAGACGCAAAACCAGTTTGAATCGGTGGAGATTAAGCCGCAGGCGCTGGAGTGGATGTTTTGTATGGCGGCAGGCTTTCCCTTCAACGTAAGTTGTGACAATCTCGAAGGAGATTGTGAGCCAGATCGCATTGCGTTTCAGCGGAAGGTGCATACCCAGGTGATGACCTACCTTGAGCAAGGCATTCCGGCGCGCCCGGCACGGTTTATTCAGGCATTACGAGATTATTACGGCACCCCTGCGCTGACTGCGGCACAGTTTCCCTGGCCGGAAGATCTGTGACCATTAATGAAGGAAAATTGAGATGATCGTAGAATTTGAGTCACGCATTCTGGCGCTGATTGACGATATGGTGGATCACGCCAGTGACGACGAATTGTTTGCTGGCGGTTATCTGCGTGGACACCTGACGTTGGCGGTGGCCGAAATTGAACAAAGTGGCGAGCATACGCCGGAAGCGCTACAGATTCAGGTCACTAACAGCCTGCAAAAAGCCATCGCCGCCGGTGAGCTGTCACCACGCGACCAGGCGCTGGTAGTGGGTATGTGGGAAAACTTGTTTAACCAGGCGCGTCAGACCGTCTAAGCCGCTTCCGTAACGGCGCGATAAATCGCGCTGTTACGGGCGTCCTGCCTTCTTCCCTTTCAGCAGTTTCCTCACCCAGTAGCGATTCGGATTCAGTGCCGCCAGGGTAGTAACATCCAGCGGCTGCGGCTCGCCACTCATTTGTGCCGCCAGCACTTCTGCGGCCAGCGGTGCGCTGCACAAACCGCGCGACCCCAACGCCCCCAGCACAAACAATCCCGGGTACAACGGCGCGGTGGCGATAGTTTCCCCGCGTGCCCGCTGTTCTGCCAGCGTGGCGTACTGCGTCAGGGTGGCGTCATAGTCCGGCGCGCTACCGACCATCGGCAGATGGTCACGCGTGGCACATCGAACGCCGATACGCGCCTCGCTGCCGCTGACGTCGACTTTTTCAGGCCAGTCGGTGCCAGGCAGGCAATTGATCAGTCGCTGACGATTCTCCAACTGGTCATCGGCACGGTAATCCGTCGCGGTATCGCCACGATGGTAGCTGGCTCCGATACAGTGGGTCGCATAATTTGGACTGACCGGCGTGAGATAACCGTCATAGCACAACACGCTGCGTAATGCGCCTAACGCCGGGTGGCTCGGCACATGGCTGACCTGGCCCGCCACCGCATATACCGGTAGATCCTGGCTCTGCTCGATATCCAGCAACGCGTGACCATTTGCCAGCACCACCTGTTGATGCCGGACATCGTGCTGTTCAGCAAAACTCAGTGTCCAGCCGTCATCCTGCGATGTCAGCCGGGTCACACGATGCAGCCAGTGCACGCGTAATCCCAGCGTTTGCGCGTATTCAAGCAGGTTGCTGGTCAATTCTGACGGTGACAGCCAGCCACCGTGTGGGTAGTAAATGCCGCCCATTCCCAGCTCAACGCCTGCCAGCGCTTCTGCTGCTTCTTTATTAACACCGTAAGCGATGTCGTGCGGTAGCCCCATACTCAGCATCTGAGCGATTTTGTCAGCACTTTTCTCGTCCCAACCGAGTTGCAGCACGCCGCTCCAGTCATGTTCGAACGCCACCGGCAGTGCATCATAGATACGGCGGGCAAAGCTGAATGCAGCGGGGAAAAAGTTAGCCAGCGCCGGATCATGCTGATTGAGCAGCGGATACAGCGCTCCCTGACGATTACCCGATGCACCCAGCGCGGCCGCGGCATCGGCACAATAAAGGGTGACGTGCCAGCCACGGCGCAACAGCGCCAGCGCCAGTACCGCGCTGGCGACGCCACCGCCAATCAACGCCACCTCCTGGCCCGCCGCCTGCGGGCGTGCATACCAGGGCTGGCGCTGTGGCAGGGCGGGGGCATCAGGGAGTTGGCCGGTCAGCATCTCGCGTTTATGACCAAAACCTTTGCGTTTGCTGACGTGAAAACCCGCCTCCTGCAAACCGCGACGCACAAAACCGGCCGAGGTGAAGGTCGCCAGCGTACCGCCAGGACGTGCCATGCGTGCCATCGCGGCAAATAATCCTGCTGTCCACATCTCCGGATTCTTCGCCGGGGCGAAGCCATCGAGGAACCACGCATCTACCTGACGATGCAGACTGTCATCAAAGGTATCAATTAGCGCGTTAATATCGCCTAACCACAGGTCCAGGGTGACCTCACCGCCGCCAAACAGCAGACGCTGGCAACCCGCCAATGGCGCGGGCCATTGCTGCTGCAACAGTTCGGCCCAGGGGTGAAGTTCTGGCCAGTGCGCATGCGCTGCGACCAGATCCTGCTGCGTCAGCGGGAATTTCTCACAGCTGATAAAGTGCAGGCGTTTCAGGTGGGCTGTTGGGTGCTGGCGGCGAAAATGGTCGAAGGCTTGCCATAAGGTCAGGAAGTTAAGCCCGGTGCCAAAGCCGCTTTCCGCCACGATAAACAGGTCGCGATCGTGATCGTGGAAGCGTTGCGGCAGGCCATTGCCATTGAGAAACACATAGCGTGTCTCCTCCAGACCATTGTCGTTGGAGAAATAAACGTCGTCGAAGGCTTGCGAAACAGGTGTACCCTGTTCGTTCCAGTTAAGTTGTGCGTGTTCAACCGGGGATAACTTCAAGGGAAAGGCTCATTTTTCAGGCAGTGGCGTGATTTTAGCGAGTGCCGTCACATGACGCAAATTTACAAAAGGAAATGGCTGATCGGACTTGTTCGGCTTACAACTGTAAGCTAGAGTGCACGTCAATCCAAAAGAAGTGGAATGAGGACTATTTGAATGAAACGTGCAGTGATTACTGGCCTGGGTATCGTTTCCAGCATTGGTAATAACCAGCAAGAGGTGCTGGCATCTCTGCGTGAAGGCCGTTCTGGCATTACTTTCTCCGAAGAGATGAAAGAAGCCGGTATGCGCAGCCACGTATGGGGTAATGTAAAACTGGATACGAACGGGCTTATCGATCGCAAAATCGTGCGTTTTATGAGTGATGCCTCCATTTACGCTTACCTTTCTATGGCCGAAGCGATCAAAGATTCTGGCCTGACCGAAGAGCAGTATCAGAGCAACCCACGCGTGGGTCTGATCGCCGGTTCTGGCGGTGGTTCTCCGCGTTTCCAGGTCTTCGGTGCTGACGCGATGCGTAGCCCGCGTGGCCTGAAAGCCGTTGGCCCGTACGTGGTGACCAAAGCGATGGCCTCTGGCGTTTCCGCTTGTCTGGCAACACCGTTCAAAATCCACGGCGTTAACTACTCAATCAGCTCCGCCTGTGCTACCTCGGCACACTGCATCGGTAATGCGGTTGAGCAGATTCAATTGGGCAAACAGGATGTGGTATTTGCTGGCGGCGGCGAAGAACTGAGCTGGGAAATGGCCTGTGAGTTCGATGCGATGGGCGCACTCTCCACCAAATACAACGAAACCCCGGAAAAAGCCTCTCGTACTTATGATGCGAACCGTGATGGTTTCGTTATCGCTGGCGGCGGCGGTATGGTGGTGGTTGAAGAGCTGGAACACGCACTGGCGCGTGGCGCGCATATCTATGCCGAAATCGTTGGCTACGGCGCAACCTCTGATGGTGCGGATATGGTCGCACCGTCAGGTGAAGGCGCAGTGCGCTGCATGAAGATGGCGATGCAGGGTCTTGATACCCCGATCGACTACCTCAACAGCCACGGTACTTCTACCCCGGTTGGTGATGTGAAAGAGCTGGGTGCGATTCGCGAAGTGTTCGGTGATAACACGCCGTACATCTCCGCTACCAAAGCCATGACCGGTCACTCACTGGGTGCGGCGGGCGTGCAGGAAGCGATCTACACCCTGCTGATGCTGGAACACAGCTTCATCGCACCAAGCATCAACGTGGAAGAGCTGGACGACGCGGCGAAAGGCATGAACATCGTTACTCAGCCGACGGAAAAAGCGTTGACCACCGTGATGTCCAACAGCTTCGGCTTTGGTGGCACCAACGCCACCCTGACGATGCGTAAATATCACGCATAAGATTCAGTACCAGAATGCCACGAGGGCCGGTTAATCCGGCCCTCGCTGTTTTGACATTCTCCGTTTCGCTTGCCACAATCTATCCCCTCATCGCGTAATACGTAAGCGTTCACGTTAACCAACGCACCCGTTTCTGTTAATTACAGAAGACGTGCGTGTGTCTGGTTTTCGCCTGCATGGCACGTCTCAGAACAAGGAGTTACGTCCATTATGTCTACTGCTGCCGATGCGCAGACGCAATCTGTGTTTCCTTTAGCCTGCACCTCCTTTGCGGTGTTTCTCACTTATCTGACGGCGGGGCTCGCGCTGCCGGTCATCCCGCTGTATGTCCACCAGGAGCTGGGCATGAACAACGTCATGGTTGGTGTGGCGGTGGGGATTCAGTTCTTTGCCACCTTGCTGACACGCAGTTTTGCCGGACGGCGGGCCGATCAGCACGGTGCTAAGCTCACTACCCAACATGGCATGATCGCCATTGCGCTGGTCGGCGTGGCCTATCTGGCGGCAGCGCTGTTGCCGGTGTCGCCGTGGGCAAAGTTTGGCCTGTTGGCGATTGGCCGTCTGCTGCTCGGTTTTGGTGAAAGCCTGCTGCTGACGGGTAATCTCACCTGGGGCATGGGGTTGGTTGGCAGTCGGCGATCCGGACTGGTGATGTCGTGGAATGGTATGGCGATTTATGGGTCGCTGGCCGCCGGTGCGCCGCTTGGGTTGCTGGTTCATCAATACGCCGGATTTGCTGCCCTGGGGGGGGTGGCGCTGTTGTTGCCGTTACTGGCGCTGGCATTAAATAGCTGGATCGCCCCAGTACCGGTAATGGGCGGTGAACGACCTTCGCTGTTTAGTGTGGTGAAAACCATCTTTCAGCCTGGCCTGGCGCTGGCGTTGCAGGGCACCGGCTTTGCGGTAATCGGCACCTTTACCTCGTTGTACTTTGCCGCCCAGCAGTGGGGCAATGCCGGTCTGGCACTCACCGCTTTTGGTTGTGCTTTTGTGCTGGTGCGGGTGTTCTTTGGCGGCCTGCCGGACCGCCACGGCGGAACGCGGGTGGCGATGGTTTCGCTGTTGGTTGAAGCCGCGGGTCTGACGCTGTTGGCACTGGCCGGACAGGGCTGGGTAGCCCTGCTGGGCGCTGCGTTGACTGGCAGTGGTTGTTCGCTGATCTTCCCGGCACTGGGTGTTGAGGTGATAAAACGCGTCTCACCGCAGATTCGCGGCACCGCGCTGGGTGGTTTCTCTGCGTTCCAGGATATCGCTTACGGTGCCAGCGGTCCGTTGACCGGTTTGCTGGCAACGGCGCTGGGCTATGGCTCGGTCTATGCGGCGGGTGCCTGTTGTGCGGTGCTGGGTATCATGGTCACCTGGCGTTTTGCCCGCAGCGCGACAGCAGCGTAACCAGCTTGTCACAGGCGCTGACGATCTCACCGGGCGTCAGCGCGGCAAAACCCAATATCCAACCCGGCTGCCGCGTCTGTCCGGCATAGAGCGGGGACAGGCGCGGCAGCAACAATCCCTGTGCTTGTCCCTGAGTGGTTAATGCTGCTTCATCCCCCTGCAATAAACGCACTGTCAGTTGTAAACCGCCCGCTGCTGGCAACGGTGTCAGCCAGGGGGCGCAGCGTGTGGTGAGTTGTTGCAACAGCACATCACGACGGCTGTGGTACAACTGACGCATCAGGCGCAAATGGCTGGCGAAATGTCCCTGCTGGATAAATTCGGCGGTGATCGCCTGCGGCAGCAACGCGCCGTGTCCATCCAATACGCTACGCGCGCGGCCCAGCGCATCCACCAATGCAGGAGGCACCACCATCCACGCCAGACGCAGCGAAGGAAACAAGGTTTTGGAAAAGGTGCCAAGGCTGATTACCCGGCTATCCGCTTCCAGCCCCTGTAACGCGGGCTGAGGGCGTTCGTCGTAGTGAAATTCGCTGTCATAATCATCCTCAATCAACCAGCTATCCTGCTGACGCGCCCAGGCCAGCCATGCAAGGCGACGCGCCAGACTCATCGGTGTCCCGGTCGGATAATGGTGTGACGGGGTGAGATAGACCAGCTTTGCGCTGCCCTCGAGTGGCACGGCTCCGGCTTCATCCAACGGCATCGCCCGGCAGCGGGCTCCGGCAGCGAGAAACGCATTCCGAGCGCCGGGATAGCCCGGCTCCTCCAGCCAGACATCGTCGCCGCTATCCAGAAACATCAATGCCAGCAGTTGCAGCGCCTGTTGCGAACTGGTCAGAATCAACACCTGTTCGGCGCTACAGCGTACTCCGCGTGACAGCGCCAGATAATCGGCCAGTGCCTGCCGCAGAGGCGCATAACCGCAGGGATCGCCATAGCCCATGACTTTGCTGGCGAGTGAACGTTGCACGCTGGCGCTGATACGCCGCCATTGCGTATGCGGAAAGGCGCGCAATTCCGGTGAACCGGCGGCAAAAGCGTGGGGAAAGGGCGGGTCTTGACAACCCCCGGTCGCCAGCACCTGGCTGCCGCGCGCCGAGAAACGCAGGCCGTTGCGCGGCTGGACGGTCGGTGCGCGCTGTGGCATGGCAATCGCGACAAACGTACCGCGTCCACTATGGCGTTGCAGATAACCTTCACTCTCCAGTTGGGCATAGGCGGCTTCGACCGTCACCCTGGAGAGGCCGAGGTCAGTGGCGAGCTGGCGGCTGGAAGGGACTTTCTGGCCGTAGCGCAGATGACCGCTGGCAATTGCCTGACGCAGCGTGCCGCATAACCGATCGCGCAGACCGCCCTGGCTTTGATGGCTGAACAGGGTCAGCAAAGGTGAAGAGGTCATTGTGGTCTTATCATCGGATGAAAAGTGGTATCAATATGCAGACCACTTTGCCTTACACTGAAGGAAATTCAAAGCAGGAGAATACGATGTCATCTGTCTTAGCCTTCCCCCCGGCCAGCCCCTCTGCCAGCCTGGCGTATCTGCAACATAAGCTGGCGTACTACACCGACGCCTGGGACTTAGCCGAAGATATGGCGAACGGTTGTGAGGCGATCGTGGTGTTTGATGCCCGATCGGATGCGGTGTATCAGGCCGGGCATCTTTGTGGCGCGATCTCGTTCCCGCACCGCACGATCAACGCCGCCACCACCGCGCATCTGGATCGGCAAAAAGTCTACATCACCTATTGCGACGGCATTGGCTGCAATGGCTCGACCAAGGCGGCGCTGAAGCTGGCGGCATTAGGCTTTCAGGTGAAGGAACTGATTGGCGGGCTGGATTTCTGGAAGCGTGATGGTCACCCGATGGCATGGGGCAGTGCGCCGGGCGAATGGCCTGCGGCGGCACCGGCTGCATCGTGCGGCTGTTAAATCACAGAAAAACCCATAGCAGGAAAATAAACACTACCAGCGCCAGGCTCAGGGTCAACGCTGGGCGCTGCGCCAGCGGCGCAGGCAGTTGGCTAACCCACGGCGCCCAGATCGGTTGAGGGTGCAGTTCGCTGCCAGCCAGCGGCTGTTCCAGGTTTTTCTCGGCGCGACGGCTGAACAGCAGATTCAGTAAGTCCTGTGTTTGCGCTGGGGTCAGTACCATCTGCGGTGTGGCCTGGAAACGTTGTTGGCTGTAATCCTCCAGCAGGCGTTGTTCGCTGGGGGTTAACGGCTGTTTGAGCGAGCTTTCCAGCATGTGCAGTGTTGGCGCGCTCTGTTGGCTCAACGTTTGCCGCACCTGTAAATATTGCGTCAGCAGTGGGAAGTGACGTGACGGGATCGGGTCGCCACTCTTCAGATTCACCAGCTTCAGCACGTCTTCCAGCACTTTAACCGGCGATTCGCCGGTACTGGCGGCAAGACGCGTTACTTGCTGATTCAGCGCCTGATGCTCAGCCGGCAGCAGGGTGCGATCGCTGCTGCGCGTTTGTTGCGGCTGCGGGATGGCCATCTGACCGTTTTGCAACATGGTCAGCACCTGACGCAATTGATCCGGCGACAACGCACTCAGCACCGTCTGATTAAACTGCTGGCGGATAAAGTCGCTCACCGCCTGACGGTTATTACCCTGCGGCAGTTTTTCCAGCAATTGCTGCAACAGCTGGCGCGTGGCGTGGCTGTCCTGCACTTGCGTCAGGCGGCTGTTGAGATGCTGCTCAGCAGCGGGAAAATGGCGCGATTGCAGTTCCGCATCATTCTTTACGCCAACTTCATGACGGACGCCAGCCCACAGTTCCGGGGCTTTCAGGGTGCTGAGCGACATGATACGCACAATCAGACGTTCCAGTGTGGTGCGCTGGGCAGGGCTTAATGGCTGCTCGCCAGCGGGGCCACCGGGACGGCCAGTTGCGTTGGTGAGAGGGGAACGATCGCCCGCGGGCACACCGGGACCGCTAATAGGTTGCATGGCGGAATCCTTGAAAACCGAGTCAGATCCGGGTGCGCCGGAAAAACGAGGCCATATGATAGCAAATGCCCCCGGGAAATCCACGGGGGCAGCAGAGGGCAGGGAATTATTTTACCTCGACCAGTTTCACACGTTTACGTCGCCAGCGTTTCCAGATGGGGGGAACGATCAGCACCGCCACGGCCAACACCAGCAGCACTTTGCAGATCAGGCTTTCCCACAGAATCGGCAGGTTGCCGTTGCTGATCGACAACGCGCGTCGCAGGTTTTGCTCCAGCATCTCCCCCAGCACAAAGCCAAGGATCAACGGTGACATCGGGAAATCCATCTTGCGCAGGATGTAACCAAAAATCCCCAGTCCCACCATCAACAGTAAGTCAAAGGTGGTACTGTGCACCGCATAGACGCCCACCGCGGAAATTGCCGCAATCGCCGGCACCAAAAACCACAGCGGAATGGTCAGCATGCGCGCGAACAGGTTAATCATCGGGATGTTCATAATCAGCAACATCACGTTGCCAATCAGCAGCGCGGCGATCAATCCCCAGACAATATCCGGCTGCTCGGTGAACATCGCCGGACCGGGGGTGATGTTGTACAACGTCAGCGCGCCGACCATCACCGCCGTGGTGCCGGAACCGGGAATGCCCAGCGTCAGCATCGGGATAAACGAACCGCAGGCCGAGGCGTTATTGGCCGCTTCCGGGGCGGCCACGCCGCGAATGTCCCCTTTACCAAACTGATCGCTGCCGCTGATCTTTTTCTCGGTCATGTAGGCGATGGCGCTGGCAATGGTTGCTCCGGCACCGGGTAACACGCCGACAAAGAAGCCGATAAAAGAGGCACGCAGGGTCGCTCCGGTCGACATCGCCGCCTCTTTCATGTTGAACAGCATCCGGCCGCTGGCGCGCACCATCTTCTGACCGCTGCTGGTGGATTCCAGCATCAGCAGAATTTCGCTCACCGAGAACAGGCCAATCACCACCACCACGAACTGAATACCGTCGGAGAGATGCACGCTGTCGAAGGTGAAGCGATAGACGCCGGTGTTGGCATCAACGCCCACCGTTGCCATTCCCAATCCCATCAACGCGGCGAGGAACGACTTCAGTGGGTTGTGGCTCATCATGCTGCCGAGGCAGGCGATAGCGAACACCATCAAGGCGAAATACTCCGCCGGACCAAAGGCCAGCGACCAGTTTGCCAGCAAAGGGGCGAACAAGATGATGCCGATGATGGCGATGGTGGAGCCAATAAACGAACTGACGGCCGAAATCGATAGCGCCACCCCGGCTTTGCCCTGTTGTGCCATGGGATAGCCATCCAGCGCGGTCATAATCGCTCCGGCATCGCCCGGCACATTTAGCAGAATCGACGAAATGCGACCGCCGTATTCACAGCCGATATACACCGTCGCCAGCAGGATCAGCGCCGATTCCGCCGGTAAGTGCAGGGCAAATGCCAATGGCATCAGAATTGCCACGCCGTTAATTGGCCCAAGTCCCGGCAGCAGTCCGACAATGGTGCCGATAAAGCAGCCGATCAGGGCGATCATCAGGTTTTCCGGCGTCATGGCGACGGCGAAACCCTGCATCAGAAAAGACCAGGTATCCATCATAATCTCCCGTTAACTGAACCAACTGCCGACCGGCAGCGTGACATCCAGCAGATGATCGAAGGCGTAAAACAGTGCGATGCCCATCACGCCACCAGAAATCACCGCTGCCCACCAGCGTGCGCCAAACAGCAGACCGATGCCGAAGGTCAACAGGGTGGTGCAGAGGGCAAACCCCATGCGTTCAAACAGCCAGCCATACAGCATCAACATCAGACACAGGACAATAAGTTTTCTCAGTGTGGCTGGCGCGGGCCAATGTATGGCATCCGGTTGGCGCAACAGCATCAACACCGAACACAAGGCCATCAGGCCGAGCAGCAGCATCGGGAAGGGGCGGGGCCCGACCGGTTCGTAGCTGTATTCGCTTTGAATCTGCCAGGCGATAAACAACCCGGCGATACACAGCAACAGCCAGACGGAGGCAAAAATACGATCGCTCATATAGCCCCCTTATTTCGCCAGACCGAACGATTTAGCCTGTTCACGATAGGTGGCGACCTGTTTTTTTACATACGCGTCTAACTCGCTGCCAAACATGTTGAACTCAAACAGGCCGCGCATATCACGCTGCTGCTGGAACTCTTTGGTGGTCACCAGCTTTTTGAACGCATCCTCCCACCATTGATAATCGGCATCGCTCACTTTTGGCCCCAGGTAGTAACCACGGATAATCGGCCATTCAACGTTGAAGCCCTGTTCTTTGGCGGTGGGGATTTGCGCCAGTTCGCCCGGCAAACGTTTGTCAGCCATCACGGCCAGAACACGCATTTTGCCACTCTGCAAATGGGGTACCATTTCGCTCATATCGCCGGAGACCACCTGGATATGGTTGCCAAGCAACGCTGTAACGGGTTCACCACCGCCTTCAAAGGCGACATAACGCATTTTGCGGGGATCGATACCGGCTTCACGCGCCAGCAGCGCGGTTTTCATCCAGTCCTGGCTACCAATGGAGGCGCCAGCGCCTACCACCACTTTGGTGGGGTCCTGTTTCATTGCTTCCATCAATTCACCGAGGGTTTTCCACGGCGCATCGTCGCGCACCGCGACCATGCCGTAATCAGTGCCAATCGCCGCCAACCATTTCACGTCGTCCACCGAATAACGACCAAACTTGCCTTGTGACAGGTTAAGCAGAGAACCCCCTGAGTAGGCGACAAGGGTGCCCGCTTCTGCCGGACGCTGGGCAATGATGGCATTGTAGGCGACGGCACCCACGCCACCAGGCATATAGGTCACGCGCATCGGTGTGGTGATTTGCCCAGTTTCTTGCAGGGACACCTGCAACAATTTGCAGGTCAGATCAAAACCACCACCCGGTTTCGCGGGGGCGATACATTCAGTGCGTTCTGGTGCAGCGGCAAAAACTGACGACATTGACAAGACCAGCAGGCCTGCGGTGAGGCTGGTGCGAATAGTATTTTTCATTGGTCGCTCCATAGTAGGTTTCAGAGTGTGATACCCGCCGAAGAATCGCGGTTAATGAATTGTTAAGGCCCGAGCCTTTCATTTACCTTTCATTCATCGGGAAAAATGGCGGGGTGTGACATGCGTCTCTTACTGGTGGAAGACACGGTTGAGCTGGCGGGTTGGTTGCAAAAAGCGCTGACGCAAAAAGGATTTGCGGTTGATTGGGTCGCCGATGGCGTGGCGGCAGATCATGTTCTGCAAACCGAAGAGTATGCGTTGGTGGTGCTGGATGTGACGTTGCCGCGGATGAATGGTCTGGAAGTCCTGGCGCGTTTGCGTCGACGTGAGCAGAAAGTGCCGGTTCTGCTGCTGACTGCCCGTAGCGCGTTGGCGCAACGGGTTCAGGGTTTGAATGCCGGTGCAGATGATTATCTCACCAAACCTTTTGAGCTGGATGAGCTGGAGGCGCGCTTGCGCGCTTTGCTGCGGCGCGGCCAGGGGCAGTTAGCGCAATCACAGGTGATTGGTCAGTTGGAGCGGGATAACCAGGGCTGCTTCATGTTGAACCGTAAACCGCTGCGCCTGACGCCGCGCGAAGCGAGTGTGCTGACGACCCTGATGCGCCGACCGGGTCATCCGGTATCCCGCCAACATCTGTATGAACAGACCTTTACGCTGTGTGATGAAGCCAGTCAGGAGTCGATTGAGTTATATGTCCATCGGGTACGCAAAAAACTGGCGGGCAGCGATGTGGCGATCGTGACGCTGCGCGGATTAGGTTACAGCCTTGAGTGCCAGCAATGCGGTTGATCCACTCATTACGCGGCGAGTTGTTGTTGTGGCTGGGGGTCCCGCTGTTGCTGCTGTGGGGATTATCGGTCTACACCCACTATCAAAGCGCGTTGCATGCTGCGAATCAGGCTTATGACCGCTCCCTGCTGGCCTCGGCAAGGACCGTTGCGGAACGCTTGGAAGTGCGGGAAAAGCGTATTCGCGTCGATGTCCCCTGGGTGGTGCTGGATAGCTTTGAACGCAATATGAATGACCAGTTGTTCTATCAGGTGATCTCGCCAGAGGGGGAGACGCTGTCCGGTTACGATGATCTCCCCCCGTTACCCGCGACGGCCCCGCGATCGGACGCCTTTCCGGCGCTGGTGCATTTCTATGACGCGCGTTATCACCTGCAACCGATTCGTGTTGCTGCCCTGTGGCAACCGGTTAGTGACGAGGGCGTGCAGGGCATGGCGCTGGTGCTGGTGGCGGAGACGCTCAATTCACGCCATGCCTTTGCGGAAGGCTTGCTACGTACGGCGTTGATCAGCCAAAGTATTCTGGTGCTGATAACCTTGCTGTTGGCGGGGTGGCTGCTGCGCAAGGTGTTGCGGCCGCTGCGGCGCTTGTCGCGACTGGTGTTGCGGCGTGCTCCCGGTGAACTGACGCCGCTGCCGTCGCTGCTGCCGTGGTCGGAGCTACAACCGCTCATCATCGCCTTCAACCGTCATCTGGAGCGTTTACGCGGCCTGCTGGCACGCCAGGAACGCTTCAGCGCTGATGTTTCACACCAATTACGCACTCCGCTTACTATTCTGAAAACGCAGGTGGGGGTGGCGTTGAACAGTGACGATCCACAGCAATGGCGCGAAAGCCTGCAAGGCATGCGCCACACGCTGGATGACACCGTTCAGTTAACCGACCGGTTGTTGCAACTGGCGCAGATCAAGGCGCGCCACGGTGAAGATAAAGCAATGGCGCGTGTTGATCTGGCGGCGATTGTGCAGCAGGCGTGTTTAAGCGGCTATGCGGCGGCGCGGCATAAACAGATCGATCTGGGGTATGAAGGGGCCAGTCAGCTCGAGGTGCAGGGCGACGTGTTGCTGCTGGCGGAGTTGTGCGCCAATTTACTGGATAATGCCATCAAGTACACACCGGCGCACGGCACCGTCACGGCAAGAATCAGTGCGATGGGGCTGGAGATTGAAGACAGCGGTCCGGGGATTGAGGAAGCGTATCAGCAGCAGGCGCTGCAACCGTTTTCCCGGTTGGATCATGGTCAGCAGCAGCCTGGTGCGGGGATCGGGCTGGCGCTGGTGAAGGATATCTGCACCTGGCACGGGGCGCAGTTGACTCTGGATCGTAGCCCGCAGTTGGGCGGGCTACGGGTGACCATCAGTTTCCGCTGACGGGGGGCGTCACGGCGCGGGCGCGGCGCAGTGGCGTACGCAGGCGTTGTGCCAGAATCACCCCCACCAGCGTCATGCCGCCGCCAATCCAGTGATATGCATGCAGTTGTTCATGCAGGAACAACACGGCAATGATGGCGGTAAACACCGGCACAAAATTCATAAAGATGCTGGTGGTACTGGCGCCCAGACGCTGCACGCCGAGGATCCACAGGAAGGGGGCGATGATCGACGCGAACAGCCCGGCAAACAGCACCAGTGGGATATTGTGCGTGTTGAGTGACACATCGGGCGCGCGCAGAAAACCGGGCAACAGCAACAACACACCAAAGAAAATCTGCACATACAGGCTTTGCCAGGTGGGCAACGGGATTGCCCAACGTTTGGTGAGCACACCGTACAACGCGTATGAAGTTGACGCCGCCAGCATCATTAACTCCCCGTTGCCGAGGCGCTGATTCAGCAGTTGCGCCGGATTTCCGGCGCTTACCAGCCACACCAGACCGACAAACGACAACAGCCCGCCAAACAAAATGCCGCGCGTCGGTGCCAGGCGCAACACCACCAGGCTGAGCAGAATGGTCAGCAGTGGAATAGTCGCGCCCAGAATCCCCATCATGACCGCCGACACGCTGTGCGCCGCATAATAGGCAAGGCTTTGATACAGCACCATGCCGAGCAGGCCGAGGATCAGTAAACGCCCGCTACTGGCAACAATCTGGCGACGATGACGCCAGACACCCGGTAGCGCAAACGGGGTCAACACCGCCAGCGCCAGAATCCAGCGATAAAACGAGATCGCGGCAGGATCGATGCTACCGGCGGAGAGTTTGCTCACGATGGTGTTGATTGACCAAATCAGCACCGCCACCAGCGGAAACAGAAAGTTCATCGTACAGCTCCTGAAAGTAAACGCGAACAGTTTACGTTTGACCGGTTTAGAACAGATAACTAAAATCGGACAAAAATCATTAATGACCGGACAGAATGAATTTACAGGTTGAGTATCAGCCACCCGTCGATGCCTCGCAGCTGCGCTACTTTATGCGTTTCGAACAGGCCAATGCTAAAACCGAATATCTGCCGCACGCCCACGCCTGGGGACAGGTGATTTTCGTTAAAAGCCATGTACTGGAGATGGAGGTGGAAGGGGAACGCCTGCTGACGCCAGCAGATATGCCGATCTGGATCCCTTCGGGCCAGCGCCACAGCAGCTATAACCATCGTCAGTCGCTGTTCCGCACGTTCAATCTGGCGGCGGATTTGTGCGACGGCTTACCCCAACAGGCCTGCCTGCTCAATGTTGATGCCATTGTTCATGCCATTATGGACGAGTTTGCCCGGCGTGAGCTGGAGCAGCCGCACAGCGCAGCAGACTGGCGTTTGTGTGAGGTTTTAGTGGATCGGCTACGTCTTGCGCCGGTACATAAAAGTTACCTGCCTGGCTCGAATGACAAACTGCTCGCTCCGATCCTGCACGCCTTGCAGGCACACCCCGGTGATAACACCACGCTGGCACAATGGGCGAAGCGCGTGTTTACCACCGAGCGTACGCTGGCGCGACGTTGTCAGCAGCAGCTGAATATGTCGTTTAGCGAGTGGCGGCAGCGCCTGCGTTTTTTACGCGCTATCACCCTGCTGGAGCAGGGCATCAGCGTGCAGGCCATCGCCCATGAGCTGGGCTACAGCTCCGCTTCGGCGCTGATTGTGATGTTTCAGCATCAGGCGGGCACAACACCGGATCGCTATCGCAGCCGGTTAGGTTAATCAAAGGCTTTGTGCCAGAATATGGCCCTTGCGAATTTACAGGACAGCCGTGGTGAAAATTCTCGTCGATGAAAATATGCCGTACGCCCGTGAACTCTTTAGCCGCACCGGTGAGGTGCTGGCGGTGCCGGGGCGTCCGTTACCGGAAGCCGAACTGGCGGATGCCAGCGGGTTGATGGTGCGCTCGGTCACGAAAGTTAATGCCGCGCTGCTGGCAGGAACACCGGTGAAATTTGTTGGCACTGCGACGGCAGGCACCGACCATATCGATGAGGCCTCACTGGCTGATGCAGGAATCGCGTTCTCGGCAGCACCGGGCTGCAACGCCATCGCGGTGGTGGAATATGTCTTCTCCTCGCTGTTGTTGCTGGCGGAACGTGATGGTTTTGCGCTGCGCGATCGTACCGTGGGGATTGTCGGTGTCGGTAATGTCGGTGGCCGTCTGCACAAACGTTTACAGGCCTGGGGGGTGAAAACCCTGTTGTGCGATCCGCCGCGTGCCGATCGTGGCGATGCGGAAGATTTTCGCTCGCTGGATGAGGTGGTGGCACAGGCGGATATCCTGACCTTCCACACGCCATTGTTTAAAGACGGTCCGTATAAAAGCTGGCATCTGGCCGATACTGCGCTGTTGATGGCGCTGAAACCCAACACCATCCTGATCAATGCCTGCCGTGGTCCGGTGGTGGATAACGCCGCGCTGCTGGAAGTATTGAAAGTACGCCAGGATCTCAGCGTGGTGCTGGATGTGTGGGAGCCGGAACCGGAGCTGTCGCTGGACCTGCTGGATAAAGTTGATATCGCCACCGCCCATATCGCCGGTTATACCCTGGAAGGGAAGGCACGCGGTACCACGCAGGTGTTTGAAGCCTGGTGCGCATTCCTCGGTCAGCCGCAACAGGTGCCGTTGGATAGCCTGCTGCCTGCGCCAGAGTTTGGTCGCATTACCTTACACGGCAAGCTCGATCAGCCGACGCTGAAACGTCTGGTGCACCTGGTGTATGATGTGCGCCGCGATGATGCGCCGCTGCGTAAAGTGGCTGCGCTACCAGGTGAGTTTGACCGCCTGCGTAAGCAATATGAGGAGCGCCGCGAATGGTCGTCGTTGCAGGTGATCTGTGATGATGCAGAGGCGGCAGCGATGCTGAATCAACTCGGTTTCCGTGCCAGTTTGCAGCACAGTTAACCTGACCCTGGCGGGATAAATCTTAATTCCTGGGCGGTGAAGATCACCGCCTTCTGTTTTTATGTCATTGTCTGGAGTAAACCAACATGTCTGACGGCTGGAATATTGCGCTATTGGGCGCGACAGGCGCAGTAGGGAACGCTGTACTGGAACTGCTGGCGGAACGCCAGTTCCCGGTTGGTGAGATATATCTGCTGGCGAGCGAGAACAGCGCAGGCGAAACTCTGCGTTTCGAGGGGCGTTCGGTGCGGGTACAAGATGCGGCGGAATTTGACTGGTCGCAGGCGCAACTGGCCTTTTTCGCTGCCGGTCGCAGCGCCTCGGCGCGTTACGCCGAAGAAGCCGCCAGCCAGGGCTGCCTGGTGATCGACAGCAGCGATCTGTTCGCGCTGGAGCCGGATGTGCCATTGGTGGTGCCGGATGTGAATCCCCAGGTGCTGGCGGATTACCGCAACCGCAACATCATCTGTGTGGCGGATAGCCTGGTCAGCCAGCTGTTAAGCGCCATCAAACCGCTGGTGGATGCTGCCGGTCTGGGGCGTTTGCAGGTAACAAACCTGATGTCAGTCTCCAGCGATGGTAAGAGCGCGGTGGATGCGCTGGCGGGCGAGAGCGCGCGTCTGCTCAACGGCGTACCGGCGGATGAACATTATTATGGTCGTCAGCTGGCGTTTAACCTGCTGCCACAGCAGGTGGACAGCAACGGCAGCGTGGAGAGCGAACGTCGTCTGGTGGATCAGGTGCGCAAAGTGTTACAGGACGAAGGCTTACCGATTGCGGTGAGCAGCGTGCAGGCCCCGGTATTTTACGGCAATGCGCAGATCGTCCATGTGGAAAATCTGCGCCCCTTGTCTGCTGAAGAAGCGCGAGATGAACTGGCGCGTGCCGAGGATATCCGTCTGAGCGACGAAGGCGATTATCCGACTCAGGTGCAGGATGCGTCCGGCAACGGCG
The DNA here is from genome assembly GCF_009728735.1 of Pantoea phytobeneficialis. Classification (NCBI taxonomy): domain Bacteria; kingdom Pseudomonadati; phylum Pseudomonadota; class Gammaproteobacteria; order Enterobacterales; family Erwiniaceae; genus Pantoea; species Pantoea phytobeneficialis. Next base: position 3,158,929 of record NZ_CP024636.1, read on the forward strand.
AATTGAGCGTTGGCTGCGTGCGTAACGATTACGGTATCCCAGAGCTGCTGCAATTCTGGTCAGTGGCTGACAACATCCGCTTCGGCGGCGCGCTGATGGCGGTCAAAACCGCTGAGAAGCTGGTGCAGGAGTATCTGTATTAATGTTGTCTGAAGGTAACACGCATAAGCTGGCGCTGGGTATTGAGTACGACGGCAGCCGTTATTATGGCTGGCAGCGGCAGCAGGAAGTGCGCAGCGTGCAGGAAAAGCTGGAAAAAGCGCTGTCGAAAGTCGCTAACCATCCGGTTAGCGTGTTTTGCGCCGGACGTACCGATGCCGGGGTACATGGCACCGGGCAGGTGGTGCATTTTGAAACCACTTCTCAGCGTGCCGAGGGTGCCTGGACGTTGGGCGTCAATGCCAACCTGCCGCCGGATATCGCCGTGCGTTGGGTTAAAGCGGTGCCGGATGAGTTTCATGCTCGTTTCAGCGCTACAGCGCGTCGCTACCGTTATGTTATTTATAACCAGCGGCTGCGTCCGGCGATTTTGGGCAGCGGCGTGACGCACTTTTATCATCCGCTGGATGCAGAAAAAATGCAGCGCGCCGGACAATGCCTGCTGGGCGAAAATGATTTCACCTCATTTCGCGCCGTGCAGTGTCAGTCACGTACCCCGTGGCGTAATGTGATGCATCTTAACGTTACGCGTCAGGGACCGTACGTGATTGTGGATATCAAAGCGAATGCGTTTGTACACCACATGGTGCGCAACATCGTTGGCAGCCTGATGGAAATTGGCTGCGGTAATCAGCCTGAAACCTGGATGGCAACGTTGTTGGCCGCGAAAGATCGCACCCTTGCCGCAGCGACCGCCAGAGCCGAGGGGTTGTATCTGGTGGCGGTGGATTATCCGTCCCACTTTGCGTTACCTCAGCCTGCGCTGGGACCACTGTTCCTCGCGGATTAATTGTTACTCGAAGGATGTAAGGAGCCTGGCTTTATGGAGTTCATCCATTTTATCGTCGATTTTATTCTGCATATTGATGTGCATTTGGCCGAACTGGTGGCGCAGTACGGTATCTGGATTTATGCCATTTTGTTCCTGATTCTGTTCTGCGAAACCGGTCTGGTGGTCACGCCGTTCCTGCCGGGTGATTCTTTGCTGTTTGTTGCTGGCGCATTGGCCGCACTGCCGAGTAATGACCTCAATGTGCATATGATGGTGGCCCTGATGGTGATTGCGGCCATTCTCGGTGATGCCGTTAACTACACCATTGGTCGTCTGTTTGGCGAGAAGCTGTTCAGCAATCCCAATTCAAAGATTTTCCGCCGCAGCTATCTGGATAAGACCCATGCGTTCTACGAGCGCCACGGTGGTAAAACCATAATACTTGCGCGCTTTGTACCAATCGTGCGAACCTTTGCCCCCTTTGTGGCAGGGATGGGACACATGTCCTATCGTCACTTCGCGCTCTTTAACGTTGCGGGTGCGCTGCTGTGGGTGTTGTTGTTCTCTTACGCCGGTTACTTGTTTGGTGATTTGCCGGTGGTGCAGGAGAACCTGAAACTGCTGATCGTCGCGATTATCGTGGTGTCGATCCTGCCAGGCGTGATTGAAGTCTGGCGTCATCGTCGTCAGGCACGTCAGCAGAAATCCCAGTAAGCCCAAAACCAGATTTTTATCCACAGCGAGAAGCGGTTGTGGTTTAATGAGCGACATTTACGGCCTGCTGAAGGTGATTTCAGCAGCAATGAGAAGACTGGACCAGGTCGGTTTTAAACAGAAAGGTCATCAATGAGCTGGATTGAACGCATACTTAACAAAAGCAATATTACGCCGACGCGCCGCGCCAACATCCCGGAAGGGGTCTGGACCAAGTGCGACAGCTGTGGCCAGGTGCTGTATCGCGCCGAGCTGGAGCGTAATCTTGAGGTCTGCCCGAAGTGCGACCATCACATGCGCATGCACGCCCGTGAGCGCCTGCATAGCCTGCTGGATGAAGGAACGCTGGTAGAATTAGGTAGCGAGCTGGAACCCAAGGATCTGTTGAAGTTCCGTGACTCGAAGAAGTACAAAGATCGTCTGGCGGCGGCTCAGAAAGAGACTGACGAGAAAGACGCTCTGATCGTCATGAAAGGCCAACTGCACGGTATGCCGATCGTGGCTGCGGCGTTTGAGTTCTCCTTTATGGGCGGCTCAATGGGTTCAGTGGTTGGTGCGCGTTTTGTGCGTGCGGTTGAGCAGGCGCTGGAAGATAATTGCCCGCTGATCTGCTTCTCCGCCAGTGGCGGTGCGCGTATGCAGGAAGCGCTGATGTCGCTGATGCAGATGGCGAAAACCAGTGCCGCACTGGCGAAAATGCAGGAACGCGGTCTGCCGTATATCTCGGTACTGACTGACCCGACCATGGGTGGCGTTTCCGCCAGCTTCGCGATGCTGGGCGATCTCAACGTGGCGGAACCGAAAGCGTTGATCGGTTTTGCCGGTCCGCGTGTTATCGAACAAACCGTACGTGAAAAACTGCCGCCGGGCTTCCAGCGCAGTGAATTCCTGATCGAAAAAGGCGCGATCGATATGATCATCCGTCGTCCGGAGATGCGCTTTAAGCTGGCCAGCCTGCTGGCGAAAATGATGAACCTGCCAGCGCCGCTGCAGGATGGTGATCAGCCGATTGCGGCTGAGCCGGAGAGCAACGAGGCCTGACAGGCAACGGAAAGGCGCAGAAATGCGCCTTTTCACCAATGCACCGTATAAAGTTAGTTAACGGGACACATGGACACTCTTCACCTTCCCCAAGCCACGTCGCCTTTAGCTACGTGGCTTCATTATCTTGAACACCTGCATTCTCAGCCCATTGAACTGGGGCTGGATCGTATTCAACGCGTCGCTTCACGTCTTGACCTGCTCAAACCCGCGCCATTTGTTTTCACCGTTGCCGGGACTAACGGCAAAGGCACCACCTGCCGTACGCTGGAAACCCTGTTGATGGCGGCGGGATACCGCGTGGGCGTCTACAGCTCACCACATCTGGTGCGCTACACCGAGCGGGTGCGCGTCCAGGGCGCGGAGCTGGATGAAGCGTTGCACAGCGCCAGCTTTGCCGAGATTGAAGCCGGACGTGGCGATATTTCCCTGACCTACTTCGAATTCGGTACCTTATCGGCACTCAATCTGTTTCGTGCTGCCGGGCTTGATGTGGTGATCCTTGAAGTCGGTCTCGGTGGGCGACTGGATGCCACCAATATCGTTGATGCGGATGTCGCCGTTATCACCAGCATCGCACTGGATCATACCGACTGGTTGGGACCGGACCGCGAAAGCATTGGCCGCGAGAAAGCAGGCGTGTTTCGTGGTGGGAAACCCGCAGTGGTGGGTGAGCCCGATATGCCGCACACCATTGCCGAGGTTGCAGCAGAGAAGGGCGCGCTGTTGTTGCAGCGTAACCGTGACTGGCAATGGCAGCAGCAGGGCGAGAGCTGGAGTTTGCAGGATGCGCAGGGCGAATTGCGCGATCTTCCCCTGCCACAGGTGCCGCTCCCCAATGCTGCCACCGCGCTCATTGCGTTGCGCGCCTCGGGCTTATCGGTAAGCGAAGCGCTCATTCGCCAGCATCTGCCGCTGGCGATTTTACCAGGCCGTTTTCAGACGGTAAGCACCTCGCCGCGTGTGATCCTCGATGTGGCGCATAATCCCCATGCCGCTTATTATCTGGCTTCACGTCTGGCTGAATTGCCGCGTACCGGTAAGGTTCATGCGGTGGTCGGGATGCTGCATGATAAAGATATCGCCGGGACACTGGCGGCGCTGGCACCACAGGTGGATAGCTGGTACTGCGCACCGCTTGACGGCCCGCGTGGTGCGACGGCGGAGCAGTTGATTGCTCACCTGGCAAGCGGTGAGGCATTTGCGACCGTAGACTCAGCATGGCAGGCTGCGCGTCAGCAGGCTCGGCCCGAGGATGTGATTCTGGTGTGTGGTTCTTTCCACACCGTAGCACAGGTAATGGAATCGATGGCAGCGGAGAACGGCAGTGGCAAGTAAGTTTCAGAACCGTTTAGTGGGCACGGTAATCTTGGTGGCGGTTGGCGTCATCGTGTTACCAGGCCTGCTGGATGGCAAGAAAAAGCACTACAAAGAGGAATTCGCTGCAATTCCGCTGGTGCCAAAACCGGATGATCAGCAGGACAGTGAGATGGTGCCCCCGGTGACGCAGTCGCTGCCTGCCCAGCCGCCGGAAGGCGCAGGTGCGGCGCAAAGCGAAGCCAGTGGTAAAACCACCACCCCGGTCGAGTCTGGCAGCGCGCAGCCAGTGGAGAACAACGAACCCACGGTAGTGACACCTCCGCCAGTGCACCAGAGTGCGCCGGTGCAGACTGCGAAACCGAAACCGGTCGAGCAACCTAAGCCGAAACCGGTGGAGCAGCCGAAACCAAAACCGGTTGAACCGAAGCCGGTCGAGCAGCCGAAGCCAGTAGAAACCGCTAAACCGGTTGAAGCGCCGAAGCAGAGCGAAGCGGAAGCCCCGGCGGGCCAGGCTTATGTGGTCCAACTCGGTGCGTTGAAAAACGCGGCTAAAGTGAATGAGATCGTCGCGCAGTTGCGTCTGTCGGGATATCGCGCATTTACCGTGCCATCCACGCCGGTTCAGGGGCAAATTACCCGCATCTACGTCGGGCCTGATGCCTCAAAAGCGAAGATGCAAGCTGCGCTGGGTGAACTGAAAAACCTCTCCGGACTCGGTGGAGTGGTGAAACCCTACAGCACGCGCTAAACCGTTGATAAGCCGCGCCGATGGCTGAAAAAGGCGCGGCATAGCACGGAGTGTTCACCGTGATGTTGGCTTAAAAATTACTATATTTCAGTGAATTACAGCACTGAATTGTCTCAGGGCGAGGAAAGTTTTTTTCATCGCCCTTTTTATGGATGCAGAACCGGAAAACCCTACGCAAACGTTTTCTTTTTCTGTTAGAATGCGCCCCGAACTGGATGCAGGGGTGCAATCGCGCTGGCGCTGGAAGAGTTCATGATCTGGATTGATTACGTCATTATTGCGGTAGTTGGTTTTTCGGCCCTGGTCAGCCTGGTTCGTGGGTTTGTCCGGGAAGCCTTATCTCTCGTTACCTGGGGATGCGCGTTTTTTGTCGCCAGTCACTACTACGCCTACCTTGCAGTCTGGTTTACAGGTTTTGACGACGAACTGGTTCGCAACGGTATCGCTATCGCGGTGCTCTTCGTTGCCACCCTGATTGTGGGTGCCATCGTGAACTATGTGATCGGCACGCTGGTTGAAAAGACCGGTCTGTCGGGAACCGACAGGGTGTTGGGGGTCTGTTTCGGGGCGTTGCGTGGCGTGCTGATCGTTGCCGCTATTCTCTTCTTCCTCGATACATTCACCGGCTTCTCGAAAAGCCCGGACTGGCAGCAGTCCCAACTCATTCCCCAGTTCAGTTACATCATCAGGTGGTTCTTCGACTATCTGAAAAGCACGTCCAGTTTTTTACCCCGGTGACGCCATCGGGAGTGCGGCTAATGAGGAAATGACAACATGTGCGGTATTGTTGGTATCACCGGTTTTATGCCAGTAAACCAGTCGATCTATGACGCGTTAACGGTGCTACAGCACCGCGGGCAGGATGCCGCCGGCATTTGTACCATCGATGCGCTGAACTGCTTTCGTCTGCGCAAAGCCAACGGGCTGGTGAGCGATGTCTTCGAAGCACGCCACATGCAGCGTTTGCAGGGCAACATCGGGATTGGTCATGTACGCTACCCGACAGCAGGCAGCTCCAGCGCCTCTGAAGCGCAGCCTTTCTATGTGAACTCCCCTTATGGCATTACACTGGCGCACAACGGCAACCTGACTAACGCACACGAGCTGCGTAAACAGCTGTTCGAAGTGGGTCGCCGTCACGTCAACACCACCTCAGATTCCGAAATCCTGCTGAACATTTTTGCGCAGGAGCTGGACCGTTTTCAGCATTACCCGCTGGAAGCTGACAACATTTTTGCCGCAGTGGCTGCGGTGCACCAGCAGGTGCGCGGGGCTTACGCGGTGGTTTCGATGATTATCGGTCACGGTATGGTGGCCTTCCGCGACCCGAACGGTATCCGTCCGTTGGTACTGGGTAAACGCGTGATTGCTGATGGTCGCACCGAGTATATGGTCGCGTCCGAGAGCGTCGCGCTGGATACGCTGGGCTTTGAATTTATTCGTGACGTAGCGCCGGGCGAAGCGGTGTACATCACCGAGCAGGGCCAACTCTCGACCCGCCAGTGTGCTGAGAACCCGAAAAGTAATCCGTGTCTGTTCGAGTACGTTTACTTTGCGCGTCCGGATTCCTTCCTTGATAAGATCTCGGTCTACAGCGCGCGCGTCCGTATGGGCACCAAGCTGGGTGAGAAAATTGCTCGTGAATGGGAAGATCTCGACATCGACGTGGTGATTCCGATTCCGGAAACCTCAACCGATGTGGCGTTGGAAATCGCCCGTATTCTCGACAAACCGTATCGCCAGGGTTTTGTGAAAAACCGTTACGTGGGCCGTACCTTTATTATGCCGGGTCAGCATCTGCGCCGTAGCGCGGTGCGTCGTAAGCTGAACGCCAACCGTGCCGAGTTCCGTGACAAAAACGTGTTGCTGGTGGATGACTCCATCGTGCGCGGTACCACCTCTGAGCAGATTATCGAGATGGCGCGTGAAGCGGGTGCCAAGCGTGTCTATCTGGCTTCAGCCGCACCGGAAATTCGTTTCCCGAATGTCTACGGTATCGACATGCCGAGCGCAACTGAGCTTATCGCTCACGGTCGTGAAGTGGAAGAGATTCGCCAGCTGATCAAAGCTGACGCGCTGATTTTCCAGGATTTGGACGATTTGATTGAAGCGGTTCGCGAAGAGAACCCGGATATCGCACAGTTCGAGTGTTCGGTGTTTAACGGTGTTTATGTCACCAAAGACGTTGACCAACGTTATCTGGACTACCTCCAGTCACTGCGTAACGACGATGCGAAAGCCATTGCACGTCAGACTGAGGTTGAAGGTCTGGAACTGCATAACGAAGGTTAAGTTTTATTGCCCGTTTTTAATTGATGATTAAAAACGGGCATACTCTGCAAATAATTTCACTGCTAACTTTTCTCACCTCTCTCCTGCGCGTTTAATTGCCACCTGTCCGACTATTTATTCTTAATTGCAGTAGTAAAAAACTGATAAGCCTTGATTGGGGAATGACTAATTCCTGATTATTCTTTTTTTCTTGCCCTGATTTTTAGTGATGGGTTTAATTAAAAAGCATACATTAATTTAAACATATCATTTCCATATTGTTAATAACTCAGAAGGGAACAGGTTTTATTTTCAGTTTCTTATCAGGATTGTTATGCCTTGTATTCCTAATTATCAATGGCATAAATGGTTAATGGCTGATTTTTGAGATTTTACTTGTCGATGTGCTTATGAGTGAGAAAAATAGCCTGTTCGCGGCGATTTTTCTCATCCATAATTATTCCGCGTAATCTCATTAACGATTTTTTCTCACTGCATTGAAAATTTGCTGCGGTAAAGCTCGAAATAAAACAGCGATTTTTATTCCGGGCGATATTTTTCAGGCGTTTTTCAATCACTGGGTAAATCTTAATGCAATTTAAAAAATTTAAGCTCTCGGCTATTTATACTGCAATTTTTATGCAGCTATCAGTTTCGACATTGGGTATGCCCATTGTTGCTCAAGCGAGTACGCAGCAGGACATGAAGGTGCAGTCCACGGTGCTGAAAGCGGGCGAGAGTGTTGCAGACGTAGCAAAACGCAATAAGGTATCTGTCGATCATCTGTGGGAAATCAACTCGTTTGCGTTCAGCGATAAAGCCACTTTCCTGGCGGCTTCTGCCGGTCAGGCTATCTGGATACCGGCTGGCAAAGCAGCAGCCTTACCGCTGGAAAGAGCGACCCAGCAGGATACAAAAGCGAATAAATCAGCACAGCAGGCTGATGTTAAAGTAAATGACAAAACCACCGATGCACGTCAATTCGGTCAGAACCAGCTCAACTCGATGGCGGGCCAGCAAGCGGAGTCCTGGCTGAACGGTTTTGGTGGGTCATCGCGGGTTTCCATCTCCTCTGATAAGAACTTCTCTAACTACAACTATGCCGGTGATGTGCTGGTACCGTTGTGGGACAGCCGTGATTTTATGATCTTCAGCCAGTTGGGCGCGCGTCATGCTGACGAACGTACCACCGGCAATATTGGCTTCGGTTCACGTTATTTTGTTGATGGCTGGATGCTGGGTAATAACGTCTTCTTTGATAACGATTTCAGCGGTAACAACCGTCGTATTGGTCTTGGTGCTGAGATCTGGACTGAAGCGCTGCGTCTGGCTGCTAACGGCTACTACGGACTTAACGGCTGGCATCAGTCTAAATTGCTGGCGGATCATGATGAGCGTCCAGCCAATGGCTGGGATATCGAATTGGCGAGCTGGCTGCCGATGTATCCGCAGCTCGGAGGTAAGGTTAAATACGAACAATTCTATGGCGACAACGTGGCGTTGATGAGCCGTAGTAACCTGCAAAAGAATCCGTCAGCCGTGACGATGGGTGTGAACTGGACACCGGTACCGCTGGTGACTGTTGACGCGGGTCATCGTAAGAGCATGCAGAGTGGCGGAGACACCACCGTTGGCCTGAACCTGAACTGGAACTTCGGTCAATCACTTGACTGGCACCTTTCGCCGGAAGCGGTGGCCGATCAGCGCAGCCTGGTGGGTTCACGCTATGAGTTGGTGTCACGTAATAACGAGATTGTGATGGATTACCGTGAGCAGACCGTGATTACCTTCTCACTGGCGAGCGCGATCAAAGGTGTGGAAGGCACTTCACAGCCGCTGGGTGTCAGCGTCTGGGCGAAGCATGGCTTGGGCAAAATTGTCTGGGACGATGCCGCATTGGTGGCGGCGGGCGGTAAAATTACCGGTACAGGTGCTAATTCGGCGTTGGTGTTACCCGCCTATAAAGATGGCGCGAACAACAGCTATACCCTGAGTGCGGTAGCTTACGACAGCAAAGGCAAGGCTTCACCGCGTGCACAGGTACAAATCACGGTAGAAAAAACGGAGCAGATTCCTGAGCAGCCGGGCCAGCCGGATGCCGGACAGACCACTTTGACCCTCATCAATGGGCAACTTGTGGCCAATGGTACAAGTAAAACCGAGTTGGTGGTCGAGCTGAAAGATAAAGACGGCAAGCTTATTAGTGGCAATGCCGGTAATTTGCGTCTGGACGCGCAGATGCAGAATAAACTGACCCGTGCAGCTAATAGCGGTGTGACTGTCGGCAAATTCCGTGAAGAAGGTTCAGGGCGTTACGTGGTGGATCTGACCGCAGGTACTGAAGCCGGCGTAGTAATGCTGACGATGTATCATGGCAGCACGCAATTGGGTCATCTGGAACTGACGTTGAAGGCGAAAGGATCTGATGCGGGAGATGTTGCACAAATTAACTTCACTTCTATTGAAAATCAATTTGTTGCGGGTCAGAGCTTTACCTATACCGTCATTGCTACTGACAGCGAGGGTAAGCCCGTTTCAGGTGCAGCCCTTGAGTTTAATGATCGAGAGGGAAATGCCATCATTGCTGATAATGGCGGCATAACTGACGCAGAGGGCAAAGTATCTTTAACTCTGATGAAAGAAAAAGCGCAACACTATAACATCGCCATTCGTGTTGCTGGCTCTGATAAATATTTGGTTGATAAACCTTATATGGTGATGGCAGATGTGGCTTCAGCGCAAGTTGCTCAGAGTGAGATCACGGCTGGAAAATTTAAAACAAATAATGGTGTAGTACAAATGATTACACCCGCAACCTTTACTGCCATAGTGCAGGATCGGTTCCAAAATCCACTTATTTATCAAACTGTCGTTTTTGAGGCGGAACAAAATGGTAATCAGATCAAAATTACAGCGAACGGCGCTGGTAAGACCAATGAACATGGTGAGGTGAGCGGAACGGTGACATTGCAGGTCCCTGTAGAAGAGACCACAGTAACCTATAACCTTTATGCCATGATTGATGGTAAGCGTGTTGAAGGTAATGTTAAACCGGTGACGATGGAGCGCGTAGCCAGTGAGCCTGCCACAATTCGCTTCGAGAATAACGATCAGGTATTCGTTGTTGGCAGTGAAGTAAACTTCCCAGTTGTTGTGACTGACAGCTTTGATATTCCGGTTCCAGATGTAACGGTTGAGTTCTTTAATCAAGCGAACAACATTATCGACAGGGTTAAAACTAATGCACAAGGTCAGGCGTCTACCACGATGAGGATGCCAGAAAAAGAAAGTGTTGGAACTAATCTGATCCTTGGCGTTCGTGTTCAAGACCATAGTAAAGTAATGCAACAAAGACCTTATATGGCGATAGCTGATATGGCTTCGGCACGAGTTGTAAGTGGTGAGTCCACACAGGGAACTTACAGAGGAGTAGGAACCGCTGGAGTAGAAACAGTGACACCAGCAACGTTTGCCATTGCTTTGGAAGATCGCTTCCAAAATGCATTGATTAACAAAACGGTAACTGTTGTAGCGGAACCAAGATCGGATATCTTGCCGACAATTACTATTGTAAACAACAAAACCAATGGGGATGGTGTGGTCATTGGTGAGGCAACATTGTCTGGGCATACTCAGTCGTCGAATGCTTATTACGACCTGTATGTCATGATAGACGGTAAACGTCTTGATGGTCCCAGCACTACGATGGAATTTACCAATGTCAATTAAATAGCAGGGGAGTCCACTCTTCTCCTTTAAGGCAACCACTCCGGTGGTTGCCTTTTTTCTGTTAAGTAGCAATGAGGATATGCTGATTTTTGTTATTATTTTATTAATTAAAAAGAAAAAATAAAATTATCGCCCATTGCATTATTATCAGCCTCGAAAAGTTAATTTTATTGTGACCTGTTGGCGACTTCTTGTAGTAGATCATTTTTCCACTGGTTTTTTTCTTGATAAAGATATTAATGGTTCAGGTTTCAGGAGTGTGATATCGGGAAATCAGGAAATGAATTTCAGGATAAACTCATCATAAATTTCTGTGAAAAATCTCATTACCGTTTTTTGCGAGTTGAATAGAGAATGCCCGGCGAAAAAAGCACAGGAGGAAATTATTTTGCCCCTTGCTTAATGATTACAAGCGTCTTCACTTTGCTGGGTTATTTATAAATGAGATTTAAGAAGTTTAAGCATTCCGCTATTTATACGGCGATTTTTTTGCAACTCGCGGTTTCAACTGTTGGTGTCACCGGAGTTGCTCATGCAAGGAGCACGCAATATCAGGATATGGCGGTTGAATCTACCGTACTCCAGCCTGGTGAGAGCGTGGCGGATATTGCCCGCAAAAATAACCTGATGGTTGATCATCTCTGGGAAATTAACTCCTTTGAATGGAGTGACAAAGCGGCTTTCCTGGCGGCAGGTGCCGGGCAAACCATCTGGATTCCGGCAGCTCCGGCCGTAAAAGCCTCCACGTTGCCGCTGGCGCACGCCACCGTACAGGCACCAAAAACCAATAAGGCGGATGTCAAAGCCAACGACAAAACCACCGATGCCCGCCAGTTCGGCCAGGACCAACTGAACTCGCTGGCCAGCAAACAGGCGGAAGCGTGGCTCAATGGCTTTGGCGGCTCTTCTCGTGTCGCCATCAGCTCGGCGAAAAATTTTGCAAAATACAACTATGCCGGTGATGTGCTGCTGCCGCTGTGGAACAGTCGTGAAGATTTCATGATTTTCAGCCAGTTAGGTGTGCGTCACGCGGATGATCGCACCACCGGCAACGTCGGTGTTGGCGCGCGTTATTTTGCTGATGGCTGGATGTTGGGTAATAACGTCTTTTTTGATAACGATTTCAGCGGCAATAACCGCCGTATCGGTATCGGTGCTGAAGTCGGGACTGATGCCATGCGGCTGAACGCCAACGGCTATTTCAAACTCAATGGCTGGCATGATTCGCGGTTTATCGCCGACCATGACGAACGTCCAGCCAATGGCTGGGATATTGAGCTGTCCAGTTGGTTGCCAGTCTATCCGCAGCTCGGTGCGAAAGTAAAATATGAACAATATTATGGTGATAATGTTGCACTGATCAGCCGTGATCGTCTCCAGCATAATCCATCGGTCGCGACTGTCGGGGTAAACTGGACACCGGTTCCGTTGGTCACGATTGATGCGGGACATCGCATGAGTATGCAGCGCGGAGAGGACACCACCATAGGGCTGAACCTGAACTGGAATTTTGGCCGCTCTCTGGACTGGCATCTGTCACCAGAAGCCGTAGCCGCACAGCGCAGTCTGGCTGGTTCGCGCTACGATCTGGTGTCGCGTAATAACCAGATCGTGATGGACTATCGCGAGCAGACGGTGATCACCTTCTCGCTGGCAAGTGCGATTCAGGGCGTTGAAGGCACGCAACATTCTCTTGGCGTGAGCGTCTGGGCTAAGCATGGTCTGGACAAAATTGTCTGGGATGACGCGGCCTTGGTCGCAGCGGGCGGAAAAGTTGTCGGTACTGGCGCCAATTCGGCGCTGGTGTTGCCAACTTATAAGGAGGGTGCGGATAATCACTATACCCTGAGCGCCATCGCTTATGACAACAAAGGGAAAGCCTCGCCACGCGCCCAGGTACAGATTACGGTAGAAAAAGCGGAGCAAACTCAGCCTGAACAGCCCGCCCAACCGGCACAACCCGATGCGTTAAGATCCACCCTGAAACTGGGTGCTGATGAGCTGATTGCTAACGGTACTGACCAGACCCATGCGGTGATTGATCTGAAAGACAAAAATGGCAATCCGGTCAGTAACGAAACGGATAATCTGCGTCTGGAAGCCACGTTGCTGGATACGAAAATGCGTGCCAGTTCCCGTGTGACCATCGGCCAGTTCCGTGAATTAGGTAAGGTGCAGGGCAACTACGTGGTGGATCTGACCGCAGGTCATGAAGACGGTATCGTGACGTTGACGTTGTATCACGGCAACCAACAGTTGGGACAACCGCAAACCCTGAAGTTAAAGGCCAAAGAAGCGGAAGTGGTTAAGGTGACCAACCTGGCATTTGTCAGCAAGGAAAACAAATTTGTCGCAGGCAGCAATGCCACCTTTACGGTGAAAGCCACGGATATTAATGGCAAACCGGTTAAGGATGCGATCATCACCTTCACCGACCAAAATGGCAAAACTATCGCTGCGGCGAATGACGGGAAAACTGATGCACAGGGTAACGTGTCAGCAACTCTGGTAGAGAAAAAAGCGGGTAACTACAGCGTAACCGTGCGTGTTGCGGGTGAGAAAAAACCGGTAGCAATGAAGCGTTTTACCGTCATAGCCGATGTCAATTCGGCTCAGATTTGGAAAAGCCAAACCACAGACGGAAAAATAAAAGCCGGGTCGGTTCAGATGAGTAAACCGGCTGGCTTTACCATCACGCTGCGCGATCGCTTCGAAAACCCGATTATTGGCGAGAAAGTGTCTGTGCTGGCGGTAGAAGATACCGCAGGGAAATTGGTCAATATCCAACTTCTCAACCAGAACAAGACCGATATAAAAGGTAACGTAAGCGGCTCTGCGGCGATTGCTACTCCGCACTATAAAACAACCACTTATACGTTGAAGGTGATGATCAATGGCAAACGTGTTGACGGTCCGAAACCTAAAATTATGTTTGTTCGCTGTTAATCAGCCCATGTCATTAAAGATGTTTTGATCCTGCAAGGTAATCGCTTCGGCGATTACCTTTTTTTGTTTTCTTTTCTCGCTGCGGGTTATGATTAGGGTTTACCTGCATAGCAAGATCATTATGAAACGACTCATCATTGGTATTTCCGGTGCCAGCGGCGCCATCTACGGCGTGCGACTGTTACAGGTGCTGCAACCGCTGGCAGAGGTGGAAACCCATCTGGTGATGAGCCAGGCGGCACGGCAGACGCTGGCGCTGGAAACAGATTTTAATCTGCGCGATGTGCAGGCGCTGGCCAATGTGGTGCATGATGTGCGCGATATCGCCGCCAGTATCTCGTCCGGTTCTTTCAAGACCCTTGGCATGGCGATTCTGCCGTGTTCAATGAAAACCCTGTCCGGCATTGTGCACAGCTACAGCGATAGCCTGCTGACGCGTGCCGCCGATGTGGTGCTGAAAGAACAGCGCAAACTGGTGCTGTGTGTGCGTGAAACACCGCTCCATGTTGGACATTTGCGTATGATGACCACCGCCGCAGAACTGGGTGCGGTGATTATGCCACCGGTACCGGCGTTTTATCATCGTCCACAAAATATCGGAGAACTGGTGGATCAAACGGTCAACCGTGTGCTGGATCAGTTCGATATTGAGTTGCCACAGGATCTGTTTACCCGCTGGCAAGGCGCTTAAATGGTGCAGTTTCGCACAAAATTGGTGCAAAATATCGCGTCCGATCACTCTTCGTGCATTTCATGCACCAAAAGTTAACAATGTCGCTTTTTCCTGCTCACTTCGCTGTTATATTTCCCTCACAAACTAAGTGCTTGCGCCCCTGGTGGACGCAGTATTTAGTGCGCCTGTACAGCGTTTCGCCAATTTGCATAACTGGCATGAAACATGCACATTAATCAGCGCAAACACATCACGCAGCACATAACAAAAAGCACTTCACTTGAGGGTTACCTATGAAAAAGCGAGTTCTGGCTCTTTCTCTGATGCTGGCCATGTCCAGCGCCGCGAGCGTGTTCGCGGCGGTACCGCATACGCTACGCATCGGGACTGACCCGACTTACCCGCCGTTTGAATCAAAAAACGCGCAAGGACAGTTAGTGGGTTTTGATATTGATTTGGCTAACGAAATCTGTAAACGCATCAAAACCAAATGTACCTATGTAGAAAGTGATTTCGATGCACTGATCCCGTCGCTGAAAGCGAAGAAGATTGATGCCATCATCTCTTCTCTCTCCATTACTGAAAAACGACAGGAAGAGATTGCTTTCTCTGAAAAACTCTATGCGGCCAACGCCCGTCTGGTGGCACCGAAAGGTTCAACCATTCAGCCGACTGTTGAATCGCTGAAAGGCAAAAACATCGGCCTGTTGCAGGGCACCACCCAGGAAACCTACGCTAACGAATATTGGCGCCCGAAAGGTGTAACGGTCACGCCGTACGCCAACCAGGACCTGGTCTACCAGGACCTGAACGCGGGTCGTATTGATGCGGCGTTCCAGGATGAAGTGCAGGCGAGCGAAGGCTTCCTGAAGCAGCCGGTTGGTAAAAACTACGCGTTTGCTGGCCCGGCAGTAAAAGATGACAAAATCTTTGGTGTTGGCACCGGTATGGGCCTGCGTAAAGATGATGCAGACCTGAAAGCCGCTATCGATAAAGCCTTCGATGCGATGCGTAAAGACGGTACTTACGACAAGATTGCGAAGAAATATTTTGATTTTAATGTTTACGGTGACTGAGTAAAACCTGTCGACCAGACTGCCCGCCGCGTGCGGGCAGTGCTTCGTTAATTACCCCCACGACAGGATCAAATTCATGCTGTATGGCTATTCTGACGTCATTCTGAAAGGCACCCTGGTCACGCTGGAACTGGCGCTCAGTTCAGTGTTGCTGGCCGTTGTGCTCGGTTTAATTGGCGCTGGCGCCAAACTTTCCCGCAGCCGCCCTCTGGCGATGCTGTTCGAAGGCTACACCACGTTGATCCGTGGCGTGCCGGATCTGGTGCTGATGCTGCTGATTTTCTACGGTTTGCAGATCGCCCTGAATGCCCTGACTGATGCGCTGGGTGTGGCGCAGTTCGATATCGACCCGATGGTGGCCGGTATAATCACGCTGGGCTTTATCTACGGTGCCTATTTCACCGAAACCTTCCGTGGTGCCTTCCTCGCAGTGCCGAAAGGGCAGATTGAGGCCGCTACCGCCTTTGGCTTTACCGGTTCGCAAACCTTCCGCCGCATTCTGTTTCCGGCGATGATGCGCTTTGCGCTGCCGGGTATTGGCAACAACTGGCAGGTAATCCTGAAGGCGACGGCGCTGGTGTCGCTGCTGGGCCTGGAAGATGTGGTGAAAGCCACTCAATTGGCCGGTAAAAGTACCTGGCAACCGTTCTACTTCGCGATTGTTGCCGGAGTGATTTATCTGGTGTTTACCACGCTGTCGAATGGCGTGTTGTGGTGGCTTGAACGCCGCTACTCGGTAGGTGTGAAAAGGGCAGAGCTATGATCGATATTATTCACGAGTATTGGAAATCCCTGCTCTGGACCGATGGTTACCGTTTTACCGGTGTCGCCATTACCCTGTGGCTGTTGATTATTTCGGTGGCGATCGGCGGTTGCCTTGCGGTGTTGCTGGCAATTGCCCGCGTGTCGCCTAATCGCTTCGTCTCCACCCCGGTGTGGTTGTTCACTTACATCTTCCGTGGTACGCCGCTGTATGTGCAGCTGCTGGTGTTCTACTCCGGTATGTATACGCTGGAAGTGGTGAAGGGCACCGAATTGCTTAATGCTTTTTTCCGCAGCGGTCTTAACTGTACTTTGCTGGCGTTTACCCTCAACACCTGTGCTTATACCACCGAGATTTTTGCCGGCGCGATTCGTGCCGTGCCGCACGGGGAAATTGAAGCGGCGCGTGCCTATGGCTTCTCCACCTTTAAATTGTATCGTTGCATCATTCTGCCGTCGGCGCTGCGCACTGCGCTGCCTGCGTATAGCAATGAAGTGATCCTGATGCTGCACTCCACCGCGCTGGCGTTCACCGCCACGGTGCCCGATCTGTTGAAAATCGCGCGTGATATTAACTCGGCGACCTATCAGCCGTTTGTTGCGTTTGGCATTGCCGCAGTGCTGTATCTGATTATCTCTTACGTGCTGATTAGCTTGTTCCGTATGGCGGAGCGCCGCTGGCTAGCGCATGTGAAACCCTCTTCATCGCATTGAGTAACCTATGTCTGAAAATAAATTAAGCGTTACCGAACTGCATAAGCGTTACGGTGAACATGAAGTCCTGAAAGGTGTGTCATTACAGGCAGATGCCGGGGACGTTATCAGTATTATTGGCTCGTCAGGTTCCGGGAAAAGTACTTTTCTGCGCTGCATTAACTTCCTCGAAAAACCGAGTGAAGGCACCATTGCCGTCAATAATGAGCAGATCAATCTGGTACGCGATACCGATGGTCAGTTAAAGGTGTCGAACAAAGAGCAGCTGCGTTCCTTGCGTACCCGCCTGACTATGGTGTTCCAGCACTTCAACCTGTGGAGCCATATGACGGTGCTGGAAAACGTCATGGAAGCACCGATCCAGGTTTTAGGATTGAGCAAAGCAGAAGCGCGTGAACGTGCCATTAAGTATCTCGATAAAGTCGGTATTGACGAGCGCGCCCGTGCGAAATATCCGGTGCATCTTTCTGGCGGTCAGCAGCAGCGTGTGTCCATCGCCCGTGCGCTGGCAATGGAACCTGAAGTGTTGTTGTTTGACGAACCAACCTCAGCCCTCGATCCTGAGCTGGTTGGCGAAGTGCTGCGCATCATGCAGAAGCTGGCTGAAGAGGGTAAAACCATGGTGGTGGTGACGCACGAAATGGAGTTTGCCCGTCATGTCTCCAGCCATGTGATTTTCCTGCATCAGGGTAAAATTGAGGAACAGGGCGCGCCGGATGAGGTGTTTAACAATCCGAAAAGCCCACGCCTGCAACAATTCCTGAAGGGTTCATTGAAATAATCGATCCCGCTGTAGCGGCGCGATTTATCGCGCGGGTGTTTCCTGCATCGCGCACGACATTGCGCGATAAATCGCGCCGCTACCAGGGGTTATTATCTTTACGCCGCCGTATCCTCCAGCGCCTCCTGCAAGTCATACCAACGGAAGCCAAATCCTGACTCTTCCAGTCGTTTCGGCAACACATGCTGGCCGCCCAGTACCAAAACCGCAGACTCGCCCATCATTAGTTTGATGGCGCTGGCAGGCGTGCGCATAAAAGCGGGGCGATGCATCACATGACCCAGCGTGGCGGCAAACTGTTCGTTGCGCACAGCGTAGGGGGAGACCAGGTTAAAGGGGCCCTGTAACGGATTATCAATCAGCCACCAGATAGCGTTGACCAAATCATCAATATGAATCCACGGCAGATACTGCTTACCGCTACCAATCGGGCCGCCAACGCCGAGTTTAAACGGCAACTTCATCTTCGCCAGTGCACCGCCTTCTTTCGCCAGCACCACGCCAGTTCGCAGCAGGCATACTCGGGTACGTTCACTCTGAGCCGCCTGGGCCAGTTGTTCCCAGCGGGCACACAGTGTATGGGTAAACTCTTCGTGTCCGGGATCATCCTCTGTAAGTACCAGATCGCCGGTATCACCATAGAATCCGGTCGCTGAACCGGAGATCAAAAATTTCGGTGGCTGGCTGCTGGCGTTGATGAGAGCGACGATTCGTTCAGTAATCTGCCAGCGACTTTCACACAGCCGCTGTTTTTGTTCGGCGGTCCAGCGCTTATCAGCAATGGGTTCACCGGCAAGGTTAATCACGCCATCCACCCCATTTAAATCCTGCTGCTGCGCCAGACCGGACCAGATAGCGACGCGCGGATCCAGCTTTTCGCGCGCGGCGGCGACGTCGCGCGTGACCACGCTGACCTGCTGACCCAGTTGCAGCAGACGCGGGATCAGATGGCGACCAATTAAACCGGTGCCGCCAGTAATAAGCAGATGCATGTTGAGCCTCCTTGTGCTTGTTATGTGCTCAGTTTCAGCATAGAAGAGAAGCGTATAACTGGCGTGACCGCGCCGACGCTTACGATGAAAAATCCGCAGTCTTAACTGGTCTTACCGCCCCAGCAACTGGCCTGACTGCCATTGCCTAATGCGCGAAAAATCGGTAAACATGAAGCACTCCTGATGCATATCCGAGGCAGCCGATGAATTACCCGAACATGACGTTGTGGTCCGATGCTTCTTTCTTTAGCCCTTATGCCATGTCGGTCTACGTAGCACTGACCGAAAAGGGCATCCCGTTCACCCTGAAACGCGTTGACCTGTCGCGTAATGCGCAATGGGATGATGAGTATCGTGCGTTGTCACTTACCTGCCGGGTGCCAACCTTGCAGATTGACGATTTGATCCTGAATGAGTCCTCGGCGATTGCCGAATATCTTGAGGAGCGTTTTCCGGCACCGGAATATGAACGCCTGTACCCGCGCGATCGTGAAAAGCGCGCCCATGCGCGTGAGATTCAGGCGTGGTTGCGCAGCGATTTCATGGCGCTGCGTCAGGAACGTCCGACCGAAGTGTTATTTGCCGGCGAACGTTTTGCGCCGCTGACACCGGCGGGTGAGCAGGCAGCCGAAAAGCTGATCAGCGCGGTGCTGCGCCTGTTGCCGGATGGGCAGCAGAATCTGTTTGGTGAATGGTCAATTGCCGATACCGATCTGGCGGTGATGATTAACCGTCTGGCATTGCACGGCGATCCATTACCGGTGAAGTTACAGCACTATGCCGAGTTCCAATGGCAGCGCGCTTCCGTGCAGCTGTGGCTGGCTGAATCAGGTAAACAGCGCTAAGCACGAAGAGGTCTTGCGATGGGGAAAAGAACCCTTTACCTTACCGCTCACTCTAATAAAGAACAGTAAACAGGCGCGTGCCCGGCACGCCTAAACAGAAAAGGGTTACGGATGGTGGATCAACCTGCAGCTGACGGTATCGAATGGGTAGATATCGTTAACGAAGAGAATGAAGTGATTGCACAGGCCAGCCGCGCACAGATGCGTGCACAATGCCTGCGTCATCGCGCCACCTATATCGTGGTGCACGACGGCATGGGAAAAATTCTGGTGCAACGTCGTACTGAAATCAAAGACTTCATGCCAGGCAAGCTTGATGCTACCGCGGGTGGCGTGGTGCAGAGTGGTGAGGATATGCTGGAATCGGCGCGGCGCGAAGCGGAAGAAGAGCTGGGTATCGCTGCGGTCCCGTTTGCTGAGCACGGCAAATTCTACTTCGAAGATGAACATTGCCGCGTCTGGGGCGGTTTGTTTAGCTGCGTCTCGCACGGTCCTTTTGCTATGCAGGAAGAGGAAGTGGATGAAGTATTCTGGATGACGCCAGAAGAGATCACCGCGCGTTGTGACGAGTTCACCGATGATTCACTGAAAGCCTTGTCGTTGTGGCTAAGTCGCAACAGCGACGCATAAAACAAAGGCGCCAACTGGCGCCTTTTGCATTAATGGGCTGGATGCGACTGACGCATCCGCTCACCCCGTCGCCGTAAGATCTCCATGACAATCAGCAGCACCAGCGACGCTCCAATCATCAGCGTTGCCGCTGCGGCAATGGTTGGATCAAGGTTTTCACGGATCCCCGCGAACATCTGAATCGGTAGCGTGCGCTGGCTTGGACTGGCGAGGAACAGTGTCACCACCACTTCATCGAATGAGGCGGCAAAGGCAAACAGCGCCCCCGAAAATACCCCCGGCGCAATCAGCGGCAGGGTGACTTTGCGAAAAGTCAGCAGCGGTGATGCCCCAAGGCTGGCAGCCGCGCGTGACAGATTGGTGTCATAGCTTTTCAGCACCGCGACCACGGTAATCACTACAAAGGGCACGCCGAGCAAAGTATGCGCCAGTACCAGACCGAGATAGCTGTTCAGCAATGACAGCCGGGCAAAGAAGAAAAACATCCCCACCGCGATGATTACCACGGGAGCCACCATCGGCGAAATGATGATCGCCATGACCAGACCTTTACCTCGAAACTCACCCCGCACCAGACCCATCGATGCCAGCACGCCAAGGACGGTGGCGAGTAACGTCGCCAGCGGCGCTATCAGCAAACTGTTACCCAGCGCGCCCAGCCACTCCTGTGAATGGAAGAAGGTTTGATACCAGCGCAGAGAAAAGCCGCTCAGTGGATAGCTGAGGAACGAGCTGGCATTAAACGACAGCGGCACAATCACCAGAATCGGCAGGATCAAAAACAGCAACACCGCCGCGCCATAGAAGTTGAAGAATGCGCCCCACAGGCGCAGCAGAGTAGAACCTTGTTGTTTCATCTTCGCCACTCCTTAACGCGCCGCCGCTTCAGCGGGGGTACGGGTAACACGAACATAGACGATGTACAGCAGCATCACGATGATCAGCAACTGGCTGCCGAGTGCAGCGGCCATGCCCCAGTTCATGGTGCTGTTCGTAAAGAAGGCCACAAAATAGCTGACCATCTGGTCGTCGGGACCGCCGAGCAGCGCCGGGGTAACGTAATAACCAATCGCCATCATAAATACCAGCAGCGCACCGGCGGTGATACCCGCGAAGGTTTGCGGCACATACACGCGCCAGAAAGCGAGAAACGGATGCGCCCCAAGGGAGATGGCGGCACGCATGTAACTGGGTGAAATGCCTTTCATCACTGCATACAGCGGCAGCACAATAAACGGCAGCAGAATATGGGTCATCGAGATATAGACGCCGAGGCGGTTAAACACCAGCGTCAGCGGATGATCGATCAGGCCAATCCCCATCAGCGCCCGGTTGATCAGCCCGCCCGATTGCAGCAGCACAATCCAACTGGCGGTACGGACAATCAGCGAGGTCCAGAACGGCAGCAGCACCAGAATCATCAACAGGTTGGCACGGCCTGACGGCTGCTTCGCCAGCCAGTAAGCGAGGGGATAGCCGATACCGACACACAACAGGGTCACCACCGTCGCCATCCATAAGGTGCGCAGCAGTACATTTACGTACAGCGCCTGGTCAGCGGGTTGGCTGACGATAGCACCGGTTTTGGCATCGACTTTACGGTCAAAGGCCGACAGCAGATACAGGCTGGTCAGAGGTTTGGCGGCACGTTGCAGCGTGCGCCAGGTGGTGATATCTCCCCACAGCGGCTGTTTGGCAATCAGGATGTTCTTCACATCAACACCATCGGCCGGTGCCTGACGTGGAACGGCCAGGATCAGGCGACGGTAGCTGGCATCTTCGTAGCTGAGACGCTTCGCTGCACTGGCGATTTGTCCCTGATCGCGCGCGGCGATTAACTCTTTCGCCAGCAGGGCATAAAGGTGCTCGTCCGGTAATGCATCCCCCGACCATGCCTGTAAGGCTTTGCTGGTTTGCGGCAACGCCTCTGGCAGTTCCGGGTTATTGATGCTTTGGCTGAGGATCGAACCAATCGGGAAGAGGAAGCAGACCACCACGAACACCAACAACGGCGCAATAAGCAGCAGCGAACGCCGGGTTTTGGCAAACTCACTGCGGTTCAGGCGCTGGCGCAGTGTCGGTTCGTGCGCGTTGGGCGCCGATTGTGCTGGGGTATCCAACACGGGATTTTGGCTCATGGCCGGACTCCTTACTGATATTTCTGCACTCATTCGTAGCGGCGCGATTTATCGCGCAATGCTGTGCGTCGTGCCGGAAAAAAAACGCGATAAATCGCGCCGCTACGGGACTACTTACTTCGCGGCCCAGCTGTTAAAGCGCTGTTCCAGCTCTTCGCCATGCTCCAGCCAGAAATTGGCATCTACCTGTACCGATTTCGCCAGGTTATCCGGCGCGGTTGGCAGTTGCTTCAGACGGGCAGGTTCAAGCAGCGATCCGGCTTTAATATTGGTCGGACCGTAAGGGATATTTTCGGCATAGACTTTCTGGTTTTCCGGCTGGTTAGCAAAGGCGATAAACTTTTCCGCCAGTGCCTTATGTTGCGAACCTTTGACGATGGCCCAGTTGTCCAGGTCATACAGGCCGCCGTCCCAGACGATTTTGAAGTTGTGACCTTCAGCCTGCGCGGTACCAACGCGGCCGTTGTAAGCGGAAGCCATCACCACGTCGCCCGATACCAGCCATTGCAGCGGCTGCGCACCGGATTCCCACCACTGAATATTCGGTTTCAGCTCATCCAGTTTTTTGAAGGCACGATCAACACCGGCCGGGGTCGCCAGCACTTTGTAGACATCTTCACGCTTCACGCCATCGGCCATCAGCGCGATTTCAAGGGTATATTTGGCGCTCTTACGCAGCGCGCGTTTACCCGGGAATTTCTTCACATCCCAGAAGTCAGCCCAGCTGGTCGGGGCGGTTTTCAGTTTGTCGGCGTCATAGGTCAGTACGGTCGACCAGACAAAAATCCCGGCACCGCATTCGCTCACGCTACCGGGAATAAAATCACTTTTTTTCCCCAGCTTGTTCCAGTCGAGAGTTTCGAACAGCCCTTCCTCGCAACCGCGCAGCAGTTCCGGCGTTTCCAGCTCCACCACATCCCAGCCAACCTGTTTGGTTTCAACCATCGCGCGGATACGTGCCATCTCGCCGTTGTACTCGCCCGCGTCAATGGTGCCAAGGCCAGCGGCAGTGAACGGTTTATAGAATGCTTTGTCCTGGGCGTCTTTATTGGTGCCACCAAAAGAGATCACAGTCAGGGTTTCTGCCTGTGCTTGCAGTGCTATGGTAGCGAAAATGAGTACAGCTAACTTTTTAACCATCCCACAACTCCTGAATTATTATTGATGTGCAGGCGAACCTGCGTGGTGTTTGCAATGCAGCTTTTATGCCAGGTAACCGGCGCAGCGCTGGAACGGAGCGATGCGCCGGGGGAGACTTAGTGTTTTGCCAGAATGCCGGTCAGCAGTTGCAAGGCGCTGTCGAACTGCGCGTCCGGAATGGTGAGCGGATAGAGGAAGCGGATCACGTTGCCGTATACACCGCAGGTCAGCAGAATCAACCCTTGAGCCAGCGCCTGTTGCTGGATGGAACGGGCGATATCGGCAGACGGCTTGCCAGCCGCATCGTTAAATTCTGCGGCGATCATCGAACCACGGCCACGTACGTCAACCAGTGCGCGACAACCGGCACCCTGTAAGGTTTCGGTAAGTTTTGCGCCGAGCTGATTGGCACGCTGGCACAGCTGTTCTTCATCGATAACATCGAGCACCGCGTGTGCCGCAGCAATTGCTGGTGGGCTACCGGCGTAGGTGCCGCCCAGACCACCCGGTTGCGGGGCATCCATCACTTCGGCGCGACCGGCCACCGCTGACAGCGGCATGCCGCCTGCCAGGCTCTTCGCCATGGTGATCAGATCGGGTTTGACGTCGTAGTATTCACAGGCGAACAGTTTACCGGTGCGGGCAAACCCGCTCTGAATCTCGTCGGCAATCAGCAGAATTCCGTGCTGGTCACACAGCTTGCGCAGCGCGCTGACAAACTCTGGCGGCGCGACGTTGAAGCCGCCTTCGCCCTGAATCGGTTCGAAAATAATTGCCGCTACCTGCTGTGGGCTGATATCGCATTTGAAAATCGCTTCGAGGCTTTCCAGTGCTGCGGCAACGCTGTGGCCATGCAGTGCGTTGGGATAGCGGGCGTGGAATACCGAGCTGGCAAACGGGCCGAAACCGGTTTTGTAAGGCACCACTTTGCCGGTCAGGGTCATGGTCATATGGGTTCGGCCATGAAACGCACCGGTGAAGGCGATGATACCCGGACGTCCGGTGGCCGCACGGGCAATCTTCACCGCGTTTTCCACCGCTTCTGCGCCGGTGGAGAAGAACGTGGTTTTGGCTGGACCGGCCACCGGTACACGTTCGTTCAAACGCTCGGCCAGGCTGATGTAATTCTCGTACGGGATGACCTGGAATGCGGTGTGAGTGAAGCAATCCAGTTGCTGCTTCACTGCTGCCATCACTTTAGGATGGCGATGACCGGTGTTCAGCACCGCGATGCCAGCGCTGAAATCGGTGTATTCGCGGCCCTGATGATCCCAGAGCGTGGCGTTTTCCGCTTTCACGGCATAGAAATCGCACATCACACCGACCCCACGCGGGGTGGCGTTTAAACGACGTGCCTGTAATTCGCTGTTACTCATAGCTCAACCTCATCATGTGATTCGCCGGCTGATTTCACGCCGGAAAACTGCCCTGCTTGCTTTTTAGCGTTTTCAGGGTTTTATAATCCAGAGCCAGTTTTTTTTATTTTGAGGTACCAATTTTGCGCAGCTTACTGGGTGACCTGCTGTTTCAGCGTTTAAATCAGCTTTCCGGCGGCCCGTTGGCGAAGCGCCTGTACGATGTGTTGCAGGGGGCGATTCAGGAAGGGGCCATTGCCACCGGCGTGCGTTT
Organism: Pantoea phytobeneficialis; assembly: GCF_009728735.1. NCBI lineage: Bacteria > Pseudomonadati > Pseudomonadota > Gammaproteobacteria > Enterobacterales > Erwiniaceae > Pantoea > Pantoea phytobeneficialis. The sequence goes on from NZ_CP024636.1 coordinate 3,184,009, forward strand.
ACCCGCCAGCCGTGACCTGGCGCGCGAGCTGTCGGTATCACGTAATACCGTGCTGGCGGCCTATGAAAAACTGCAATCTGAAGGGTATCTGGAGACGCGAACCGGAAGTGGTACCTTCGTCACCCTTGTGTTGCCTGAAGAGAGCCCGGAAGTGGCACCTGCACCCGCCATCAAACCGCGTGCGATGAGCAACATCCGCTTGTCACGGCGCGGTACGCGGCTGCTGTCGCAAAGTGGGGCCGGGGCGTTCCAGTGGGGGGCGTTTATGCCGGGGGTGCCGGATGTCAGCTACATGCCACACGACATCTGGCGCAAAATCCAGTTGCGTATCAGCCGTCGTCTGCCGGTGGAATCCCTGAGCTACGCCAACCACGGTGGTTGCGTTGAGCTGCAACAGGCGTTGGCTGAGTACCTGCGGGTGATCCGTTCGGTCAACTGCACGGCAGAGCAGGTGCTGGTGACAGCCGGGACGCATCAGTCGCTCGATTTGCTGGCGAAGATGCTGTGCGATCCCGGCGATAGCGCGCTGGTGGAAGAACCGGGCTATTGGGGCATTCGCAATGTGCTGGCGGTTAACGGTATCGAGCTGATCCCCACCGAGGTGGACGAGCAGGGGTTGGTGCTGCCGCCGGAGCAGAGTGACCGACCTGCTCCGCGCCTGATTTGCGTGACGCCATCGCACCAGTATCCGCTTGGGGCGGTGATGAGCCTGCAACGCCGGCATGAGTTATTAAATCGCGCCAAAAGTACCGGTAGCTGGGTGGTTGAGGATGATTACGACGGCGAGTTTCGCTTTGCGGGTAGCCCGATTCCTGCGCTTCAGGGGTTGTCCCCGGATGCGCCGGTGATTTATCTCGGTACTTTCAGCAAGACGCTCTATCCGGGTATCCGCCTGAGTTACATGGTGGTCCCTAAACCGCTGGCGGCCCGCATGAAAATGGCCCATTCGGAGTTGTATCGTGGCGGCTACGGTCTGGTGCAACTGACGCTGGCGGAGTTTATTCGCGAAGGGCATTACGCTGCGCACGTCAGGCGCATGCGGCAGATTTACAGTCGCCGCCGCGCGGCGCTGGTGGCGTTGATCAGCGAAACGCTGGGCGCGTCCTGGGTGGTGCATCACAGCAACGCCGGACTGCACCTGATTCTCGGATTGCCGGAAAGTATCGACGATGTGGCCTTCAGCGCGGAGTTGGAGCAGAACGGCGTGTTAACGCGCCCGTTGTCGTCGTATTACCAGCGCGGCACGCTGCGTCGCGGGTTGCTGCTGGGCTACGCCTGTGTCGACGAAGCGCAGATGGCCACCGCCTTCGCGCCGATTCTGCAACGGTTGCAACATCACCTTAAAACCACGCCTGTTGCTCAGTGATCCGATGTTGCCCTGACACGGTGCAGGGCACGTTATCAGTGCAGTTGAGTTATTTTTAACATTTTCGCAACGTTAATTTTAAAAAGACAATAGAAAACAATAGCCTGCGATTTTTGATTCAGGCTAATTTTGTAGTTGAATTGTCAAATTTCTCTTGTGTTCCTGAAATGCGATGTGGTAGTGCTAAAAAAAGAGCCGCCAGCATGTGCATTTTCAACTTGTTCATGCAGGAACCGTGCCTGGATTACATTTCCTTCACGCATTACGAGAGAACGTCATGAGAAATTTCGTTAGTTTCAGGAACATAAAAAAGAGTTACGACGGCGATAAGCTGGTGGTGCGTAACCTCAATCTTGACGTGGAGGAAGGGGAGTTTCTCACGCTGCTTGGCCCATCCGGTTCGGGTAAAACCACCAGTCTGATGATGCTGGCGGGGTTTGAAACGCCGACTGATGGCGAGATTCTGTTGCGTGATAAACCGTTGCATACGTTGCCGCCGCACCAGCGCGATATTGGTATGGTGTTCCAGAACTATGCGCTGTTCCCGCATATGACCGTGGCGGAGAACCTCGCGTTTCCGCTGTCGATCCGGCGTATGAACAAAGCGGATATCAAATCCCGTGTGGATCGCATCCTTGACATGATCAAGCTCACCTCGCTGGCGGATCGTTACCCGGCGCAAATGTCCGGTGGACAACAGCAACGCGTGGCCCTGGCGCGCGCCCTGGTGTTTGAGCCGAAGCTGGTGTTGATGGATGAACCCCTCGGTGCGCTGGACAAACAATTGCGTGAACATATGCAGATGGAGATCAAACAGTTACACGATATGCTCGGCCTGACGATCGTCTATGTGACGCACGATCAAAGCGAAGCAATGACCATGTCCGATCGGGTAGCGGTGTTTAACGACGGTATGATCCAGCAGATGGACAGCCCGGATAAACTTTACGAGCAGCCGGAGAACGCCTTCGTTGCGCAGTTTATCGGTGAAAACAACAGCTTGCTGGCAACGCAGGTGGCGCAGAACGGTGATTTCTATCAGGTTAAACTGGATGACGGTACACAACTGGATGCGTTAAAAGTGCGTCCCAGTTCACCGGGTAAAAAGATCCAGCTCAGCATTCGTCCGGAGCGCGTCAACGTCAATGCACCGGAGCAGGGCGATCAGATCGTGCAGGCACAGATCCAGCAGTTTATTTATCTTGGCGACCATGTGCGGATGTTGACCAGCGTAGCAGGTCAGGGGAATTTTATGGTGAAACTGTCGCCATCGAAGATGGACAAGAGTTGGCAGCCGGGTGCACAGGTGACGCTATCGTGGCAGCCGCAGCATCTGCGTGCGCTGGATGTGATGTTGCAATAATGCAGTAATGCGCGATAAATCGCGCCGCTACCAACGTTTTCCTGGCCGTAGCGGCGCGATTTATCGCGCAAAAAAAGGCGTCCCACGGGACGCCTTTAGCGTTTTAACCTTCAGCCTGCTGTGACTGAATCGCCGTCAGCGCGATGGTGTAGACGATATCATCTACCAGCGCACCGCGTGACAGGTCGTTCACCGGCTTACGCATCCCCTGCAACATCGGCCCGATGGAGATCAGGTCAGCGGAACGCTGTACCGCTTTGTAGGTGGTGTTACCGGTGTTGAGATCCGGGAAGATAAACACGGTCGCACGGCCCGCAACCTGCGAGTTCGGCGCTTTGGATTTCGCCACGTCTTCCATGATGGCGGCGTCATACTGCAACGGACCGTCGATCACCAGATCCGGACGTTTTTCCTGCGCGATACGGGTCGCTTCACGCACTTTCTCTACATCGCTACCGGCACCAGAGTTACCGGTGGAGTAGGAGATCATTGCCACGCGCGGATCGATACCGAAGGCTTTGGCCGAGTCGGCAGACTGAATCGCGATTTCTGCCAGCTGTTCCGGGTTCGGATCCGGGTTGATAGCGCAGTCGCCATACACCAGCACCTGCTCCGGCAACAGCATAAAGAACACCGAGGAAACCAGTGAGCTGTTCGGCGCGGTTTTGATCAACTGCAACGGCGGACGGATGGTGTTAGCGGTGGTGTGAACGGCACCGGATACCAGGCCGTCGACTTCGCCACTTTCCAGCATCATGGTGCCGAGCACCACGTTATCTTCCAGTTGCTCCTGCGCGACCACTTCGGTCATGCCTTTGCTCTTACGCAGTTCGACCAGGCGTGGCACGTAGTTCCCACGGACCACTTCCGGATCAACAATCTCGATACCTTTACCCAGTTCAACACCCTGTGCCGCAGCAACGCGTTGGATCTCGTCCGGATTACCCAGCAGCACGCAGGTGGCGATGCCACGTTCGGCACAGATTGCGGCCGCTTTCACGGTACGCGGTTCGTCGCCTTCCGGCAGTACGATGCGTTTGCCCGCTTTGCGTGCCAGCTCGGTCAACTGGTAGCGGAATGCTGGCGGTGACAGACGACGGCTGCGCTCTGACGTCGCCGTCAGCGACTCGATCCAGTCGTTGTTGATGTAGCTGGCAACGTACTCCTGCACTTTTTCGATGCGCTGGGTATCGTCAGCCGGAACCTCAAGGTTAAAGCTTTGCAGGCTGAGCGAGGTTTGCCAGGTGTTGGTTTTCACCATAAAGACCGGCAGGCCAGTCTGGAAGGCGCGTTCGCACAGACGACCAATACGTTCATCGATCTGATAACCGCCGGTCAGCAGAATGGCACCGATTTCTACGCCATTCATCGCGGCCAGGCAGGCTGCAACCAGCACATCCGGGCGGTCTGCCGAGGTCACCAGCAGGGAACCCGGACGGAAATGTTCCAGCATATGCGGGATGCTGCGGGCGCAGAAGGTGACGGATTTCACCCGACGGGTGTGGATGTCGCCTTCATTGATGATGTCAGCGTTCAGGTGACGGGACATATCAATCGCACGGGTAGCGATCAGATCAAAGCTCCACGGCACGCAACCCAACACCGGCAGCGGGCTGTCAGCAAACAGCTGCTTCGGATCGATGTTGGCGATGCTGGCTTTGGAGGAGTCGTCAAAGATCTCTGACAGGTCAGGACGCGTACGGCCTTGTTCATCGACCGGGGCGTTCAGTTTATTGATGATCACGCCGGTGATGTTTTTGTTCTTGCTGCCGCCAAAGCTGCTTTGCGTCAGTTCGATACGTTCTTTCAGCTGCGCCGGTGAATCGTTGCCCAGTGCGGTCACAAACACGATTTCCGCATTCAGGGTCTTGGCGATTTCATAGTTCAGCGCAGAGGCAAACTGATGTTTGCGCGTCGGCACCAGACCTTCAACCAGCACCACTTCCGCGTCTTTGGTGTTTTCGTGGTAGCGGGCGATGATCTCTTCCATCAGCACATCCTGCTGGTTAGAACCGAGCAGCGACTCAACGCGTGACATCAGCAGCGGTTCGGCGGCTGGGATGGCGGAGTTCTTACGAATGATGGTGGTGGTCTGGTCTGGCGTATCGCCGCCAGCGCGCGGCTGGGCGATAGGCTTAAATACGCTCAGGCGCACGCCTTTGCGTTCCATCGCACGGATCACGCCGAGGCTGACGCTGGTCAGGCCGACGCTGGTGCCGGTAGGAATGAGCATAATTGTACGAGACACGTTATATCCTCTCTGGTATTGCAATGGCTCAAAACAACTCCGTCAGCCTGAGCTGACGGAGAGAAGCATTTATGCGGTAAGACGCGCAGCGTCCTGGGCGATGACCAACTCTTCGTTGGTCGGGATGACCAGTGCCGGGCGAGTCCCTTCTTTGTTAATGAAGCCAGACTTGCCGAAACGCGCGGCCAGGTTACGTTCGTGATCCACTTCGAAGCCGATCAACCCCAGTTTCTGCAATGACAGTTCGCGTACCATCGCGGCATTCTCACCGATACCGCCGGTGAACACCACGGCGTCGAGGCGGCCTTCCATCAGGGAGGTGTAGCCACCGATATACTTCGCCAGACGATGACAGAACACGTCCATAGCGCGTTTAGCATCTTCTTTGGTGGTGTAGTTATCTTCGACATAACGGCAGTCGCTGGTGACTTCGGTCAGACCCAGCAGGCCGGACTCTTTGGTCAGCAGTTTGTTGATGGCATCCACGCTCATGCCGAGGGTGTCGTGCAGGAAGAATACGATCGCCGGATCGATGTCACCGCTGCGGGTACCCATCACCAGACCTTCCAGCGGCGTCAGACCCATTGAGGTATCAACGCACACGCCGTTGCGAATGGCCGAAACAGAACCGCCATTGCCAAGGTGGCAAGTGATCACATTCAGTTCTGTCACCGGTTTATCCAGCATTTTGGCCGCTTCCTGAGTCACATAATAGTGACTGGTACCATGCGCACCATAACGACGTACGCCGTGCTCTTTATACAGTTTGTAGGGCAGGGCGTAGAGATAAGATTCTTCAGGCATTGTCTGATGGAAAGCTGTATCAAAAACCGCCACATTCTTGTCAGACAGATGCGGGAAGTTTTTCATCGCTTCGTCGATACCAATCAGGTGTGCCGGATTGTGCAGCGGAGCAAAGGAAGAAGCGTCTTTAATCCCCTGGATTACGGATTCATCAATCACAACGGATTGGGTCAGCTGTTCGCCGCCATGCACGATGCGATGACCGATTGCAGCGATTTGTGCCGACAGCTCTGGTTTTTGTGCCAGAATAGTTTTAACAATGAAGTTGAGGGCTTCGCTATGCGCGGCACCCGCACCCAGAGGGGCTTCCTGTTTGCTACCTTCCAGTTTCCACTTAATGCGTGCTTCGGGCAGATGGAAGCATTCAGCCAGACCGGAGAGATATTCGTCGCCGCTGGCGGGGTTGAGGATGGCAAACTTGAGTGAGGAGCTGCCGCAGTTCAGAACCAGAACTAACTTCGTCGACATGGAAGTACCTATTGGTTAAATAGTGGCGAAAAATAACGCGATCAGACTAACAGCGTAGCCCATGAAAGCTGGTAAATTAATGATTAACATCATGCGGTAGTCAAAAAGAGACCGTTCCGCAAAAAATTTTGGTAATTTTACGCGAATTTTTGAAATCCGCTTAGCGAAACATGGCTCTAAACTGTTCTTTAATTGAGCAGTAGCTTCCGGTAATGTTGCTAAAACGGCGTCAGAATACTCAGTGTCACCCTTAAAGACAAAAACTTTTGAAGGATGTCACGTAAAGTTGTGTAGTTATCAGTTTATTTTAAATGTTGTAAGAATAGTTGAGGTCTATCATGGCGAATGACACGGGCAATCCTGGCTGGTTCGGCTTATTTCAGCGCGGACAGCATTACATGAAGACCTGGCCGGCTGATAAACGCCTGGCACCTGTTTTTCCTGAAAATCGGGTAGTGACGGCAACGCGTTTTTCTATTCGTTTTATGCCGCCATTGGCTATCTTCACCCTGACCTGGCAAATCGCGATGGGTGGGCAACTGGGACCAGCCGTTGCAACAGCATTATTCGCCTGTAGCCTGCCAATGCAGGGGCTGTGGTGGCTGGGCAAACGTTCGATGACACCGCTTCCGCCAACCTTACTGCAATGGTTCCATGAAGTGCGCGCCAAACTGGAAGAGGCCGGACAGGCGATTGCCCCGGTGGAAGGAAAGCCGACCTATCAGGCGTTGGCGGATGTGTTAAAACGCGCGTTCAAGCAACTCGACCGTACCTTTCTTGACGATCTTTGATCGCAGCGTCTTTTTAACTGCGACAGAATTTGCCGCTTATCCGGGGTCAAATCAAAGAAAAGTGGTGCGGACATACCCGCATCACTTCCGTTGTGCAATCATTTCTCCATTGGTTTAAATTTTAAACGGTCGCAATGACCCTGGAGAACATCATGGAAATGACCCACGCACAGCGGCTCATCCTGTCGAATCAATACAAAATGATGGCGATGCTTGAGCCGGATAATGCCGAGCGCTATCGTCGTTATCAAACCATCATCGAACGCGGCTATGGCCTGCAACTGCGCGAACTGGATAAAGAGTTTGGCGAGTTGAGTGAAGCAACTTGTCGCACCCTGATCGATATCATGGAGATGCACCATGCGTTGCATGTCTCCTGGTCCAATCTCAAAGAGGGTGCACAGATCGAGGAGCGTCGCCTTGCCTTTCTTGGCTTTGATGCCGCGACGGAAGCGCGCTATCTCGGCTATGTGCGTTTTATGGTTAACACCGAAGGGCGTTATACCCATTTCGATTCCGGTACTCACGGTTTTAATGCGCAAACGCCGATGTGGGAAAAATATCAACGGATGTTGGCGTTGTGGCACACTTGCCCCCGCCAGTACCATTTAAGCGCGAATGAGATTGCGCAAATTCTCAATGCCTGAAGAAGGAGTAGCGAGTGACGTACAGAGGTTTTCTGTTTGATTTGGATGGCACGCTGGTGGATTCACTGCCTGCCGTAGAGCGTGCGTGGACACAATGGGGCGCACGCCATGGGTTTACGGCAGACGTCATTCTGAACTTCATTCATGGCAAACAGGCAATAACATCGTTACGTCATTTTATGGCGGGCCAGAGCGAGGAAGCGATTCAGGCGGAGTTTTTGCGTCTGGAAAGCATTGAAGCGTCAGATACTGATGGCGTTCAAGCCTTACCTGGCGCGCAGGTGCTACTGGCAACGCTGAACGAGCTGCAAATTCCGTGGGCAATCGTGACTTCGGGTTCGATTCCGGTTGCTCATGCGCGCCACAAAGCCGCCGGTCTGCCTGCGCCCGCGGTCTTTATCACGGCTGAGAATGTTAAACGCGGCAAGCCGGAGCCGGACGCCTATCTGCTGGGAGCTGAGAAACTGGGGTTAAGCGCGCGTGAATGCGTAGTAGTGGAAGATGCGCCTGCGGGCGTGCTGGCGGGACTGAATGCCGGAAGCGCGGTGATCGCCGTGAATGCCCCAGCCGATACTCCACGTCTCAGCGATGTAACTTTTTCGCTGACTACGCTGGAAGCGTTGGTGGTCACCGGTGATGGGAAGGGCGGTTTTACCCTGTCGCTGAAAGCATAATTCGCAACGGCGCGATTTACCGCGCCGTGAATCACGCCGCTACAGCGGCGTTTCCTGCGAAATCTCGTCCAGTGACAGGCTAAAGCTGGGAATGAACACCTCGACAAAGTAATCCATTTCTGGCGAACGGCGTTGCGCCAGGGTTTTTTCAAGACGCGCTTTTGCCAGCAGGAATTCGTTGTTCCCGGCTGACAACTCCTCAAGACACTTCACGTACGCGCACAAGGCATCGGCTTGCTTCACCACCGCCTGTTCCGCTTCGCTGTGCAGATGTTCGTCCAGTAATGGGCGGTAAGCATCCTGCAATTCAGGAGGCAGCATCTCAATCAGCTTTTGCTGTGCAATTTTCTCTATCTTCTTATATTCATGAGCGATTTGCGCGTTGTAGTACTTCACCGGAGTTGGCAGATCACCGGTCAGCACTTCACTGGCATCATGATAAAGCGCCAGCATCGCAATGCGTTCAGCATTGAGATTACCGTTAAATTTTTTGTTCTTAATGATCGCCAGCGCATGAGCAACCATCGCCACCTGAAGGCTGTGTTCAGAGACGTTTTCAGTGCGCACGTTGCGCATCAGCGGCCAGCGGTTGATCAGTTTGAGACGGGAGAGATGGGCGAAAAAATGGCTTCGGGTCATGAGCGGTTCCTGTCGTACAATGGGGAGAGAGGACTCTCCCCGAAATACCACAACTATACGCGTCTGAGGTTACTGACGATACCCTTGCAGGAAGCGACCAAACTTGCTGATGGCCATTTCCAGATCGTCAACGCGTGGCAGGGTCACGATACGCACATGATCCGGCCACGGCCAGTTGAACGCGGTACCCTGAACCAACAGCACTTTTTCCTGTAGCAGGAAATCGAGCACCATTTTCTGGTCGTCGAACAGGTTGAACTTTTTCGCATCAATACGCGGGAACATATAAAGCGCACCCTGCGGTTTCACACAGCTGACGCCGGGAATGTCATTGATTAATTCCCAGGCGCGCTGACGCTGTTCATATAACCGTCCACCTGGTGCGATAAACTCACTGATGCTCTGGTAGCCACCCAACGCCGTCTGGATTGCGTGTTGCGCCGGTACGTTGGCACACAGGCGCATTGACGCCAGCATCTCCAGACCTTCGATATAGCCTTTGGCATGCTTTTTGGGGCCGTTCAGCACCATCCAGCCCTGACGGAAACCGGCAACGCGATAGGTTTTTGACAGACCGTTAAAGGTAACGGTCAGCAGGTCAGGTGCCAGCGCAGCAATAGAATGATGCTGGGCTTCGTCGTACAAAATCTTGTCGTAGATCTCATCGGCAAAGATGATCAAATTATGCTGACGCGCAATCTCGACAATCTCCAGCAGCAGTTCTTTGCTGTAGACCGCACCGGTCGGGTTGTTCGGGTTGATGATCACAATACCACGCGTGCGCGGCGTGATTTTGCTGCGGATATCATCCAGGTCCGGGAACCAATCCGAAGACTCGTCACACAGATAATGAACCGCTTTACCACTGGAAAGCGAAACCGCTGCTGTCCATAACGGGTAATCAGGTGCGGGCACCAGCATTTCATCGCCGCTGTTCAGCAATGCCTGCATGGCTTGCACGATCAGTTCCGAAACGCCATTACCTATATAGATGTCTTCAACGGTCATATCGCGCATTTCGCGCGCCTGGTAATGCTGCATGATCGCTTTGCGCGCCGAGTAGAGACCTTTGGAGTCACAATACCCTTGTGCGCTGGGCAGGTTGCGGATCACATCAACCAGGATTTCATCGGGGGCTTCAAAACCAAACGGGGCAGGATTGCCAATGTTGAGTTTGAGAACTTTGTTGCCTTCTTCTTCGAGACGTTTCGCCTCTTTCAGTACCGGCCCACGGATGTCATAGCAGACATTATCCAGCTTACCGGATTTATCAATTTGAAAATTCATCGCTACCGCCTTAACGGGCAGAGTCCATTTAACCTGCCACAAAAAACAAACCCGCCCAATTTACTCCTCTCCCCGTAACAAAAGAAGGGTCACCTCAGGTTTTGGCGTGTTTGGCAATTTTTCGAGCTAGTCCTGGGGGAAAAGATATCTTAGACTAATTAAGGTGGTTAAATTGTCCAGTAAAGTAAAGAAAGTTGAAATTTAATGCTGCTTGCGTTGAGGTGGTCTGTAAACACCTTAATCCAGATGATGAGGGTGTGATTAAAAAAAATTTATTCACAACTGCGGGATTGGATTATTAGCGACAGGATGAAATAGTTAAAAAATATTTGTCAGAAGATGAATAGTTAACCGTTATTGGCCCATCCTCTGCTGGCGTTAGAAAATGCACCTCATTCTCATCGAGTTTCAGTGGGCTAATTCAAAGATGGGCCTGGTTCAGATAGCCGCTGGCGGCCTGCGATAAAGAGCATTTGCGCTGAAACTTAAGCTTTCCCTGACAAGTTTAGGAACCAGGAGGGCTTAAAAAATGAGCAGCATTGTGGCAGGATGTGCTGGAAAGGGGTTTTGGTCAAAAATTACAAGGTTTCTGATAAAAACATTTCCCTTTCTGGTGCAAAAATGATTAAGTATAATTTATTATTTGATGCAGTTTACCTCTTCGCATCATCATAACACGCAGTTATCATTTTTTGATCCGCAGCTCCTTTTTGCGGAAAACCAGGCAACTACACAGCTTCCTGCATTTGCGCGATTTACGCTTTCGGCCCGAGAAGTTGTTCTGTCTTATTGACGCCGCTGCTCTGTTTTCAGAGTGACGTAATCGTTGGTATCCGCCTGACACAGTTTTTCATGACAGTCTCCACACAGGGCTGTCATTAAGCACCATTACCTCTTATCCCAATGATGAGTAAGGTAATACACCAGGGTAGTAGTTTGTAAAAAATCTTATAAGTGAAGAAAAACATGACTAATGCAAATCGTCCGATACTGAATCTCGACCTCGATCTGCTGAGAACTTTCGTCGCCGTTGCTGACCTGAACACCTTTGCAGCTGCGGCTGCGGCCGTGTGCAGAACGCAATCAGCAGTAAGCCAGCAGATGCAGCGTCTGGAACAATTGGTAGGTAAAGAGCTGTTTGCCAGACATGGACGTAATAAATTGCTGACGGAGCATGGCATCCAACTGCTGGGCTACGCCAGAAAGATCCTTCGTTTCAACGACGAAGCTTGTACCTCTCTGATGTACAGCAATATTCAGGGTGTGCTGACCATTGGCGCTTCTGATGATACTTCCGACACCATCCTGCCATTCCTGCTTAATCGCGTAACCTCGGTCTATCCGAAACTGGCGATTGATGTTCGCGTGAAGCGCAATCCATTTATGATGGAAATGCTGAACCAGGGCGAAGTAGATTTGGTGGTGACCACCTCCAGTCCGGGTAACTTCACCCATCAGGTACTGCGCACGTCACCGACCTTGTGGTATTGCGCGGCTGACTACATCTTCCAGCGCGGCGAAGCGATTCCTCTGGTGCTGTTGGATGAGCCCAGCCCGTATCGCGATATGGCGATTGACCATCTGAACGAAGCGGGTATCCCGTGGCGTATCTCTTACGTCGCTTCCACCCTGGCTGCGGTCCGTGCTGCGGTTAAAGCCGGGCTTGGGGTCACGGCGCGTCCGGTTGAGATGATGAGTCCGGAGCTGCGCGTGATGGGAGCGGCTGAAGGTTTGCCTGTGTTGCCGGATACGCAATATCTGCTGTGCCGTAACCCGGACAGCGATAACGAGTTGGCGCTGGCGATTTTCAATGCCATGCAATCCACTAACGATCCGTACAACCTGAGCGCGAATCCGGATGGTACGCTGCTGCTGGATGATGAAGAGTAATAACAATTTGAGCCGATAATCGTTCTCAAATAGAACATCGGCCAATTGTTAAAACATCGATAAATAAGCCTTAGCCTGGTTTTTACCGGCTAAGGCTTTTTTTGTGTCATTTTTGTTGGATATTTCAGACGAAATTAGCACCAAATTATTCCCAGCCTTCCAAAAAAATGAAATGCATTCCATTTTTATGTTAAGTGGAACGCTTTTATCATTTCGTGCCATCTTCTCCTGGGCGTTTGCCTGTCCCTTTTGCCGATTTTTACAGCAAAAAGCACTGTTATGTGTTCTGGATCAAAAAAATAGCCCTGAAAAGGACAAGGAAATCCGGTTAATTCCTGTCAAAATATGATTGTTAAATGCACGATCCATGCATGTGAATTCCCGCTACACTGAAATTAACCTCACAAACTGAAGCGATTTAGCTGGCGCAACGGGCCTTGTATGTTAATAATATGCTGCGGATGTAAAATAATGTTTGGATACTTTTGTCAAAGTTGACAAAAGGTTATAGAAAGGAGTAAAAAACCCCATAAAATTGCTGCTTAATTGATAATGACAGCAAAGTTTATAAGGTTTTTTATCCTTCCCTTGAATCGATGTGGTGTGTTTGCTGCGACAGTGCAGGATGCCAGCGCCACTTTTGATGAGTAAGCAAAGAGTATGTCGACAACCACTGAAGTGATCGCTCATCACTGGGCATTTATTGTATTTATTGTTATCGCGTTCGGTCTTTGTGCCTTCATGTTGACCGGTGGCTGGTTGTTAGGTGGACGTGCCCGGGCGCGCTACAAAAACACCCCGTTTGAATCGGGTATCGACTCGGTCGGTGACACCCATATTCGCCTCTCCGCAAAATTCTATCTGGTTGCGATGTTCTTCGTAATTTTCGACGTCGAAGCCCTCTTTTTATACGCATGGTCGACCTCCATCCGCGAAAGCGGCTGGGTCGGCTTTGTCGAAGCCGCAATTTTCATTTTGGTGCTGCTGGCAGGCCTGGTTTACCTGGTTCGCATCGGTGCACTGGATTGGGCGCCTGCGCGTCGTCGCGTTGTCGTCAAATCAATCCCGATCAGTCACAGCCACACCAATCCTCATAAGCAGTAAAAGCGAGGCAATAAGATGGACTACACGCTGACACGCGTAGACCCAAACGGGGGCGATAACGATCGCTATCCGCTGCAAAAACAGGAGATTGTCGCCGATCCTCTGGAGCAGCATGTTCACCGCAGCGTCTACATGGGCAAACTTGAGCATGCCCTGCACGACATGGTGAACTGGGGACGTAAAAACTCTCTCTGGCCGTATAACTTCGGCCTTTCCTGTTGCTACGTGGAAATGACCACGTCATTTACTGCGGTGCATGACGTGGCGCGTTTTGGTGCGGAAGTTATGCGTGCCTCCCCGCGTCAGGCTGACTTCATGGTGATTGCCGGTACGCCCTTTACCAAGATGGCACCGGTGATTCAGCGTTTGTATGACCAGATGCTGGAACCCAAATGGGTAATCTCGATGGGAGCCTGTGCCAACTCCGGCGGCATGTATGACATCTATTCAGTGGTGCAGGGCGTGGATAAATTTCTGCCGGTGGATGTGTACATTCCGGGCTGCCCGCCTCGTCCGGAAGCTTACATGCAGGCGCTGCTGCTGTTACGCGAGTCCATCGGTAAAGAGCGTCGTCCTCTCTCGTGGGTGGTGGGTGATCAGGGTGTGTATCGCGCCAATATGCAGTCGGAACGCGAAAGAAAACGCGGTGAACGCATTGCCGTCACCAACCTGAGAACACCCGACGAAGTTTAAGCTACCCGTACACGGATGGAGCCACGGCCGCAGCAGAACACCACAATTTAATGTGTGCCGCCATCCTGACGCCTTCTTTTGAGTGCCTGATTACAGGCCGGAATGGTGAGTAACGTATGACAGATTTAACCACGCAAGATCTCGCTCAGCCTGCATGGCAAACCCGGGATCACCTGGACGACCCGGTGATCGGCGAGCTGCGTAACCGTTTTGGGCCGGACGCCTTTACCGTTCAGGCTACCCGCACCGGCATCCCGGTGGTTTGGGTGAAGCGTGAACAATTGCTGGAAATTGTTGAATTCCTTCGTAAGCTGCCGAAGCCTTACGTCATGCTTTATGATTTGCATGGCATGGATGAGCGTTTACGTACCAACCGCGCCGGGTTACCTGCCGCGGATTTTTCCGTTTTCTATCATCTGCTATCTATTGAACGCAATCGCGACATCATGCTCAAGGTCGCGTTGTCTGAAAACGATATGCATTTGCCAACCATCACCAAAATTTTCCCGAATGCCAACTGGTATGAGCGCGAAACCTGGGAAATGTTTGGTATGACTTTTGATGGTCACCCGCACCTGACGCGCATCATGATGCCGCAGACGTGGGAAGGGCACCCGCTGCGTAAGGACTATCCGGCGCGCGCGACTGAGTTTGACCCCTTCACGCTGACCAAGCAAAAAGAAGACCTTGAGATGGAGTCGCTGACCTTCAAGCCAGAAGAGTGGGGCATGAAGCGCAGCACCGCCAATGAGGACTTCATGTTCCTCAACCTGGGTCCGAACCACCCGTCTGCACACGGTGCGTTCCGCATCATTCTGCAACTCGACGGTGAAGAGATTGTCGATTGCGTCCCGGATGTCGGTTATCACCACCGTGGTGCCGAAAAGATGGGTGAGCGTCAGTCCTGGCACAGCTATATTCCGTACACCGACCGTATCGAATACCTCGGCGGTTGCGTTAATGAAATGCCGTATGTGCTGGCGGTCGAAAAATTGGCGGGTATCACCGTGCCAGATCGCGTCAATGTGATTCGCGTGATGCTGTCAGAGCTGTTCCGCATCAACAGCCATCTGCTCTATATCTCGACCTTTATTCAGGACGTCGGCGCGATGACGCCGGTGTTCTTTGCCTTTACCGACCGTCAGAAAATCTATGACGTGGTGGAAGCCATCACCGGTTTCCGTATGCACCCGGCATGGTTCCGTATTGGTGGTGTAGCGCACGATCTGCCGAAAGGTTGGGAACGTCTGCTGCGTGACTTCCTCGACTGGATGCCTAAGCGTCTGAAAGAGTACGACAAAGCCGCGCTTCGTAACCGCGTGTTGATGGGGCGTTCACAGGGTGTTGCCGCCTACAACATGGATGAAGCGTTGGCCTGGGGCACCACCGGTGCGGGTCTGCGCGCGACCGGTCTTGATTTTGACGTGCGTAAATGGCGCCCCTATTCAGGTTATGAACACTTCGATTTTGAGATTCCGGTCGGTGCGGGCATCAGCGATGCCTACACCCGCGTGATGCTGAAAATGGAAGAAATGTGGCAGTCGCTGCGTATTCTGGAGCAATGCCTGAAAAATATGCCGGAAGGGCCGTTCAAGGCGGATCACCCGCTGACCACGCCGCCGCCAAAAGAGCGCACGCTACAACACATTGAAACCCTGATTACTCACTTCCTACAGGTTTCCTGGGGGCCGGTAATGCCGGCCAACGAATCCTTCCAGATGATCGAGGCGACCAAAGGGATCAACAGTTACTACCTGACCAGCGACGGCAGCACCATGAGCTACCGCACCCGTGTGCGTACGCCGAGCTTCCCGCATCTGCAACAGATCCCGTCGGTGATCCGTGGCAGCCTGGTATCCGACCTGATCGTTTACCTCGGTAGTATCGATTTTGTTATGTCAGACGTGGACCGCTAATTATGCACGATCAAAAAATTGCCATCCAAACGATCGACCCTAATGAGGTCTTTGTGCTGAGCGAGGCAGAACACCACTCGATTGAGCACGAAAAACACCATTACGAAGATGCGCGTGCGGCTTCGATTGAAGCCCTGAAGATCGTGCAGAAACAGCGTGGCTGGGTCCCCGATGGCGCGATTAACGCCATTGCTGAAGTGCTGGGAATTCCGGCCAGTGACGTGGAAGGTGTCGCGACCTTCTACAGCCAGATTTATCGTCAGCCAGTGGGCCGTCATGTGATTCGCTACTGCGACAGCGTGGTGTGCCATATCACCGGTTATCAGGGTATTCAGGCCGCTTTAGAACAAAACCTGCATATCAAACCGGGCCAGACTACGCCGGACGGTCGCTTTACGCTGCTGCCGACTTGCTGCCTGGGTAACTGTGATAAAGGCCCGACCATGATGGTGGATGAAGACACCCACGTTCATCTGACGCCGGAAGGTATCGCCACTTTACTGGAGCAGTATCAATGACCATCAAACAGATCATTCGTACTGCGGAAACGCATCCTCTGACCTGGCGTCTGCGTGATGACAAACAGCCGGTGTGGATTGATGAATATCGCAGCAAAAACGGTTACGTCGGTGCCGAAAAAGCGCTGAAAGGTATGAGCCAGGACGAAATCGTCGCAGCCGTAAAAGACTCCGGTCTGAAAGGTCGCGGCGGTGCAGGTTTTAACACCGGTCTGAAATGGAGCCTGATGCCGAAAGACGAATCCATGAACATCCGTTACCTGCTGTGTAACGCCGATGAAATGGAGCCGGGCACCTATAAAGACCGCCTGCTGATGGAACAAATGCCGCACCAGTTGGTGGAAGGTATGTTGATCAGCGCCTTTGCGTTGAAAGCTTACCGTGGCTACATCTTCCTGCGTGGTGAATACATCGAAGCAGCGGCCAACCTGCGTAAAGCGATTGCCGAAGCCACCGAAGCGGGCTTTATCGGTAAAAACATCCTCGGCACCGGCTTTGATTTCGAGCTGTTCGTGCATACCGGGGCAGGCCGCTACATTTGTGGTGAAGAGACAGCGTTAATCAACTCACTGGAAGGACGTCGCGCTAACCCGCGTTCCAAGCCACCGTTCCCGGCCAGCGCCGGTGTGTGGGGCAAACCGACCTGTGTTAACAACGTTGAGACGCTGTCAAATGTGCCTGCCATCTTCCTCAATGGGGTGGATTGGTACAAGAACATCTCAAAAAGTGAAGACACCGGCACCAAAATGATGGGCTTCTCAGGCCGCGTAAAAAATCCGGGTGTCTGGGAATTGCCGTTCGGTACTACCGCGCGTGAAATCCTCGAAGACTATGCAGGTGGCATGCGCGATGGCCTGAAGTTCAAAGCCTGGCAGCCAGGTGGCGCAGGGACCGACTTCCTCACCGATCAGCATCTCGACCTGCCGATGGAATTTGCCAGCATTGGTAAAGCCGGTAGTCGTCTGGGTACCGCGCTGGCGATGGCGGTGGATCATGAGATCAACATGGTCTCGCTGGTGCGCAATCTGGAAGAGTTCTTTGCTCGCGAATCCTGCGGCTGGTGTACGCCATGCCGTGATGGTTTGCCGTGGAGCGTGAAGATCCTGCGTGCACTGGAGCAAAAGCAAGGTCAGCCGGGTGATATCGAAACCCTGCAACAACTTTGCCGTCAGCTTGGCCCAGGTAAAACCTTCTGTGCGCATGCGCCGGGTGCCGTCGAGCCGCTGCAAAGCGCGATTAAATATTTCCGTGAAGAGTTTGAAGCCGGCATTGCGCCGCAGGTGTTTGGCAATACCCGCGCTATTGGCGGTATTCAGCCCAACCTGCTGAAAGCGCGCTGGTAATCAGCCGCCGTACACGGATAACCCTGTGGCGAGAGCATCGCGGCGGGGGAAAGAAAGAGATGTTTAACGCTCGTCTTCGGACGGGCCTTACGGAAGCATATTCACTATGGCTACAATCCATGTAGACGGTAAAGAGTATGATGTGAACGGGGCGGACAACCTGCTACAGGCTTGTCTCTCCCTGGGCCTTGATATTCCTTATTTTTGCTGGCATCCCGCGTTGGGAAGCGTAGGTGCCTGCCGCCAGTGTGCGGTAAAGCAATTCCAGAATGCCGAAGATACTCGCGGCCGCCTTGTTATGTCCTGCATGACACCGGCGTCGGACGGCACTTTTATCTCCATCGACGATGGCGAAGCGAAAGAGTTTCGTGAAAGCGTGGTGGAGTGGCTGATGACCAACCACCCGCACGACTGCCCGGTGTGTGAAGAGGGGGGTAACTGCCACCTTCAGGATATGACGGTGATGACGGGCCACAGCTTCCGTCGCTATCGCTTCACCAAACGCACCCACCAAAATCAGGATCTCGGCCCGTTTATTTCGCATGAAATGAACCGCTGTATCGCCTGTTACCGCTGCGTGCGTTACTACAAAGATTATGCCGACGGCAAAGACCTTGGTGTCTACGGCGCACACGACAACGTCTACTTCGGTCGCCCGGAAGATGGCACGCTGGAGAGCGAATTCTCCGGTAACCTGGTCGAAATTTGTCCGACCGGGGTGTTCACCGATAAAACTCACTCCGAACGCTACAACCGTAAATGGGACATGCAGTTTGCTCCGAGCATCTGCCAGCAGTGCAGCGTCGGTTGTAACACCAGCCCGGGTGAACGTTATGGTGAACTGCGTCGCATTGAAAACCGTTACAACGGCACGGTAAACCATTATTTCCTGTGTGACCGTGGTCGCTTTGGTTATGGCTACGTCAACCGCAAAGATCGTCCTCGTCATCCGGTACAGTTGCGCGGTAATGACTGGGTTACGCTGAATGCCGAACAGGCGGTGAACGCGGCGGCAGATGTGCTGCGTCAGGCGAAAAAAGTCATTGGTATAGGTTCACCGCGCGCCAGCATTGAAAGCAACTTTGCGCTGCGTGAGCTGGTGGGTGCAGAAAACTTCTCCACCGGTATGCCTGCTGGCGAGCAGACGCGTCTTGAGCTGATGCTGAAAGTGCTGCGTGAAGGCGGCATCTACACCCCGTCTCTGCGTGAAATTGAAAGCTACGATGCGGTGCTGGTGCTGGGTGAAGATCTCACTCAGGTCGGTGCGCGTGTCGCACTGTCCGTGCGTCAGGCAGTTAAAGGTAAAGCCCGCGAAATGGCGGCGGCGCAGAAAGTCGCTGACTGGCAGATTGCGGCGATCCTGAACATTGGTCAGCACGCCAAACATCCGTTGTTTGTGACCAACGTTGATGAAACCCGTCTGGATGATATCGCGGCATGGAGCTACCGTGCACCGGTGGAAGACCAGGCGCGTCTTGGTTTTGCTATTGCGCATGCGCTGGACGAATCCGCGCCAGCCCCAGGCAACTTTGACAAAGCTCTCGACGGCAAGCTGGACGTCGTGGTGCAGGCGTTGGCAGGGGCGAAAAAGCCGCTGATTATCTCCGGTACCCACTCGGGCAGCACCGCCATGATTGAAGCGGCGGCTAACGTCGCGAAAGCGCTAAAAGCGCGCGGCGCGGATGTCGGCATTACCTTGCTGGCGTCAGCGGCAAACAGCATCGGTCTTGGATTGATGGGGGGGGCATCGCTGGACAGCGCGCTGGATCAACTGAGCAAAGGCGAAGCGGACACTCTGGTGGTGCTGGAAAACGACCTTTACCGCCACGCGCCAAAAGCGACGGTGGACGCCGCGCTGGCTCAGGCAGCCAACGTGATTGTGGTCGATCATCAACGCACCAGCACGCTGGAAAAAGCCAACCTGGTGTTCTCTGGTGCCAGCTTTGCGGAAAGCGACGGCACCTCGATCAACCACGAAGGCCGCGCACAGCGTTTCTTCCAGGTTTTCGATCCGGCCTACTACGACAACAGCGTGGTGATGCTGGAGAGCTGGCGCTGGTTGCACTCGCTGCACAGCACGGTTGAAAGCCGTAAGATTGACTGGACGCTGCTTGATCATGTGATTGATGCTGCGGTGGCTGCTCTGCCACAACTGAAAGGTATCAAGGACGCGGCACCGGATGCCAGCTTCCGTATTCGTGGACAAAAACTGGCGCGTTCACCGCATCGTTACAGCGGCCGTACCGCCGCGCGTGCCAACATCAGCGTGCACGAACCGCGTCAGCCGCAAGATAAAGACACCATGTTCGCCTTCTCGATGGAGGGTAACAACCAGCCGGGTGCGGCCCGTTCGCAGATCCCGTTTGCCTGGGCGCCAGGCTGGAACTCCCCGCAGGCATGGAACAAATTCCAGGCCGAAGTGGGCGGTAAGCTGCGCAATGGTGATCCGGGTGTGCGTCTGTTTGAAGCTACGGAAGGTGCATTGCCGTGGTTCAGCGCGATTCCGGACAGCTTCGTTAGTGGCAGCCAGTGGCGTGTCGCCCCTTACTATCAACTGTTTGGTAGCGAGGAGATGACCCAGCGTTCTCCGGTGTTCCAGAAACGTATGGCTCCGGCCACGCTGGTCATTAACCCGGCCGATGCGGAAAAACTGGGCGTCAACAATGGTGCCGCCGTTGAGCTGGTGTGTGCCGGTGAAACGCTGCGTCTGCCGGTGCGCTTCTCCAGTGCGTTGCAGGCGGGGCAGGTAGGTCTGCCGCTGGGTATGCCGGGCGTGCCGCCGTTCCTCTCCGGTGCGCAAATTGACAAATTGCAGGAGGCGGCGCAATGAGCTGGCTGACACCGGACGTTATTGACATCCTGATTAGCATCGTCAAAGCCATCGTCATCTTGCTGGTGGTGGTGGCCTGCGGTGCCTTCATGAGTTTTGCCGAGCGTCGTCTGCTCGGCCTCTGGCAGAACCGTTACGGACCAAACCGTGTAGGTTGGGGCGGTTCGCTGCAATTAGCAGCAGATATGCTGAAAATGTTCTTTAAAGAGGACTGGGTCCCGCCCTTTACCGACCGCTTTATCTTTACTCTGGCCCCGGTGATTGCGTTTGTTTCGCTGCTGCTGGCTTTCGCCATCGTACCGGTATCGCCCACCTGGATGGTCACCGACCTGAACATCGGTCTGCTGTTCTTCCTGATGATGGCCGGTCTGGCGGTGTATGCGGTGCTGTTCGCGGGCTGGTCGAGTAACAACAAATACTCGCTGCTCGGCGCGATGCGTGCTTCCGCGCAGACCCTGAGCTACGAAGTGTTCCTCGGCCTGTCGCTGATGGGCGTGGTGGCACAGGCAGGTTCCTTCAATCTGAACGCTATCGTCGAAAGTCAGGCGCATTTGTGGAACATCATTCCGCAATTCTTTGGCTTCCTGACCTTCTGTATCGCGGGCGTTGCGGTGTGTCACCGTCACCCGTTTGACCAGCCAGAAGCAGAACAGGAACTGGCCGATGGTTACCACATCGAATACGCCGGGATGAAGTTCGGTCTGTTTTTCGTGGGTGAATACGTGGCGATCACCACCGTATCAGCGCTGATTGTGACGCTGTTCTTCGGTGGCTGGCACGGACCGTTCCTGCCGCCGTTCATCTGGTTCGCTATTAAGACCGCGTTCTTCATGATGATGTTTATCCTGATTCGTGCTGCGCTTCCGCGTCCACGCTATGACCAGGTGCTGTCGTTCGGCTGGAAAGTGTGTCTGCCGTTGACGCTGTTGAACCTGCTGGCGACCGCCGCAGTGATTCTGTCTGCGCAGTAAGGGGTTTTGAGATGACTTTAAAAGATATTGTCGTTGGCTTCGGCACGACAGTGCGCAGTATCTGGATGATAGGCATGCATGCCTTCGCCAAACGCGAAACCCAGATGTACCCGGAAGAGCCGGTCTACCTGCCGCCGCGCTACCGTGGCCGTATCGTGCTGACGCGCGACCCGGACGGTGAAGAGCGTTGCGTTGCCTGTAACCTGTGTGCGGTAGCTTGTCCGGTAGGCTGTATTTCGCTGCAAAAAGCCGAAATGCAGGATGGTCGCTGGTATCCGGAATTCTTCCGCATCAACTTTTCACGCTGCATCTTCTGTGGTCTGTGCGAAGAAGCCTGTCCGACCACCGCTATCCAGCTGACCCCGGATTTCGAACTGGGTGAGTTTAAGCGTCAGGATCTGGTGTACGAAAAACAGGATCTGTTGATCTCCGGTCCGGGTAAATATCCGGAGTACAACTTCTACCGCATGGCGGGTATGGCAATTGACGGCAAAGGCAAAGGCGACGCGGAAAACGAAGCCAAACCGATCGACGTCAAAGGCTTGTTACCTTAAGGAGCCAGCTATGGAATTTGCGTTTTATCTTTGCGGTCTGGTGGCGGTGTTGACGACGCTACGCGTCATCACCCACACCAACCCGGTGCATGCACTGCTGTACCTGATTGTTTCGTTGCTGTCGATTGCTGGCGTGTTCTTCTCAATGGGCGCGTACTTTGCCGGGGCGCTGGAAATTATCGTCTACGCCGGTGCCATTATGGTGCTGTTCGTGTTCGTAGTGATGATGCTGAACCTTGGCAAATCCCAGCAGGATCAGGAGCGTGAGTGGCTGAAGCCGTCGCTGTGGATTGGTCCTGGCATCGTATCCCTGCTGCTGCTGGTGGTGATGATTTATGCCATCAGCACCGCGCACGATCAGGGCATTGATGGCACTGTCATTGACGCCAAAGCCGTGGGTATCAGCCTGTTTGGTCCTTACGTACTGGCGGTGGAGCTGGCATCCATGTTGCTGCTGGCCGGTCTGGTTGTTGCCTTCCATATTGGACGTGAAGAGCGTCAGGGCGAGGTGCTCAGCAATCGCCCGGCTGAGGCGCAAGGGAATAAGGAGGAGCACGCATGATCCCGTTACAACACGGCCTGATTCTGGCTGCTGTGCTGTTTGTTCTCGGCCTGACCTCACTGGTGCTGCGCCGTAACCTGCTGTTTATGTTGATTGGTCTGGAGATCATGATCAACGCCGCCGCGCTGGCGCTGGTGGTCGCAGGGAGCTACTGGGGGCAAGCCGACGGTCAGGTGATGTATATCCTGGCAATCAGCCTCGCGGCGGCGGAAGCCAGTATCGGTCTGGCGCTGCTGCTCCAGCTCTATCGTCGTCGTCAGACGCTGAACATTGACACTGTGAGCGAGATGCGCGGATGAATCTTCTCTACTTAACTGTTTTATTTCCGCTGATTGGCTTCCTGCTGTTGGCATTTTCCCGTGGTCGCTGGTCGGAGAACCTGTCTGCCGCTGTGGGGATGGGATCAGTCGGTCTGGCTGCCCTGACCACGATTTTTGTCGGCATGGATTTCTTCAGCCAGGGCCAGCAACCGTTCACTCAGGCGCTGTGGACCTGGATGCAGGTTGGTCACTTTGACATCAAGGTCAATCTGGTGCTGGATGGCCTGTCGCTGACCATGCTGTCAGTGGTGACCGGTGTGGGTTTCTTCATCCACATGTTCGCGTCCTGGTACATGCGTGGTGAAGAGGGCTACTCACGCTTCTTCGCCTACACCAACCTGTTTATCGCCAGCATGGTGGTTCTGGTACTGGCCGATAACCTGATGCTGATGTACCTCGGCTGGGAAGGGGTGGGGCTGTGTTCCTACCTGCTGATTGGTTTCTACTACAGCAACCCGGAAAACGGCAAAGCGGCGATGAAAGCCTTCATCATTACCCGTGTGGGTGATGTGTTCCTCGCGCTGGCGTTGTTCATTCTCTACAACGAACTTGGCACGCTGAACTTCCGCGAGCTGATGGAGTTGGCTCCGGCGCACTTCGCCGCCGACAACCATATGCTGCAATGGGCAACCTTGCTGCTGCTGGGTGGTGCGGTTGGTAAATCTGCCCAGTTGCCGTTGCAAACGTGGCTGGCGGATGCGATGGCCGGTCCGACGCCGGTTTCAGCGCTGATCCACGCCGCGACGATGGTTACTGCGGGTGTCTACCTGATTGCCCGTACGCATGGCCTGTTCCTGCTGACGCCTGACGTGCTGCATCTGGTCGGTATTGTGGGTGCCATCACCCTGGTGCTGGCGGGCTTTGCTGCGCTGGTGCAAACCGACATCAAACGCGTGCTGGCATACTCCACCATGAGCCAGATTGGCTACATGTTCCTGGCGCTTGGCGTGCAGGCGTGGGATGCGGCGATTTTCCACCTGATGACCCACGCGTTCTTCAAAGCGTTGCTGTTCCTGTCATCCGGTTCGGTAATTCTGGCCTGCCATCACGAACAGAACATCTTCAAGATGGGCGGCCTGCGTAAGAGCATCCCGCTGGTGTATACCTGCTTCCTCGTGGGGGGGGCCGCACTGGCTGCGCTGCCGCTGATTACCGCAGGTTTCTACAGTAAAGATGAAATCCTGTTTGGTGCGCTGGCGAATGGTCACATCAATCTGATGGTGGCGGGTCTGGTGGGTGCGTTCCTGACCTCAATCTATACGTTCCGCATGATTTTCATCGTGTTCCACGGTGAAGAGAAAATCCATGCTCATGCCGGTAAAGGTATTACTCATCATCTGCCGCTGATTGTGCTGCTGGTGTTGTCCACCTTCATTGGTGCGTTGATTACACCGCCGCTGGCGGGTGTGTTGCCGCAGAACGAATTTGGTGAAGGCGGCAAAGTGGCACTGGAAATCACCTCTGGTGTGGTGGCGATCGTCGGCATTCTGATTGCTGCTGCGTTGTGGCTGGGCAAGCGTCAGCTGGTTACCCGCGTTGCCAACAGCGCGCCGGGCCGTTTCTTCGGCACCTGGTGGTTTGCCGCCTGGGGCTTCGATTGGTTATACGACAAAGTGTTCGTTAAACCTTTCCTCGGCATTGCGTGGCTACTGCATCGTGATCCGCTGAACTCGCTGATGAATTTGCCAGCCCTGATTTCGCGCATTGGCAACAAAGGTCTGGTGGTCAGCGAAAACGGTTATCTGCGCTGGTACGTGGCGTCGATGAGCGTCGGTGCCGTGGTAGTGCTGGCGCTGCTGCTGGTGATCTAACAAGATTGATGGGCGGGGTGAGGGTTTCTTCACCCCAGTCGAGAAAGTAAAAATTGCCTGATAAAGGCAGAAAAAAGGGAAGTATGCCGTGTTATTACCTTGGCTAATAATCATACCTTTTCTCGGTGGCTTGCTGTGCTGGCTGGCTGAGCGCCTTGGCGCGAAGGTGCCGCGTTGGATAGCCCTGATCACCATGGCACTGACGCTGGTGATTTCGTTGCAACTCTGGTTGCAGGGTGGCTATTCACTGACGCAGGCGGCTGGCATGCCACAGTGGCAATCCACCTTCTCCGTACCGTGGATTCCGCGTTTTGGCATCAATTTCCATCTGGCGATTGATGGTCTGTCGCTGCTGATGGTGGTGCTGACCGGTCTGCTCGGCCTGATGGCGGTGCTCTGTTCGTGGAATGAAATTGAGAAGTATCAGGGCTTTTTCCACCTCAACCTGATGTGGATCCTCGGTGGCGTGATTGGTGTGTTCCTCTCCATCGACATGTTCCTGTTCTTCTTCTTCTGGGAAATGATGCTGGTGCCGATGTACTTCCTCATCGCACTCTGGGGTCACAAAGCGTCAGACGGTAAAACCCGTATCACGGCAGCGACCAAGTTCTTCATCTACACCCAGGCATCCGGTCTGGTGATGCTGATTGCTATCCTGGCGCTGGTGTTTGTGCACTACAACGCGACCGGCGTCTGGACCTTCAGCTACGAAGAGCTGCTGAAAACCCCGATGTCCCACACCGTGGAATATCTGCTGATGCTGGGCTTCTTTATCGCCTTCGCCGTCAAAATGCCGGTGGTGCCGTTACACGGCTGGCTGCCAGATGCGCACAGCCAGGCACCTACCGCAGGTTCGGTCGACCTCGCCGGGATTCTGTTGAAAACCGCAGCCTATGGTCTGCTGCGTTTCAGCCTGCCGTTGTTCCCGCACGCGTCGGCAGAATTTGCTCCGATTGCCATGTGGCTCGGCGTGATTGGTATCTTCTACGGTGCCTGGATGGCGTTCGCGCAGACCGATATCAAACGTCTGATCGCTTATACCTCCATTTCGCACATGGGCTTTGTGCTGATTGCCATCTACACCGGCAGTCAGTTGGCGTTCCAGGGTGCGGTGGTACAGATGATTGCCCACGGCCTGTCCGCCGCGGCGCTGTTTATCCTGTGCGGCCAACTGTATGAACGCCTGCATACCCGTGATATGCGTCAGATGGGTGGCCTGTGGTCACGTATCAAATGGATTCCGGGCCTGTCGTTGTTCTTTGCCGTGGCTAACCTCGGGATGCCGGGCACCGGTAACTTTGCCGGGGAATTTATGATTCTGACTGGCAGCTTCCAGGTGGTGCCGGTGATTATCGTGATTGCCACCTTTGGTCTGGTATTTGCCTCGGTGTACTCGCTGGTGATGATGCAGCGCGCGTACTACGGCGAAGCCAAATCACAGGCCCCACTGCCAGGGATGTCACCGCGTGAGTTCATTATGATTATGGTTTTGGTGGTGTTGCTGGTTCTGCTGGGGGTTTATCCGCAGCCGATTCTTGATACCTCCCATGCTGCAATGAGCAATATTCAGCAGTGGTTTACCGCTTCAATTTCAACTACAAGGCCGTAATTCGCCATGACAATAACTCCTCAACAATTGATCGCGTTACTGCCGCTGTTGATCGTCGGATTGACGGTGGTGGTTGTGATGCTGTCCATTGCATGGCGACGCAACCATTTTGTAAATGCCACGCTGACGGTCATTGGTCTTAACCTGGCGCTGCTTTCTCTGTGGTTTGTTGCCCATGTCGGGGCAATGGATGTGACGCCGATGCTGCGCGTTGATGGTTACTCCATCTTCTACACCGGACTGGTGATGCTGGCGAGTCTGGCGACCTGTACTTTCGCCTACCCGTGGCTGGCCGGTTTCCCGGACAACAAGGATGAGTTCTATCTGCTGGTGCTGATTGCCGCGCTGGGCGGTATTGTGCTGGCCAGCGCTAACCATCTGTCGGCGCTGTTCATCGGTATTGAACTGCTGTCTCTGCCGCTGTTTGGTTTGATTGGTTACGCCTTCCGCCAGAAACGTTCGCTGGAAGCGGCACTGAAATACACCATCCTGTCAGCTGCAGCCTCATCGTTCCTGTTGTTTGGTATCGCACTGATTTACGCGGATTCCGGCAGCCTGAGCTTTGTGCAGTTGGGTAAAAGCCTGAATGACAGCATGATGCAGCAGCCGCTGCTGCTGGTCGGCCTCGGGATGATGATTATCGGTCTTGGCTTCAAACTGTCGCTGGTGCCGTTCCATCTGTGGACGCCGGATGTCTATCAAGGCGCACCCGCTCCGGTATCCACTTTCCTTGCGACCGCCAGCAAAATCGCTATCTTTGGCGTGATCATGCGTCTGTTCATGTACGCGCCGGTGACCGACAGCGAAGCGGTACGTACCGTGTTGGGTGTGATTGCCTTTGTTTCGATTCTGTTCGGTAACCTGATGGCGATTTCGCAGAGCAACATCAAACGTCTGCTCGGTTACTCCTCCATCGCTCACCTCGGTTATCTGCTGGTGGCGTTGATTGCGGTGAAAACGCATCAGCTGTCGCTGGAAACCGCTGGCGTCTATCTGGCCGGTTACCTGTTCAGCAGCCTTGGCGCGTTCGGTGTGGTCAGCCTGATGTCCAGCCCTTACCGTGGCCCGGATGCCGATACTCTGTACTCCTACCGTGGCCTGTTCTGGCATCGTCCGATTCTGTCGGCGGTGATGACCATCATGATGCTGTCACTGGCCGGTATCCCGATGACACTGGGCTTTATTGGTAAGTTCTACGTGATCGCTTCCGGTGTGAACGCCCATCTGTGGTGGCTGACGGGTGCGGTGGTGGCAGGTAGCGCCATCGGCCTGTACTACTATCTGCGCGTGACTGTCAGCCTGTACCTCAGCCCGCCAGAGCTGCATACCCGCGATACGCCAGCGAATTGGGCATTCACCGCCGGTGGTGTGGTGGTACTGATTTCCGCGATTCTGGTGTTGCTGCTGGGGGTTTATCCGCAGCCGCTAATCACGCTGGTACAGATGGCTCAGCCGCTGATGTAACCTTCGTGTTGTTGCTTCAGACAAATCAGGCCTGCGGGCCTGATTTTTTTTGCCCGCTATCTGACAATTTTGCCGCGTGTTGCTAGTTTTTAAGCAGTGTTCACTCGTCGCGCAGAGGCCTTGTGATCAAGTTGATATTTTTGCTCACCGGTGCTCAGGTGATCCGCAGACGCTGGTACTGGCTGGCTTTAGTGGGTTCGGCCTTGCTGATTTTGTCTGCATTAATCCTCTATGACATCAGTAGCGACGGCCTGCTTTCGGTGCCGCTGGATCTGCTGGCGATATTTTTTATCATCGAAGGTCTGGTGCAGATGACATTCGCGTTTATCCGCGAAATGCGTATTGACGGGCTGACCCTGCTGAAAGCGCTGGGATTATGGTTTATCGGTTTTCTGATCCTCAATATTCCCCAGGACAACAATGATGTTTCGGCGGTGCTGTTTGGCATCGCGTTTATGGTCGATGGCCTGTTTCGTATTGCTGCAGCTGTGGTATTGCGTGGCTGGCGCTGGCGTAAGCAGTGCCTGACCGGGGTTGTCGAGTGGTTTATCAGCATTCTGATCCTCAGCGACTGGCCGTTTCATCATCACATCGCCGTGCCCTTATGTTTCGCGTTGTTGTTGCTGAGTATCGGCACCACGCTGCTACAAATGGCGCGACAGGCGAATTTGTTGACGGATAACAGCACCGTCACCACGCTACCGCTGTTTAAAGTCGGGGGATTGCGACAATGGCACAGCAGCCAATACGTCCATCCGCCATTTCCCCACCGACCACCCACTCAGCCATTGAAAGTCTATGTCTGGACCCCATTGGGATCAGGCAGGCTGCGCGAGAGTTACCAGCTAATCAATCGTTATATTGCCGCCGTCGATCAACATGGCGTGATATCAACCGGCCATGCGGCGATGGAAGCGGGCGAGGATCTGTATATCAGCCACTATCCGCTGGATGATATTGATCGCGACAGCAGTAACTTCCGCGCGGTGCTGCGTTCCGGGGAACACAATGATGTAGCCGGACGTTTCCTTGCCTCCCTTACGCTGGAGGTCGCTGACTGGTGCGCCCCTGATAAACAAATTCTGTTTACCCATTATAATTTCAAGGCATTACATAATTTCTGGCACAGTTACCGCCTGGACAGTACCTACAACCTGACCGCGCGAAACTGTTCTTCCGCCGTGATTCAGGCATTAGATGTCGCGATTGAGGGCGTCCTCGCCAGAAAACCCTATGCCGGATTGCGATTGTTCAGCGATCCCAACTTTTGGTTATTGGGGGTCGTACGCGGCAGGGCGGAGGAGATGACCTGGACGCCTGGCCTGGTGCTGGATTATGTCCGGTTGCTGCACCGTGTCATTGAGCCACAGCCCAGCTCGCTCTGGCCGGTTCGTTTGTGGCGTAGCCTGTGCTTACGCCATGCGTTATGGCAGCAAAAACGGACGCCATCGCGCAGTGTGATCAAATGACGCGAAACAGCGTAATGATCCTTGTCGCGATCACTATCTTTGGTCTGACTTATGGTTTAAGCGCACCACTGATTGCACTCAGGCTCTCGGCGGCTGGCTATAGTGAAACGCTGATTGGCATCAATGCGGCGATGCATGCGGCAGGTGTGCTGATTATCGCCCCTGCCTTGCCAGCACTTTGCCGCCGTTTTTCGCCACAAGCATTGCTGATCACCGCACTGCTGGCCTCAATGCTGCTGTTAATCTTTTTTCCTTTGTTACCCATTGCCAGCAGCTTCTTGTTGCGGTTGCTGCTCGGTATGGCTTCCGAAGTGATTCTGGTGGTCACGGAAACCTGGCTCAATCAACAATGCGTGGAAAGCAATCGCGCGAAGATGCTGGCAACCTACACCGCGATGTTATCGGCAGGGTTTGCGCTTGGTCCTTTTATCTTGACCTTGCAGGGCAGCGGGGATGGCGCGTTTATTACCGGGGCCGCCTTGTCTGCCATTGCCGCGCTGGCGCTGCTCGGCAGCGGTAAACTGCGTTTCAGTGCGGAACAGGGGGGGGCACGGAGTTTCTCACGCTGGTTGCGATTGTTACCTCTGGCACTGTCGGCGACCATCCTCAACGCGGCTCTGGAAGCGGCTGGTATGAATCTGCTGGCACTTTACGCCATCAATCTTGGCTGGTCTGAAGCGCAGGCGACATCCTTAATCACCATTTTACTGGTCGGTGCGATCCTGTTGCAGTTGCCGATCGGTTGGCTGGCCGATCGTATGGATCGCCATCATCTGATTGTCTGGCTGGCTGCGTTGTCGACCCTGGGGGCGCTTGCCTGGCCGCTGGCGTTGCAATCGTTGTGGCTGGCGCGTTTGCTGTTGTTCTGCTGGGGCGGGGTATTTGTCGGCATTTATACAGTGATCATCACGCTGGTGGGGCAGCGCTTTCAGGGTTCGGAACTGGCGGCAGCCTATGCGGTGCTGTCGGTGGCGTGGGGTATTGGCGCCTTTGTTGGCCCGGCATTGGGGGGATTAGCGATGTCACTCACGCTGCATGGCCTGCCGTGGATGGCGGCGCTATTGTGCGCCTTCTTTACCGGTTTCGCCTTACAACAACGACGATGTTGATTTATTTTTCGGCTTCATAAAACCTGCGCGATAAATCGCGCCGCTACGGAAGGAAATGATCATGGATATTAACTGGCTGGATATTCATCACCGCGATTTAACGGTGCCACAACTTTATGCGTTGCTGGCGTTGCGCAGTGAAGTCTTTGTAGTGGAACAAAATTGTCCCTATCTCGATGTCGATGGACAGGATCTGGTAGCGGAAAATCGCCATCTGCTGGGCATGCTGGGTGACGAATTGGTGGCGTATGCACGTATTTTATCGCCTACTGATGCGCAAAGTCCGGTGAAGATTGGGCGGGTGATTGTTTCCAGTCGCGCCAGGGGAATCAATCTCGGCAATCGCTTGATGACGCAGGCTTTGCAGAGCTGCCAGCAGCACTGGCCGCAGCATTCGCCGTTCCTCTCAGCGCAGGCGCATCTGCAATCGTTCTATGCCGGGCATGGCTTTGTGGCGGTGAGTGATATCTATCTCGAAGACGATATCCCGCATATTGATATGTCGCGCACAACTTCGTAGCGGCGCGATTTCCAAAAAATAATGGCGAGGTTCTCACCTCGCCATGTTTATCAGCCCGGCGTCATCTGCCGATCGTCAACGTATTTACGCTGGTCCGGCGCTGGCGGGAAGTATTGATACAACCAGGTTTCGCTCAGTGTCTCGTCTTTGGTACGCAGGAACAGACGCATATCCACCGGCTTGGTGGAATCGCTGTTCGGGTACCAGTCAAACAGGATGCGGTAGCCATCGATCGGCTCCACATACAAAATCTCGACCTGCTTGATGGTGCCCGCTGACACGGTAATCACCGGTTCGATCCCCTTCGGTGCAGCGGCTTTGAGATCGCCCCCGACGAAATCGATGGCAAAGCGACGGCTCCACTGCTCCGGGAAGTGCTCGCCTGGCGCCCAACCTTCCGGGAAACCGCCAATGCCGGTACGGGTGGCATCCACACGCGCCAGACCGCTGCGTACCGGTGGCAGGCCGCTCCAGTAAAGTTTGTACTGGAAGTTGAACTCGCTACCGGCTTTCACCGGTTTTTCCGGTTGCCAGAAGCACACCACGTTATCCAGCGTTTCGCCGGTGGTGGGGATTTCCATCAGGTTGATGGCCCCTTTGCCCCATTTGCCAATCGGCTCAACCCACAGGCTTGGACGTTTGTCGTACCAGCCAATCACATCCTGATAATCCTTAAAGTCGTGATTGAGCTGCAACAGACCAAAACCGCGCGGGTTCTCATCCTGATAAGCGTTGAACTGCAAACGCTGCGGGTTGTTCAGCGGGCGGGCAATCCATTCACCGTTGCCGGTCCACATTGCCAGACGGTCAGAGTCGTGGATTTGCGGGTGGTAGGTGTTGCACATGCGGCGTTCGTTGGTGCCACAGCTAAACATACTGGTCATCGGCGCGATACCCAACTGACGGATATCATTGCGGGCAAACAGGTGGTTTTCCACCTCCATCACCACGCGTTTGGCTTCGCAGTGGATGGTGAATTTATACGCACCGGTCACGCTGGCACCGTCCAGCAGGGCATACACCACAAAGGTGGTGTCTTCGGCTTTCGGGGTTTCAAACCAGAAGGCGGTGAAATCCGGGAATTCTTCATGACCGTTGCTGAAGGTGTTCACCGCTACGCCACGGGCGGACAGACCGTACTGGTAGGTTTCATCCACGGCGCGGAAGTAGCTGGCACCGAGGAAAGAGACGATGTCGCGGCGCGCCAGTTCCGGTTTCTTAAAGGCGCGGAAACCGGCAAAGCCGAGATCGGTTTTGCCAACCAGTTGTTTGGTATCAACGTTGGCGTCGTTGTAGTTAAACAACTCCGGGCGGAAGTGGATTTCACGCGCTTCACGGCTGGCGGCATCCACGGAGAACATCTGGATACGGCGTTTAAAACCCATACCAACATGGAAGAATTGTACATCCAGTTCGCGGTTGGGGATGTTGTTCCACAGCGAATGGTTGGCGTCATACTGAATGGCGTTATAGGCCTGTGGCGTCAGATTGGCCAGGGTGTCCGGTAGCGGGCCTGGCGCGCCGCCCCAGGGTTGCTTCGCCAGTGCGGCAGCTTTCTTTTTCAGTACATCGAAATCGAAGCGAACCGCAGTACCGTCGGCAATGCCATCTGCGGCCCAGGCGGACTGTGCAAACAGCGTGGACAGACCCGTCATACCACTCAGGGCAGAGAGGGCCATGGACGCTTTCATAAACTTTCTACGATTCATGCCAGAAATCTAATCCTTAGCTGCTCGGGTTTAAGGTGACTGCCGTGCATCATGCACGCATTTCAGACCTGATAGCGTCAGGCTACAGGGGGTTACGACAGTCGCCGAATGAAAAAATTCAGTCCGAAGAAATTTATCAGATAAATCATAGAAGCGAAGCAGATTTCATATCTTTACCCTTTGCCGACGAAACTCGGGCGATTCCTGGCCGTTGCTTGCCCCGAACGGGCGTTTAGTGACTATAGTTAACCGACAGGTAAGTTAAATACATGGAGGAACTACGTAATGTCATCCACCGATCAATTTGAAACCCGTCTTGATGATGATTTGGCTTTGCTGACCGAAACGCTGGAAGAGGTGCTGCGTTCGTCCGGCGATCCGGCCGATCAAAAATATATCGAACTGAAAAGCAAAGCGGAGCAGGCGCTGGAAGAGGTGAAGTCTCGCGTCAGCCAGGCGTCCGACAGTTACTACTATCGGGCAAAAAAAGCTGCTTACCGTGCCGATGAGTATGTGCACGACAAACCCTGGCAGGGCATTGGTATTGGTGCCGCCGCCGGTCTGTTCTTAGGATTGCTGCTGGCCCGCCGCTAATCATTATCGGGCGCGTACCCATCGCGCCCGTCCTCCCCCTGAAATACCCCAAACCGCATCGACAGCGATTGTGTTTCTCTCTCCCGCTTTCTACATTAAACCGACAGGGATAAAGGAGAATAAACGTGATACGAGTTGAAATGCTCTCGACGGGCGATGAAGTGTTACACGGGCAGATTGTCGATACCAACGCCGCCTGGCTGGCTGATGTGTTATTCCAGCATGGCTTACCCATGACCAGCCGCAGCACAGTAGGCGATGCACTGCCATCACTGGTGGAGGCGCTACAAAGCCGCAGCCAGGTTGCTGATGTGCTGATTGTGAATGGTGGCCTCGGCCCGACCAGTGATGATCTCAGCGCGCTGGCGGCAGCAACCGCCAGCAACAGTCATTTGGTGCTGCATCAGGAGTGGCTGGAAAAGATGGAGGCCTGGTTTGCCGGTCGTGGGCGAGTCATGGCTCCGAGCAACCGTAAACAGGCGGAGATCCCCGCCAATGCGGAATTGATCGATAACCCGGTGGGTACCGCTTGTGGTTTCGCGCTGCAACTCAATCGCTGCTGGATATTCTTCACCCCGGGTGTACCTTCCGAGTTTAAGGTGATGGTGGAGCAGGAGATCCTGCCGCGTCTGAAAGCGCGTTTCGACCTACCCGAACCGCCTCTGTGCCTGCGTCTCACCACTTTCGGGCGCGGAGAAAGTGATATAGCGGCGGAACTGGAGCCGCTAGCCCTGCCGGAAGGCGTGGTGATGGGGTATCGCTCCTCAATGCCAATTATTGAAATTAAACTGACCGGCCCGGCCAGCCAGCGGGTGGCGATGGAACAGGTGTGGCAGCAGGTCAAACTGCTGCTGGCGGAATGCACCATTTTTGAAGGCACAGAAGGATTACCGGCGTGGCTGGCGCAACAACTGGCGGCGCGTGAATTGACGTTGGCCGTGAGTGAATCCTATACCGCCGGATTGCTGCAATGGCAACTGGCATCAGCCGAGGTGCCGTTGCGTGCCGGTAATGTGTTGCCGGAACAGACGGAAAGCCTGGAGCAGCAGGTGCAGCGTCTGCGTGAGTTCGCGGCTCAGCAGCAGGCTGAGGTTGGGCTGGCGGTCGGCACGCTACGCGAAGGAGAGGTGGCGATTTCATTGCACACCCCGGAGGCGAGCTGGGGCCAACTGGTGAAGTTCAACCACGGGCGCCATAACCGCGAGATCCGCCAGAAAGTGGTGGCGATGATGGCTATGAATATGCTGCGCCGCTGGTTGCATGGCAGCGAAGTCAGCACCGGACACGGCTGGATTGATGTGCTGGAAACGGTGAGGCTCTAGCCAAAACAGGCTCGGTTGTAGCGGTGCGATTTATCGCGCGGCTTTTTCCGTCAGGCGCACGGATTGCGCGATAAAGCGCGTCGCTACAACTCAATCTCAATCTCGCCGTTGGCTTTACAGCAGCAGGGCAGAAACTCGCCCTGCTGAATAAAAGCCAGCGGTGTCTCGGCGTACTGCACTTCACCTTTCAGCAAACGCATACGGCAAGAACCGCAATAGCCTTCACGACACTGATACTCGACGCAGACATTATGCGCTTCGAGGGTTGCCAGCAGATTAGGATGATCTTCTGCGCACTCCAGTCGGGTGCCAGAGCTACGCAGAATAACAACGGAACGGCTCATACTTAGAGTTGGAAGTCGTTAAAGTCGTCTTCGCCCACTTCCGAGTCAATCTGGCCGACCAGATAGGAACTGACTTCAACTTCCTGCGGTGCCACCTGCACGTTGTCAGACACCAGCCAGCTGTTGATCCACGGAATCGGGTTCGAACGGGTCTGGAATGGCAGGTCAAGACCGACCGCCTGCATACGGATGTTGGTGATGTACTCGATGTACTGGCACAGAATGTCTTTGTTCAGGCCAATCATTGAACCGCCGCTGAACAGATATTCTGCCCACTCTTTTTCCTGTTCGGCTGCTTTCTTGAACAGGTCATAGCATTCGTCACGGCATTCGGCCGCAATCTCTTTCATCTCCGGATCATCTTCGCCAGTACGCATCAGGTTCAGCATATGCTGGGTGCCGGTCAGGTGCAGCGCTTCGTCACGGGCGATCAGACGGATGATTTTGGCGTTACCTTCCATCAGCTCACGCTCGGCAAAGGCAAACGAGCAGGCGAAGCTGACGTAGAAGCGAATCGCTTCCAGCGCGTTGACGCTCATCAGGCAGATGTAGAGTTGTTTCTTCAGCGAACGCAGGTCCACGGTCACGGTTTTACCCGCGACCTGATGGGTGCCTTCACCCAGCAGATGCCAGTAGTTGGTCATCTCAATCAGATCGTCGTAATACTTGGAGATATCCTGCGCACGGGCAAGGATCTGCTCGTTAGTGACGATATCGTCAAACACCAGCGCCGGATCGTTAACGATATTGCGGATGATGTGGGTATAGGAACGTGAGTGGATGGTTTCAGAGAACGCCCAGGTTTCCACCCAGGTTTCCAGCTCCGGGATGGAGATCAGCGGCAGCAGCGCCACGTTCGGGCTACGACCCTGGATCGAGTCCAGCAGCGTCTGATATTTCAGGTTGCTGATAAAAATGTGTTTTTCGTGATCCGGCAGCGCCTGATAGTCGATGCGATCGCGCGACACGTCCACTTCTTCCGGACGCCAGAAGAAGGAGAGCTGCTTCTCAATCAGCTTTTCAAAGATGTCATATTTCTGCTGATCGAAACGGGCAACGTTAACCGACTGACCGAAAAACATCGGCTCTTTCAGTTGGTCATTCTTGGTTTGTGAGAATGTGGTGTAAGCCATAGGGATGTCCAAATGTGGGCGGAGCCGCAGCTCCGCCTCTGATTAAATCTTACAAGCGCCGCTTTCGCAGCCGTCGTCCTGAATGGAGGGGGCCAGATCGTCCTGTGCATCCTCAGCACCGTCACGGGTGTTTTGGTAGTACAGGGTTTTCACGCCAAACTTGTAAGCGGTCAGCAGATCTTTCAGCAGCTGCTTCATCGGTACTTTGCCGTTAGCAAAGCGGCTCGGATCGTAGTTGGTGTTCGACGAAATCGCCTGGTCGATAAACTTCTGCATCACACCAACCAGTTGCAGGTAACCATCGTTAGACGGCATTTCCCACAGCAGTTCGTACTGATCCTTCAGACGCTCATACTCCGGCACTACCTGACGCAGGATACCGTCTTTCGACGCTTTGATACTGATGTGGCCGCGCGGCGGCTCGATGCCATTGGTGGCGTTCGAAATCTGCGATGACGTCTCTGACGGCATCAGCGCCGACAACGTTGAGTTACGCAGACCGTGCGTTTTGATCGACTCACGCAGCGTTTCCCAGTCGAGGTGCAGCGGTTCGTTGCAGATGCTGTCGAGATCCTTTTTATAGGTATCGGTCGGCAGAATGCCCTGCGCATAAGTGGTTTCGTTGAACCACGGGCAGGCACCTTGCTCTTTCGCCAGCTCGTTCGACGCCTTCAGCAGATAGTACTGAATCGCTTCGAAGGTTTTATGCGTCAGGTTGTTGGCGCTGCCATCAGAGTAACGCACGCCGTTTTTCGCCAGGTAGTAGGCGAAGTTAATCACGCCGATACCCAGGGTACGGCGGCCCATCGCACCGCGTTTCGCGGCCGGAATGGGGTAATCCTGATAGTCGAGCAGGGCATCCAGCGCACGTACCGCCAGAATCGCCAGCTCTTCCAGATCGTCGAGACTATCAATCGCGCCGAGGTTGAACGCTGACAGCGTACACAGGGCGATTTCACCGTTTTCGTCGTTAACGTCGTCCAGCGGCTTAGTCGGCAGGGCGATCTCCAGACACAGGTTGGACTGACGTACCGGCGCGATGGACGGATCAAACGGGCTGTGGGTGTTGCAGTGGTCAACGTTCTGGATGTAGATACGGCCAGTGGAGGCACGTTCCTGCATCATCAGTGAGAACAGATCAACCGCTTTGACACGCTGTTTACGAATGCTGTCGTCTTTTTCATAGGTGGTGTACAGACGCTCGAACTGGTCCTGATCGGCGAAGAACGCGTCGTACAGGCCCGGTACGTCAGACGGGCTGAACAGGGTGATGTCTTCACCTTTCAGCAGGCGTTGATACATCAACTTGTTGATCTGCACGCCGTAGTCCATATGACGCACGCGGTTGCCTTCAACACCACGGTTGTTTTTCAGCACCAGCAGGCTTTCCACTTCCAGATGCCACATCGGGTAGAACAGGGTAGCGGCACCACCGCGCACACCGCCCTGCGAGCAGGACTTCACGGCGGTCTGGAAGTGTTTGTAGAACGGGATACAGCCGGTATGGAACGCTTCACCGCCACGAATCGGGCTACCCAGCGCACGAATGCGACCGGCGTTGATACCGATACCGGCACGCTGCGAAACGTATTTCACAATCGCGCTGGAGGTGGCGTTAATGGAATCCAGGCTGTCGCCACACTCGATCAGCACGCAAGAGCTGAACTGACGAGTCGGGGTACGCACGCCAGACATAATTGGCGTCGGCAGCGAGATTTTGAAGGTCGAGACTGCGTCATAGAAACGTTTGACGTAATCCATACGTGTATCACGCGGATAACCTGAGAACAGGCATGCTGCGACCAGAATGTACAGGAACTGCGCGCTTTCGTAGATTTCACCGCTAACGCGGTTCTGCGCCAGGTATTTACCTTCCAGCTGCTTGACGGCGGCATAGGAGAAGTTCATATCGCGCCAGTGGTCGATAAAACTGTCCATCTGCTCGAACTCTGCTTTGCTGTAGTCTTCCAGCAGATGGCGATCGTATTTGCCCATCTCGACCATTTTAACTACCTGATCGTAAAGCGCTGGCGGCTCAAACTGGCCGTAGGCTTTCTTGCGCAGGTGGAAAATCGCCAGGCGTGCGGCAAGGTACTGATAATCCGGGGCATCGCGAGAAATAAGGTCTGCAGCGGCCTTGATGATGGTCTCATGAATATCTGAAGTTCGAATCCCATCATAGAACTGAATGTGGGAACGCAGCTCAACCTGTGACACTGAGACGTTGTTCAGACCTTCGGCTGCCCAGTCCAGTACCCGGTGAATTTTGTCGAGATCAATGCGCTCCTGGCGGCCATCGCGTTTAGTAACGAGCAGACTTTGGTTCATGTCGCGTTTTTACCTTTGCGTGAGTATCCAAAAATTAAAAGAAACCCCGGTTTATACACAGCATATTCATTGTGAATAATGTTGTGGATAAACACTACATCTAGGGGCTGAAGGGGGAAGTCATAACTACATGGAGGCATATTTTAGTATTTTAACGCGGGTTAACAAGAGGAAAAAATGATGTATCGAGGGGTTGTAATTTTTGCGAAATTTCTTAGGCCTTGTCTTATAAGGCCCGACCCCGTGTCAACCAAATTGGAGATTTTTTTCAGAACTTGATCGAGCGCGTATTTCTTATGCAATCCTCTCCGGCAAGCCAAATTTCTGGTGAAAAAATGGCAGCATAAGCTACGCACAGTCGGACTTTTCTGGTTTTTCTTATGAAGTTTTTATGAAATCAAGATGCAGTTTTGTGCGATGAATCGCACCGCTCCGACGTGTGCACCCATTCGTAGCGGCGCGATTTATCGCGCACTTCTTTACAACCCCGGCGCTTTCCACATCGAAGTCGTTAGCCCGTTATCCACTAACGCCAGCTGATCCGCATACACTTTCTGCCACACGGTCTTTTGCTGTTGATACAAAGCATGGTTAGTCGCATTGGGGGTAAACTCCCGCTCCCAGCGCACCAAATCACGCCCCGTCTCCGCCAGATTGGGGTACAGCCCGGCTCCCACCCCCGCCGCAATCGCACAGCCCAGCGCGGTGGCCTCTTTGACCTGGGGCACTTTTACCGTCAGGCCGGTGACATCGCTCAGGATTTGACTCCACAGCTTGCCTTTGGCACCCCCGCCGGCGAACACCAAATGCGGCGCACGGACGCCGGAAAAGGCAGCCACCTGGTCGAGGTTACAGGCTGAGACAATGGCGGCATTCTCCTCTAACGCGCGGAACAGGGTTTGTTTATTACAACGTTCAGGGTCAATAGAAAGGTTAATAAACGAGGGGGCGGCGTGATACCACTTGTTGAAGTGCATGGCGTCGGAGAACACCGGCATCACTCCCCAGGCACCTGCCGGAACGCGCGCCGCCATCTCTTCCAGCAGGCTGTAACAATCGACACCCAACCGTTCTGCCAGCAATTTTTCTTCGCTACAAAAGGCATCGCGAAACCAGCGCATGGTCAGTCCGGTAAAAAAGCTGATGGCTTCAGCCTGCGCCATCCCCGGAATGACGTGGGGATTGATGCGAATATTCATCGCCGGATCGACCTGTGGCTGCGGCAGGTTCACCACCTGTTGCCAGAATGTGCCGCCCAGCACCGCAGTTTCTCCGGCGTTGACGACACCCAGCCCCAGGGTGCCGAGCTGGACATCACCGCCACCCACGGCGACGACCGTCCCTTGCCGCAGCCCACACGCCTCGGCTGCTTCAGCGGTGACCGCTCCGATCGGCGTGCCGGTCTCCGCTACCGGTGACAGGAGATCGCCGCGCAGGCCCGCCATCTCAAGCAGATCGGGACGCCAGTTGCGGGTGTATAAATCAAGCAAACCGGTGGTACCGGCATTGGAAGGATCGACGGCCAGTTCGCCGCTCAGGCATTTCGCCAGCCAGTCGCTGATCATCGTCAGCGTGGAAGCCTGACGATAAATATCCGGTCGATGGTGCGCCAGCCACAGCAAACGTGGCATCGCGCCAAGCGCCAACGTCTGCCCGGAACATTGGTAGATCTCCCGCTCAAACTCGCCGTGATGGATCTCTTTCAGTTCGCTGACTTCGCGGCTGGCACGGGCATCGACGTTGGCACAGGCCCAGATGGCATCACCAGCCTTGTTATACAGCACGATACCTTCACGCATTGAGCAACAGGCCACGCCACGAATCGCGCTGGCAGGCAGTTGCGCCTGGTGCAGCGCCTGGCGAATGCACTGGCAGGCGAGCTGCCAGTTCTTTGCCAGATCAAACTCCATCGATCCGGGCACATCGGGCAAGGCAAGGTGCTGCCATTCCGCTTGTGCGACGGCAACCTGCTCGCCTTGCAGGTTAAAAATCACGGCTCGAATGCTGCCGGTACCGGCGTCGAGCGCCATTAAATGCGGGGCGTGGGATATCGTCATCTCAGTAACTCCTGCAATAATCTGACCGGATCGACCCCGCCGCAGGGCTACGACAATAACGCCAACATCGCGCGGGCTGTTCCCTCTTCAGTCACCAGAGCATTAATGCGTTTGCCTTTCAGCGCGGCAATGATCGCTTCGGCTTTCTCTGCACCACCGGCCACTCCGACCACGGTGGGGATCGTCGCCAGCTCGTCAGGGCTAACGGCAATCAATTCATCATGGATGGGCATCGCTTCAGCCAGTTGCCCGTCATGACACATAAAGTAGCCGAGGATGTCGCCCACCGCGCCTTTACGGCCATACATCAATTGCTCACCTTCGCTGATATACCCCGAGCGCAAAATCGTCGCCTGCTGACGTTGACCGATCGCCCCGATGCCGACGATCGCCACATCGGCAGCACAGGCGGTCAGCATTACGTCCTGCACGCTGCGCTCGTGGCGCAGAATTTGTGCAACGCTGGCACTGGAAGCGCGCAGCGGCGCGGGGATAATGCTGATGCCGCACGCCGGATCTAACTGACCAATCCCGGTCATATACGGCCCCACGCCGCCGGACAGCGTCACCATGCGGATCTGCTGCGAGGCGATAAAGCCGCTCAGATGTTGCAGCGTGTTCATGCTGGTTTCGCCAAATCCCACCGCCAGCAGTTGCTGCGGCTGGAGTAGCGACATCAGCATTTGTGCCGCCCCCACGCCCAGTCGCTGACTGAGGTTGGGGCTATCGAGCTGCGGCAGCACCCGGACCTGCTTAAGGTTAAATCGCTCAAGCAGCGCATGTTCCAGCGCCAGGCAGCCCTCATAACGGGAGTTGATCTGGACGCGGATCACGCCCGACTGACGGCCTTTTTCCAGCAGGCGCGACACTTTCAGGCGCGTCAAACCGAGCCGCTCACCAATTTCGTTCTGTGTCAGTCCGTCGTGGTAATAGAACCAGGCGGTACGCGCCAGTAGCTCTTCTTCACTCATACTGTGTTCCACAGTCAGACCCGTTGCCGGGTTAAGATCGCTTTTCATGATGAACACTTTATAAAAAGTAAATCAATTGTTCGTTCGGGATCGTAAAGAAAATGTGACC
Source organism: Pantoea phytobeneficialis (assembly GCF_009728735.1). Classification (NCBI taxonomy): domain Bacteria; kingdom Pseudomonadati; phylum Pseudomonadota; class Gammaproteobacteria; order Enterobacterales; family Erwiniaceae; genus Pantoea; species Pantoea phytobeneficialis. The sequence goes on from NZ_CP024636.1 coordinate 3,225,546, forward strand.
TTGCTGGCAGTTCGCTCAACAAGTCAGCCACAATCATACGCGCCATCATGGCGAAATAACAATCTGTGACCGCTGCGAGAGTTTTATCGAAAAAGCTTATCCAGGATTGTGAACATAATGTGTTTTAAAAATCATTTGTTCGTAACGGGAGTCGTGATGGGGCAGAGCAGCCTGCTGTTGCAAATCACCGGAGTGAGTAAGGCCTTCTCCGGCGTGCCGGTATTGCGGGACATCGATTTTCAACTGCATGCAGGGCAAATCCATGCGCTGCTGGGGGGGAATGGCGCCGGCAAATCAACGCTGATGAAGATCATCGCCGGAATTGAACAGCCGGATAGCGGCACGATCCTGCTCGCCGGGCAGACTCTTCCCCTGATGACCCCTGCCAAAGCGCATCAACGCGGCATTTATCTGGTGCCGCAGGAGCCGTTGTTGTTTCCCAGTCTGACGGTGCGTGAAAACATCCTGTTTCGCCTGCCGCGTGCGCAGGCCGATCAGCAGAAACTGCAACGTTTACTCGGTCAGATGGGCAGCACGCTGCCGCTGGATGCGCAGGCTGGCTCCCTGGCCGTGGCTGACCAGCAGCAGGTCGAGATTTTGCGTGGTCTGATGCGTGACGCCCGGGTGGTGATCTTCGATGAACCCACTGCCTCACTCACGCCGGTAGAAACCGATCGGTTGTTTCGTTTGATCCGCCAGCTCGCCACGCAAGGCGTTGGCGTGGTGTTTATTTCCCACAAGCTGCCGGAAATCCGCGCGCTGGCACATCAGGTTAGCGTAATGCGCGATGGTTGCGTGGTGCTGCACGACAACATTGACGTCCTTAATGATGACGCGCTGGTGGCCGCGATGATGCCACCAGAACGACAGCCGCCGCTCAGCGCGGAACAGCAACTGTGGTTGCAGGCAGGTAATTCGCCATCGGGCCGCAAAGGCGAGGTGTTGTTGCAGGTGGAGGCTTTGAGCGGTGAAGGCTTCCGCGAGATCTCTCTCCAGGTGAAGGCGGGAGAGATTCTCGGGCTGGCAGGCATTGTCGGTGCCGGACGCACCGAGCTGGCGGAAACCCTGTATGGCTTGCGTCCGGCCAGCAGTGGATCGGCGCATTTGCAGCAACAATCGCTGCTGGCAATGTCGCCGGCGCAACGGCTGCGCGCCGGGCTGGTTTACCTGCCTGAAGATCGGCAAACCTCCGGCCTCTACCCGGATGCTCCACTGGCGTGGAACGTTACCGCGTTAACCCTGCCGCGCCGTAACTGGTGGCTGCGACCTGCGCAGGAGAGGGCGGTACTGACGCGTTACCAGCGAGCGCTGGGCATCAAATTTAGCCGCTGTGACCAACTGGCGCGTACCCTGTCCGGCGGCAATCAGCAAAAGCTGCTGCTGGCAAATTGCCTGGAAGCGATGCCAAAAGTCCTGATCGTCGATGAACCGACGCGCGGGGTGGATGTGGCGGCCCGCGCTGACATTTATCAGCTGCTGCGCTCGGTAGTGGCGCAGCAGATTGGTTTGATCATCATCTCCTCGGATCTGGATGAAGTGGCGCAACTGGCGGATCGCGTGGTGGTGATGCATCACGGCGAGTGGGTCGGCGAATTAACGCAGTCGGCGGTCAGCGCTGAAAATATTATCCAGATGGCCTGGGGACGTCACGCTCAGGCGGCAGGAGAACATTGATGCTGAAATATCTGCAAACCCACCGTGAACTGAGCACGTTGCTGGCGATCCTGCTTTTATTTCTGCTGCCGTGGTTGCTGGATCGGCAAACTGCCAGTCTGCAACTGGTGGGAATGATTTTTGGCAGTGCGCAGATCGCCATCCTGTTGGCAATGGGGGCGACGCTGGTCCTGCTGACGCGCAACATCGATGTCTCCAGTGGTTCCACAATGGGGTTGTGCGCGGCGGTGCTGGGCATCCTGCTGAATCAGGGGATGGCGCTGCCGCTGGCCTGCTTACTGACGCTGGCCAGCGGTATGCTGGCCGGGTTGTTTAACGGCGTGCTGGTGGTTGGGTTGCGCATACCGGCAATTGTCGCCACGCTCGGTACCCTCGGGTTATACCGTGGCCTGATGTTGCTCCTGACCGGCGGCAAATGGATTGAAGGGCTGCCCGAGCAATTGAAAACCCTGGCCGTACCGCTGTTTGGCGGCCTGTCCCCGTTGGGGATCATGGTGCTGCTGATTGCCGTGGTGATGATGGTATTCCTCGCCCGCAGCGCGGCAGGTCGTAACTTTTACGCTACTGGCGATAACCTGCAAGGGGCGCGTCAGTTAGGCGTACCGGTGCATCAGGTTCGCCTGCTGGCGTTTACCGTCAACGGGGCGATGGCGGCGCTGGCCGGGATGGTGTTCGCCGCACAAATTGGCTTTGTACCCAATCAAACCGGCACCGGCATGGAGATGAAAGCGATTGCCGCCTGCGTGCTCGGTGGCGTAAGCCTGCTGGGAGGTTCCGGCACCTTGCTGGGAGCGGTACTTGGCGCGTGGTTCCTGACGCAAATCGACAGCGTGCTGGTGTTGCTCAGGCTGCCCGCCTGGTGGAACGATTTTATCTCTGGCCTGGTGTTGTTGCTGGTGCTGGTGATTGATGGGCGTTTACGTCAGGCGCTGGCGCGCCGTTTACATCGTCAGCGCTATACGCGTTTTTTAACGCCCCCGGTGCGAAAAAAAAGCGCAGCTAAAGCCAGATCGACATCGGCGACGCGCCGGGGAGCGACGGAATGAAACGCTATCTGAACTGGGAAGGGGCGCTGGCGCTGCTGTTGGTTCTGGAGATTTTGCTGTTCGGCTGGGCCAACCCCCGGATGTTGAATATCGACACCTTACTGTTCAGCACCAGCGATTTTATCACCGTCGGCATTGTGGCGTTGCCGCTGACGTTGGTGATTGTCAGTGGGGGTATCGATATCTCCTTTGCGGCGGTCACCGGCTTGTGTGCCATCGCCCTCGGCATCATGTTGCAGAGTCACTGGCCGTTGCCTGTCGCCTTGTTGTGCACGCTGCTGCTCGGCAGCCTGTGTGGATGGCTCAACGGTGCCCTGATTCTGTGGACCGGCGTCAACCCGCTGGTGATTACCCTGGGCACCCTTTATCTCTACGGCGGCGGCGCGTTGCTGCTCTCTGGTCTGGTCGGGGCGACCGGTTTTGAAGGCATCGGAGACTTTCCGGCGACCTTTACCGATTTAGCCAATCTCACCCCGCTCGGTATCCCCATGCCCTTGCTGATATTTACGCTGTTGTGTCTGGTGTTTTGGTTGCTGATGCATCGCACCCGTACCGGGCGTTATGTGTTTTTGCTGGGGCAGAACCTGCGTGCGGCACGGTACGGCGCGCTGCCGGTGAATCGCACCTTGTTGCTGCTCTACAGCCTGGTTGGCCTGGCATCCGCCATCGCGGCGGCGGTGATGAGTGCCTATTTTGGCTCGGCGCGTGCCGATCTCGGCGCCCCCTTGTTGATGCCTGCTATCACCGCGGTGGTGCTGGGCGGGGCAAATATTTACGGCGGAGCAGGTTCGGTGCTGGGCACCGCATTGGCGACGCTGGTGATTGGGTTTTTGCAGCAGGGCTTGCAAATGGTGGGAGTGTCGAGTCAGGTCAGCAGTGCGCTTGCGGGTGCTTTGTTGATTCTTGCGGTGATCGGACGCTCCTGGAGCCTGAATCCAGGCATTGTGCGCCAGCTTAGCCGGCGCTTGTGTGCACGCTTCACGCGGGAACGCACATCTTACCAGGAGTAAAAATGATGAAAATGCAGCGTTTATCACTGGCGCTTTGCTGTGTGCTCGGCGTGAGCTTTAGCGTGCAGGCAGCCGAGCGAATCGCCTTTATCCCGAAACTGGTGGGCGTGGGCTATTTCACCAGCGGTGGCAAAGGGGCCACGGACGCGGGTCAGGCCCTCGGGGTAGATGTGACTTACGACGGCCCGACCGAACCCAGCGTCTCCGGCCAGGTTCAGATGATCAACAACTTCGTCAATCAGGGTTACAACGCCATTGTGGTGGCGGCCGTTTCACCAGACGGGCTGTGTCCGGCATTGAAACGCGCCATGCAACGTGGCGTGAAGGTGCTGACCTGGGATTCCGATACCAAACCGGAATGCCGCTCGATTTACATTAATCAGGGCACACCGACACAATTGGGCGGCATGCTGGTGGATATGGCGGCCAGCCAGGTGAAGAAGGACAAAGCGAAGGTGGCGTTTTTCTACTCCAGCCCAACGGTGACGGACCAAAACCAGTGGGTTAAAGAAGCCAAAGCGAAGATTGCCAAAGATCATCCGAATTGGGAGATCGTCACCACGCAGTACGGTTATAACGATGCCACCAAATCGTTGCAAACCGCCGAAGGTATTCTGAAATCCTGGAACGATCTGGATGCGATTATCGCCCCGGATGCCAATGCGTTACCGGCAGCGGCGCAGGCGGCGGAAAACCTCGGGCGCAAGAATGTCACCATTGTCGGCTTCAGTACGCCGAACGTGATGCGGCCTTATGTCAAACGCGGTACGGTGCAACAGTTTGGCCTGTGGGACGTGGTGAAGCAGGGCAAAATCTCTATCGCGGTTGCCAACCAACTGCTGAAGGGCAACCTTAATCCGGGCGATACCCTGGAGGTGCCCGGCGTGGGGAAAGTGACAGTCTCAGACAACAGCGTGCAGGGCTACAATTATGAGGCCAAAGACAACGGCATCGTGCTGTTGCCGGAGCGGGTGGTATTTACCAAAGACAACATCGATAACTACGATTTTTAAGGAGCAGGCGAATGGAAGTCACTTTGGTTGAGATTAACGTCAAACCCGACTGTATCGACGAATTTCTACGGGTTTTTCGCGAAAATCATCTAGGCGCGGTGCAGGAACCGGGCAACATGCGTTTTGATGTGTTGCAGGATAGCAACGTACCGACGCGTTTTTTTATTTACGAAGCTTACGCCAATGAAGCGGCGGTGCTGGCGCATAAAAAAACACCGCACTATCTCGCCTGTGTCGACGCGCTGGAGGCGCTGATGTCCGAGCCGAGAAAGAAAACGGTGTTTAACGGGATATTCCCGGCCTAGTTTGTCTTATGCGCGATAAATCGCGCCGCTACAGGGCTAAGAACAAATTGTAGCGGCGCGATTCATCGCGCAAGGTGCCATTACATCTGACGATGCGTATGCACCATATAATTCACATCCACCCCGCGTCCCAGGCGGAACTGGTTGGTCAGCGGGTTGTAATGCAGACCAATCATCCCCTGTTCACGCAGCGGGGTTTCATCCACCCAGTTCAGCAACTCGGCCGGACGGATAAATTTCTTCACGTCATGGGTGCCGCGCGGCACCATGCGCATCACATATTCGGCACCGAACACCGCCAGCAGCCAGGCTTTGGGGTTGCGGTTAATGGTGGAGAAGAATACTTCGCCGCCTGGTTTCACCAGTTGCGCGCAGGCCAGTACCACCGAACGCGGATCGGGCACATGCTCCAGCATCTCCATACAGGTGACGACATCATATGCACCGGCGTGACTGGCGGCGTGATCTTCCACCGTTTGCTGGACGTAATTGACGCTGACACCGCTTTCCAGCGCATGCAGACGCGCCACTTCCAGCGGTTCAGCCCCCATATCTAACCCGGTGACATCGGCACCTTCACGCGCCATGCTTTCTGCCAGAATGCCGCCACCGCAGCCGACATCCAGCACCTTTTTGCCAAACAGGCCGTTGCTGTGCTGGGCAATCCAGCCAAGACGCAGGGGATTAATCCGGTGTAACGGCTTGAATTCACCCTCTAAATCCCACCAGCGCGATGCGACTGCCTCAAACTTGGCAATTTCGTTGTGATCGACGTTCTGGCGGCTTTCCTGCGGTTGTTCATTCATTGAATCATGACTCCAGACAAAATGTGGCTTCAGTATAAACGCTTAAGCGCGGCCTGCGCACCTCTCAGAACGAAGGAAAAGCCGCATTAAACCGCGCTTAACATTCACCCCATGTAAGCAATGTGATATACTTTCGCACCTTTGAATTCCGGGATTATGTAGAGGGATAGCGGCTCCATGAGCGACCTTGCGAGAGAAATTACACCGGTCAATATCGAAGAAGAGTTGAAAAACTCGTATCTCGATTACGCCATGTCGGTCATCGTTGGCCGAGCCTTACCCGATGTCCGTGACGGCCTGAAGCCGGTGCACCGCCGTGTGCTTTTTGCCATGAGCGAACTGGGTAACGACTGGAACAAAGCCTATAAAAAATCCGCCCGTGTGGTCGGTGACGTTATCGGTAAATATCACCCCCACGGTGATTCCGCCGTCTACGACACCATTGTCCGTATGGCGCAGCCGTTCTCCATGCGTTACATGCTGGTTGACGGTCAGGGTAACTTCGGTTCCATCGACGGCGACTCCGCCGCAGCTATGCGTTACACCGAAGTGCGTATGGCGAAGATTTCCCATGAGCTGCTGGCTGACCTGGAGAAAGAAACGGTCGACTTCGTGCCGAACTACGACGGCACCGAGCAGATCCCTGAAGTCTTGCCGACCAAAATTCCTAACCTGCTGGTGAACGGTTCGTCCGGTATCGCCGTAGGTATGGCGACCAACATTCCGCCGCACAACTTGACGGAAGTGATTAACGGCTGCCTCGCCTTTATCGACGATGAAAACATCAGCGTTGAAGGGCTGATGGAGTACATTCCGGGACCCGATTTCCCGACCGCCGCCATTATCAATGGTCGCCGTGGTATCGAAGAGGCTTACCGTACCGGTCGCGGCAAAATCTACATCCGCGCCCGTGGCGAAGTGGAAACCGATGCCAAAACCGGCCGCGAAACCATCATCATTCACGAAATTCCCTATCAGGTGAACAAAGCGCGCCTGATCGAGAAGATTGCCGAGCTGGTGAAAGAGAAGCGTGTTGAAGGCATCAGCGCGCTGCGTGATGAGTCTGACAAAGACGGCATGCGTATCGTCATCGAAATCAAACGCGATGCTGTGGGTGAAGTGGTTCTGAATAACCTCTACTCGCTGACGCAGTTGCAGGTTTCGTTCGGCATCAACATGGTGGCGCTGCATCAGGGCCAGCCGAAAATCATGACGCTGAAAGGGATTCTGGAATCCTTTGTCCGCCATCGTCGTGAAGTGGTGACGCGTCGTACCATTTTCGAACTGCGTAAAGCGCGTGACCGTGCCCATATCCTTGAAGGTCTGGCGATTGCGCTGGCCAACATCGATCCGATTATCGAGCTGATCCGTCGCGCGCCGACCCCGGCAGAAGCGAAAGCCGGATTGATCGCTCAGGCGTGGGATCTCGGCAACGTGGCTGCCATGCTGGAGCGTGCTGGTGATGACGCGGCGCGTCCGGAGTGGCTGGAAGCAGAATTCGGTATCCGTGACGGTCAGTATTACCTGACGGAACAACAGGCTCAGGCGATTCTGGATCTGCGTTTGCAGAAACTGACCGGCCTGGAGCACGAGAAGCTGCTTGATGAATATAAAGAGCTGCTCGACCAAATCGCGGAATTGATCCACATCCTGCAAAGCGCTGAGCGCCTGATGGAAGTGATCCGCGAAGAACTGGTGGCGATGCGCGATCAGTTCGGTGACGAACGTCGTACCGAAATCACCGCCAACAGCGCCGATATCAACATCGAAGACCTGATCAATCAGGAAGATGTGGTAGTGACGCTGTCGCATCAGGGTTATGTCAAATACCAGCCGCTGTCGGACTATGAAGCCCAGCGTCGTGGCGGTAAAGGCAAATCCGCAGCCCGTATTAAAGAAGAAGACTTTATCGACCGTCTGCTGGTGGCTAACACCCACGACACCATTCTGTGCTTCTCCAGCCGTGGCCGTCTCTACTGGATGAAGGTCTATCAGTTGCCGGAAGCCAGCCGTGGTGCGCGTGGACGTCCAATCGTCAACCTGCTGCCGCTGGAAGCCAACGAGCGTATCACCGCCATTCTGCCGGTGCGTGAATACACCGAAGGCTTCAACATCTTTATGGCGACCGCTGACGGTACCGTGAAGAAAACGGCGTTGCAGGAGTTCAGCCGTCCACGTAGTGCCGGCATCATTGCCATCAACCTGCGTGAAGACGATGAGTTGATCGGTGTGGCGCTGACGAACGGTAGCGACGAAACCATGCTGTTCTCAGCCGCCGGTAAAGTGGTGCGCTTCGCCGAGTCGGCAGTGCGCGCAATGGGACGTTCTGCTTCGGGCGTTCGTGGTATCAAGCTGGCCGAAGGCGACAAAGTGGTGTCGCTGATTGTGCCGCGTGAAGAGGGTGCCATCCTTACTGTGACGCAGAACGGTTACGGTAAACGTACCGCCAACAGCGAATACCCGACCAAATCCCGTGCCACGCAGGGTGTGATCTCGATTAAGGTCACCGAACGCAACGGACCGGTGGTCGGTGCGGTGCAGGTGGACGACAGCGATCAGATCATGATGATCACCGATGCCGGTACCCTGGTGCGTACCCGCGTATCGGAAGTCAGCGTGGTGGGTCGTAACACCCAGGGTGTGATTCTGATTCGTACCGCAGAAGATGAAAACGTGGTGGGTCTGCAACGCGTTGCTGAACCGGTGGAAGAAGAAGAACTGGATTCCATCGACGGCAGTGTGGCGGAAGGCGATGACGATATCACGCCGGAAGTCGATAATGACGATGACGCGCCAGATGCGGATGAAGAAGAGTAATTCGTAATCTTGAAAATCAACGGCAGGTCAGGGCAACCGACCTGCCGTTTCTTTTTCAGAGTTTTCGCCACCAAGAGCGCTTTGACTGGCTTTTAAGGGATGATAAAGCTAGTGTTTCGCCATGATTATTACCGTGAGTTGAGCCTGTTTTGAAATATCTCGTCTCGTTTCGCACCACGCTGCGCATTTCGCGCTACCTGTTTCGCGCGCTGGCGCTGTTGCTCTGGTCGCTGGGTGCGCTGCTGACCACTTTTTACATCATCAATGTGCTGCACGAGAAAGAGAACGCGGTTCGTCAGGAATTCGATATCAACTATGGCCAGGCGGAGTGGTATGTGCGCCATTCGGCGGATGTGATGCGTGAACTGAAATACATCACGGAAAATCGCCTGACCAGCAGCGCCAGCGGCCTCGATGTACTTAACGGCATCCCGACCAGTAAAGGTACGTTGCCGCAATTTACCCCGTTATTTTCCGACGGTGATTGCACCTCGATGAGCAGCACCTGGCGCAATTCTCTCGACTCACTCAGTTACTACATCAACTACTGGAAAAGTAACTTTGCTTCGGCCTATGAGCTGAACCGGGTGTTCTTTATCGGCGGAGAAAATCAGTGTCTGGCGGATTTCACCATCGGTAGCAATACGATGGATCGCGAACGCAGCCTGAAGATACTGCGCGAGCGTGTGCTGCACTATCGCAGCAGTAACGAAGACGAACGCCGTAATCCGATGTACTGGATCACCGAAAGCTCGCAGCCCGGCGTTGGCAGCTTCTACATGGTGATGCCGGTCTATGTCGCCAACAAGCTTCAGGCGTTACTCGGGGTGGAACAAAATATCCGGCTCGATGAGTTTATTCAGCCAGGCGGCCTGCCGCTGGTGGCGACCATCACCGATGATAACTACCGCCCGCTGTTGAGCTCGCGTCGCGGGGGACCTGGCTACTCGCTCGACGATCTTCCGGATGACAAAACCTGGTTCGGCTATCTCGACGGCTACCGCCAACTGGTGCTGAAGAAACCGCTGCCGCCTTCTGACCTCAATGTGGTGTGGTCACTCTCCACCGATGTCCTGGTCGATCAGCTAAAACTGATGCTGATTAATGCGCTGTTGCTGAATATTTTCAGCGCACTGCTGCTGTTTACCCTCGCCTGGGTGTTTGAACGCCGGATGTTTTTACCGGCGGAAGACAATGCGCATCGGCTGGAGGAGCATGAGCAGTTCAACCGTAAAATTGTCGCCTCGGCGCCGGTTGGCATCTGTATTTTGCGCACCAGCGACGGCACCAATATCCTGAGTAATGAACTGGCGCATAACTATCTGACATTGCTGACTCAGGAAGATCGACAGCGTCTGAACGAGATCATCGGCGGGCAGCAGGTGAACTTTGTTGACGTGCTGACCGGCAGTAACACCAACCTGCAAATCAGCTTTGTCCATTCACGCTACCGCAACGAAAACGTCGCCATTTGCGTGCTGGTGGATGTCTCAGCGCGTGTGCGCATGGAGCAGTCGTTGCAGGAGATGGCGCAGGCGGCGGAACAGGCCAGTGCATCGAAATCGATGTTCCTTGCCACCGTCAGCCATGAATTACGTACGCCGCTGTACGGCATCATCGGCAACCTTGATCTGTTGCAAACCAAAGCACTGCCGAAGGGGGTTGATTCGCTGGTCACGGCGATGAACAACTCCTCCAGTCTGCTGCTGAAAATTATCAGCGACATTCTCGACTTCTCGAAAATTGAGTCGGAACAGCTGAAAATCGAACCGCGTCCGTTCTCACCGCGTGAAGTGATCAACCATATCGTCGGCAACTACCTCTCGCTGGTGGTTCGCAAGCGGTTGGCGTTGTATGTGTTTATCGAAAACGATGTACCGCTGGCGTTGGAGGGGGATCCGCTACGCCTGCAACAGGTGATCTCCAACCTGTTAAATAACGCCATCAAGTTCACGCATACCGGTTGTATCATCCTGCATGCTTACCAGCACGAAGGGTATCTGGCATTCCGCGTGCGTGATACCGGTGTTGGAATTCCGGCCAAAGAGGTAACACGTTTGTTCGATCCGTTCTTCCAGGTCGGCAGTGGCGTGCAGCGTAACTTCCAGGGGACTGGCCTCGGACTGGCTATCTGCGAAAAATTGATCAACATGATGGACGGCGATATCGAGGTGGATTCCGAGCCAGGCATGGGCAGTCAGTTTGTGGTGCGTATCCCGATCTACGCCGGGCATCAGCCACCGCCACCGTTGCTGGAGGGGCTGGAGGAAAAAGCGATCTGGCTCGATTTGCGTAATGATTACCTCGCCAGCTTCCTGCTGCGACTGCTGCAACAACAGGGGATGCAGGTGGCGCGCTATCAGGGCCGGGCAGGGAGCGATGATGTGATGATCAGCGATCATGATGATGCGCCAGGCCACAGCCTGCGAGCCCGCATTCGCATCAGCGGGGAACATATTGATATGCCGCAGGAAAGCGAGCCGGGATTATGGCTGCACAGTAGCGCCACGCTGCATGAATTGCCGGTGCTGCTGGGACGTATTTATCGCATTGCTATCGACAGCGAAACCTCCGCACCACTGGCGTTGCCGGGGGCTGTGGCGGAACAGGCCAGTTATGAAGACATCATGGTGCTGATTGTCGATGACCATCCTATCAACCGTATGTTGTTGTCAGAACAGCTGGGTACGCTGGGCTATCAGGTGAAAACCGCGCAGGATGGCGTTGATGCATTGAATGTACTGAGCCGTAACCATATCGATATCGTGTTAAGCGATGTGAATATGCCGAATATGGATGGTTATCGTCTGACGCAACGTCTACGTCAGTTGGGACATGCGTTCCCGGTGATTGGCGTCACGGCGAATGCGTTGGCAGAAGAGAAACAGCGTTGTATGGAGGCAGGGATGGATAATTGTCTGTCCAAACCGGTGACGCTGGATGTGTTGAAAACCACGCTGGCGATCTACGCAGAGCGGGTGCGGAAGACGCGGGAAGGCTGACCTTCATTCCCGATGCATAACGGCGCGATAAATCGCGCCGCTACTGGATAGTCTTATCAAGAACACGCGGTGCGTTAGCACCGCCTGCCAGGGATTACTCTTTATCGACCTGCGTGGCGCTGACCGAAGAGAGATAATTCAGCAGCGCGATATCGTTATCCACGCCCAGTTTCATCATCGCCGACTTCTTCTGGCTACTGATGGTTTTGATGCTGCGGTTCAGTTTCTTGGCAATCTCGGTGACCAGGAAGCCTTCAGCAAACAGACGCAAAACTTCGCTCTCTTTAGGTGACAGGCGCTTGTCGCCGTAACCACCCGCGCTGATTTTTTCCAGCAGCTTGGCGACGCTTTCCGGCGTGTACTTCTTGCCTTTTTGCAACGCGGCCAGTGCTTTGGGCAGGTCAGTTGGTGCACCCTGTTTCAGCACAATCCCTTCGATATCGAGATCCAGCACGGCACTCAGGATCGCCGGGTTATTGTTCATGGTCAGAACGATAATCGAGAGATCCGGATAGTGACGTTTGATGTATTTAATCAGGGTGATACCGTCGCCGTACTTCTCGCCAGGCATGGAGAGGTCAGTGATCAGGACATTGGCATCCAGTTTGGACAGGCTGTTAATCAGTGCTGTTGAGTCTTCAAACTCACCTACAACGTTGACCCATTCAATCTGTTCCAGAGATTTACGGATACCAAACAGAACAATTGGATGGTCATCGGCAATAATTACATTCAAGTTATTCATCTTATGGGTTACCTTGCTGCAGCAGTTGATTGACGTAAGTGTCAATGTCACTGGTGGTATTTTTAATGGTTGAATCGTCACATACTTTAATGTGCTGTTCTAACTCTTCACAAAGCTGTTTACCTGGAACCAGATTTAGCATGGCAAACACGCCTTTCAGGCGATGCGCTGTCTGAGCAAGCGAGGGGTAATCCTTCTCCGCCGCCTCAGTATACAGTCTCTTGACATCAGGCGGTACTGTCTCGGTAAACAGCTGAAAATAGCCTCCGCTTAGTAGCGGTGTGGCAGTCTCATCTTCGTTATTCTCCTCCATCAAATCATGGGCCAGTTGCTTCTCGATCAGCGCCAGTAGTGCATCCAACAGCGCATTGCTGAGATTAAAATTGACACGGAACTGCTGATCATTGAGTGCGTGGTGACCCATTTCGTCACCGGCCAGTAACAACGCCCAACCACTCAGTCGGGCCGGATCGTCAGTGACCAGCACATCATGTTCCTGCCCTGACAAGCGTTCGTCAGAGGTCAGGCATTTCGCCCCCCAGTTCTCCAGGTGGCGGCAAACAATTTTGTGCACATCTTCCATCGCGATATCCACCAGCACGCTGACGCCTTCCAGCAGTTTCTCTTCCTGCTCGGTTTGCTGCTCCAGCGCCAGCGGCAGTTGAATATTGTAACGCGTACCAATATCCGGTTTCGCCACAATCTCCAGGGTGCCGCCCATCTGCTTGCACAGCTGTTTACACAGGAAGAAGGCCATCCCCGATGCCTGACCAAAGCGGTCCTGGGTGGTATCGCCAAGGAACGGGAAATCGACATTGGACAACTCATCGACGGTCAGTCCCGAGCCGGTGTCCACCAGTTGCAGCAGGATACGGTCTGCTTTGCCTTCGTTGGCTTTGATCTCCAGCGAGATCTTGCCCCATTGCGTGGTGGTCAATGAGTAATGCATCAGGGTGGTCAGCACTTTTCGCAGTGCCCGACGATCGCCGAAGCGCATTTCATCATTGGCGAGGTGATTATTCACGACCAACGCCAGTCCTTTACGGCGCAGCAGCGGCAGACTCTCCAGCGCGATCTCATCTAACAATTCTTGCAGGTTAAAACGGCTGGCATCCGGTGACCAGTCATGTGCCTCCAGACGATTAAGCAGCACGATGTCATCAACCAGACGTGCCAGACCCTGACTTTCGTCGAGCAGGTCAAGCACGCTTTCATCATCGTCACGCTGGCTGAGTTGCACCAGTTGCATCACCATACTTTCCAGTGGGCGATGTAGCGCATGGCCGAGGTTATGCATCAACTGCTGGCGCATCTGGTGGTTACGATCCAGTACCTGCTGGGCTTTTTGCAGCTTTTTGTTCACCAGCAGTTCGCGATCCTGATCGCGCATCATAAACAGTTGGGTATGTGGCGACAGTACGCTACGGGCATGGCGGATCTCATACACTTCGTTATTGATCGTGGCCTGTAACACACCCTGATGCTGATCTGACATATTGATGATTTTTTGCAGATTCAGATGCGGCAGCAGATGTTCGGCGATTTTGTTGCTGAGGAGAGTGCGGTTAGTCGCGAAGTCATACACCAGCAGTCCGACCGGCAGACTGGCGACAATCTCCTCATTCAACATGCGCAGCGAGTCCAGCTCAGCGCTTTGGTTCTCATTCGGGCGCAGTGACTGCTGGCGCAGCAGGGTGATCCCCGCAATCGACAGCAGGAACAGCACCAAATTGATCAGCAGCGGCCACAGCAGATTACGCAGGGTATCCAGCGCCAGACTGGTGAGCGGCACACGATAAACCAGCTGCAATGAGGTGCTGGGCAGCGAAGCGGCAATCTCCAGATTCGGGTTTACCAACGAAACATGCGTACTTTCGCTGGATTCGTCATCGGTGCTGCTGGTCTGAGTCGCGTCCTGACGCAACTGGAAATTCTCCAGCGGCATGCTGCGTGGAATAAGATCATTCACCGGTAAATCAAAAGCCACGACCGTCGCTAAATGGCCCGGCTGATTAAAGGTGGTGCGCAGAGTGAAGTAATGATCGTTCTGCCAGGCGAAATGCCGCAGGGGCGAAAAGCTTTCGCGCTCATCCAGCGCATTGGCCTGTTGCAGCATCTCAGCACGGCGACTGTCCACCAGGGAATTGATGGCGCTTTCTTTATACCGTGTCGCCATGTCTTTCAGCGGCAGGGTAGAGATCATGATCAGACTATTATCCTGACCATTGAGGAAATACATCGACCAGGTTGGATTCTCTGCGCCCCACAGGGTGTCGAGGTAGTTGGACATGCGCATGGTCATGTCCAGCGTGCTGCTGTCGTGAGAACCAAAAATCAGCGCTTCGGTTTTACGGCGCGTTTTTTCCAGATAATAGACATCCGGGCGCAGACGGGTTTCCTGCAAACTGCTGTTCGGCGCAGAGCCAGCCGCACTGGTCGCAAGGTTTTCATAGATCTGCCAGGTGGCGAAGCGATAGGCATCGATGCGTTTCTGCATGGCGCGGGCCAGATCGGTCATGGCGTAGCGTTTTTCTGTCACCCAGGCGTTGACGCTGTTGTGGACCATTGCGCCCAGCGCCAGAAAAAGCACCAGGTTGAACACCACAAAAAAGCGGGTCACATTGCCGGATGTCAGAGGGAATTTGTAAGGCAGCATAGCGTCTCAGGCACCTGAAATTATCGCGCAACCAGTCGGGCACTGGCAGCCACGGCCAGCAGCAGCAGGGCGATAAGCAGAAATGCGCCGCTCAGGCTGATCCACTGGGATATCAATCCGATCAAAGCCGGACCTGAAAGAATACCTGCATAGCCTAAGGTTGTCATGGCGGAAATCGCCAGATTTGACGGCATATCGTGTTGATTTCCTGCCGCATTGAACAACATTGGCACCGTATTGGCGAGGCCGAAGCCGACCAACAGAAATGCCAGCAGCGCCATTAACGGCCAGGGGATCAACACGGCAAGCGTCATCCCTGCGGCGGCAGCCAGCGCACCGCCCAGCATCACCGGGTAACGACCACAACGCTGAATAATCTTATCGCCAGTGAAACGCCCCAGCGTCATGGCGACAGAAAACACCGCGTAACCCAATCCGGCCAGGCTGGGTGTCATCTCCGGGCTTTGTAACAACAGCAACGCACCCCAGTCGAGAACTGCCCCTTCCGCCAGAAACAGGATAAAGCACAGCAAGCCGAGAAACGCCACCCAGCCGCGCGGACGTACCAGCCAGGGTTGATCGGGTTGATGCAGGCGGGTGGTCATCATGCCGGGTTGACTGCGCAGCAACAACAACACCATCACCAGCATCACCACACCAACGGCAGCCAGCGGCGACAAACTTGCGCTCATCAGCAGACTCACCGTCCCGGCCCCCAGAATGCCTCCCAGGCTAAAGAAGGCGTGGAAGCCGGACATCATCGGACGGCGCGCAGCCTTTTCGACCTCAACCGCCTGATAGTTCATTGCCACGTCCAGCGTACCTAACCCGGCACCAAACAGCATCAACGTCAGCGCCATCAATAAAGTGTGGTGGGAGGTTGCCAGCAGCGGCAACATCGCCAGCACCAGCGCGGTGGAGCACAGCATCACCCGTTTACAGCCGAAACGAGCCACCAGTTTGCCGGTGACCGGCATGGCAGCCAGAGAACCAATACCCAGGCACAGCAATAACGCGCCCAGCATACTGCCGGATAAATGCAGGCGGTCGCGGGCGAACGGCACCAGAGGAGCCCAGGCTGACATGCCAAGACCATTGATCAGGAAGACGGTGCGGGTTGACCAGTGCAGATGGCGTGCGTCTTGTGGCTGTTGTGCGGCGTCCAGTGCTGTCATGAGGTTATTATCTTTCTCTATATAAAAAGGGCGATTTTAGCATCAACTCGCCGCAACAGCAGGTGCTGCGCGGGTTTAAAGACCCGTACCGTGCCATCGAAAATCAGGATTAGGAGGGCATTTTACCGACTTTTACGACGCTGCATTTTTTTTCCAGAACTTTCCTGGAGTCGGGGAAGCGAGTTGATTGAACTTAACTCAAATTATCCAACGTAGATTCAAAAGGTTAGCTGAAAAAGGGCAGGGTGGTCAGAAAGGAATTTGTGATATCTGTCACGAGTTGATGAGAAACTTGCCTGAGCGCTGCCCTGTTGCTGACCGGGAAATAATGGCTTAAGTCCTGGTCGTGATATGGCGAGTTTATTTTGGCACTGATTATCTGTGACGCCGAAGCTACTATAAATAAAAACGGCTATAAACCAATCATTAGGGGTTGGTTTAACTCGCTGAATAAATTCGAAGAAGTAATCTGTAGACGTTAATATTGCAGTCCGCAAATAATTCCAATTAACTTTGTTACGAGCGGAAATTAACATTCCGCTTTTTTATTTTATTATTAAACAAAATGTGCGGAATTAAGCAATTAATGTGATCTCAGGATTGCCTTAATTGTACCCAGTCAACTAAGTTTACGGAAAATGACAAATTGAAGTGAAATTCGGATAAAAAAATGCCGGACAATCATGTCCGGCGGGAATTTAGGGTAAACATCTCATTCGGGGTGAATGAAGGTAATAATGAAATAAATGATGATAGCGGGGGTAATTGTATTCTCTGATGGCTGAAAAGTTTTATCATTCAGTGCTGAAAGGTGGTGTTGTTCATTTTATTGATTTTAAAGGATAAAAAATCGGTTTATCAATACGTGCTATATTTTTTACCGATGCGTGCTGATTATTAGTTCCCCTATATTTACATTTAGAAATATCTATTTAATACAATGAAACACTTTTGGAAATTTAGTATCATTTTCATGATAGATTATTGCCCGGTATAAAATAACAATGGATTGCCGGCTGATTTTTATTCGCTCAGCTCGCAGTGGCATAAATAAGGCACATTACAGAGGGTAATAAAATGAAACTTCGTGTTCTCTCCCTGATGATTCCTGCGCTTCTGGTAGCAGGCGCTGCAAATGCAGCGGAAATTTACAATAAAGATGGCAACAAATTAGACCTCTACGGCAAAGTTGACGGTTTGCACTATTTCTCCGACAACGACAGCAGTGACGGTGACCAGTCTTACTTGCGCTTCGGTTTTAAAGGTGAAACTCAGATCACCGACCAACTGACCGGTTATGGTCAGTGGGAGTACCAGGCTGCGCTGAACACCGCTGAGTCACAAGGCACCGCTAACAGCTTTACCCGTGTTGGTTTTGCTGGTCTGAAATTTGGCGACGCCGGTTCATTCGACTATGGTCGTAACTACGGCGTGCTGTATGACATCGGTTCATGGACCGACGTCCTGCCAGAGTTTGGTGGTGACACCTACGGTGCGGACAACTTTATGTTCCAGCGTAGCAACGGCCTGGCGACCTACCGCAACAGCAACTTCTTCGGCCTGGTTGATGGCTGGAACTTTGCTGTGCAGTATCAGGGCAAAAACGATAACCCGACTGAATCTTCATCTGGCCGTGATGTACTGGGTGAGAACGGTGACGGTTACGGTCTGAGCACCACCTATGATATCGGTGCTGGCTTCGGTGTTGGTGCTGCGATGATGTCGTCTGACCGTACCAACAACCAGAACGGCGGTTCTGCGGGTATCCTCGGTCGTGGCGATCGTGCTGATGCCTACACCGGTGGTCTGAAATATGACGCCAACAACATCTATCTGGCGGCAATGTACACCCGTTCCTATAATGCGACCCGCTTCGGTTCCAGCGATGCCTCAGCTTATGGCTACGCCAACAAAGCGGATAACTGGGAATTGGTTGCACAGTACCAGTTCGACTTCGGTCTGCGTCCGTCTCTGGCCTTCGTCTCCTCTCGTGGTAAAGACATCGAAGGTTATGGCAGCCAGAACCTGAAAAAATATATCGACGTAGGCGCGACCTACTACTTCAACAAAAACATGTCCACCTATGTTGACTACCAGATCAACCTGTTGGACGACAACAACTTCACCCAGGCTGCCGGTATCAACACCGACGACATCGTAGCACTGGGCCTGGTTTACCAGTTCTAAGAAGTGTTGTGGAGCGTGGCCTCGTGGTCACGCTCCGGTTTTTAGCAGTGTACTCAATGCCGCGCGTAATATCCCGATCGTATCCAGTACAGCTTCACCCAGTTGCACCTGCACAATCGCGCCTTCCACCAGCAACACAATCTGACCGATCTTATCACGCTGTTCAGCGCTAAGTTTCTGCCCGATCGCTGCCGCCATCTCTCTTTTATGGCCAATAATCAGAACATTGGCTTCTGGCAGGCTATCTCCTAATTCGGCTGCGCTGTTGATAAAGGCACAGCCACGGAAATCCGCTTCATTAAACCAACTAAGCAGGGTGTCGGGCAGGGCGTCCACCAATTCTGACTGCTGCGCCAGCGCTGTGCTAAAAGCGCTCATCCAACGTTGATGGCGCTGTTGCAGGAACGCCAGAATCAGCGCGTTTTTGGCTGGAAAGTGGCGGTAAAAAGTCACTTTGGTAACGCCTGCTTCAGCAATCACCTTATCAATGCCAGTGGCGCGGATGCCCTGCTGATAAAACAGACGTTGGGCGGTGTTGAGAATGCGATCGCGGGCGGAGGCCTGCGGATCGAAGATCAGGGATGCGAGCATAATGTCACCGATAAAATGGGGTAGACAGAATTGTCTACATACGGCAGGATGAATCAAGTAGACAGATCTGTCTACATACAAGGAGACGATGATGCTGATTCCCCCGTTTAATGAACAGAGCGCCATGCAAAAAGTCCGCATGGCAGAGGATGCCTGGAACAGTCGCGACGCGCAGCGAGTCGCACAGGTTTACAGTGAAGACACGCGCTGGCGCAATCGCAGCGAATGTGTCAATGGCCGATCCGAAGTGGTGGCGTTTTTACAACGCAAGTGGGCTAACGAGCTGGAGTATCGACTGATTAAAGAGTTATGGGCCTGGCATCATGACCGGCTGGCGGTGCGGTTTGCCTATGAATGGCGTGATGATAGCGGCAACTGGTTCCGCAGCTTTGGCAATGAGAACTGGCACTTTGGCGCAGATGGACTGATGATCACGCGCTACGCTTGCATCAACGATTTGCCGATTGCTGAATCTCAGCGTCTGTTCCACTGGCCATTGGGGCGACGCCCGGACCATCATCCGGGCCTGAGTGAATTGGGGTTGTAGCGGCGTTTATGGCATGGCACGCCATTTTTTGGCTTTGGGTGCCTGCTGTAATTGAGGCTGAGTCGGGGGCAGACTGCCTTCCAGTGCTACTCCCGCCAGCGTGAATGCTGAGAAGCTCAGCCACTGTTGCCATTTATCCTGTGGTGTTTTTGCCTTTTCCATTTTACTGCCTCGCTGATATTCAACTCAGCGTCAACGATGCAGAATTCGTGCCACAGCACCGCTCTCAGCGCCACGCGCGCCATTCTGGCTTTGCTACACTGCGCCAGCGCTGAAGCGGTGCAACGCGGGTCTTTCTGGTGCAAAAATTTAACGCCCGCGCAGATGACGGTGGCGATAGTGTTGCCAGCATTTCAGGCTGCTGTAGAAAAACAGGCCAGCGGCCACGACAAGGATTGCATAGATCATCTGACGCTCCGGTCTTCGCGGTTGTGCAGGAACGGGTTATCCTGCGGTAGCCTGTCACCGACTTCAAGCGACTTTAGCCTGATTTACAAGCGAGTTATGCTTTGAAATAGACATTATTAAAGCGTTACAGATGAGGATTAGATGCGTTTTAAGAATATTCTGCTGACCTGTCTGGTTGTGGTCGGGGTAAGCGGTTGCGACCAAAGCGCCAGCCGGGCAAGCCTGGTACTGGAAGGTAAAACTATGGGTACCGTATGGCGTGTCAGTGTTGCCGGTGTGGATGAACAACGTAAAGCAGCACTTCAGCAAGCGATACAGCAGCAGCTTGACCATGATGATGGTGAACTCTCCACCTGGAAAGCGGATTCGGTGTTGTCGCGCTTCAATCAGTATCAGGGCACAGATCCACAGCCGGTCAGTGCCGATATGGCGGATATTGTGACGGAGGCCTTGCGTATTGGACAAAAAACCGCAGGTGCTATGGATATCACCGTCGGACCACTGGTGAATTTGTGGGGGTTTGGTCCGACAAAGCAACCGGCGCATACCCCGTCAGACGCTGCAATCGCAGCAGCGAAGGCGCTCACGGGTTTGCAACATCTGCGTGTGATTCAGGCGGTTAACGGCCAGTGGCTGCAAAAAGATCTGCCGGGTTTGTATGTTGACCTGTCCACTATGGGCGAGGGTTACGCTACCGATCATCTGGCGCGCCTGGTGGAGCAGCAAGGGATCACCGATTATCTGGTATCGGTAGGCGGCGCGGTGCTGAGTCGGGGTCACAATGCACAAAACCAGCCGTGGCGGGTGGCGATCCAGAAACCCACCGATCGTGAAAATGCGGTGGAGGCGCGGGTCGATTTACAAGGCCACGGTATCAGCACCTCCGGCAGTTATCGCAACTATTATGAACTGGATGGTAAACGTATTTCTCATGTTATCGATCCCAGTACCGGTCGACCGATTGAGCATAAACTGGTGTCGGCAACGGTGATTGCCACCACTGCGTTGGAGGCCGATGGCTGGGATACCGGCTTGATGGTGCTGGGCACTGAACGCGCGAAAGCGCTGGCGCTGAAGGAGCACCTGGCGGTGTATCTGATCACCAAACAGGGCGACGGTTTTACTCACTGGATGTCGCCCCAATTTAAATCCTTCCTGATTTCCGTGGATGACCACCCATAACGGAGGCGCAGATGCTGGATCTGTTTAGTGAAGAAGCGCCGTGGCAGGAGCCGCTGGCAGAAGGGGCGGTGATTCTGCGTCGCCGCGCGCGTGATCAGGCGGATGCGCTGCTGGCGGAAATATATGCTATCGCCGCGCAGAATCCGTTTGCCCATCGTATTACCCCCGGTGGACACCGTATGTCGGTGGCGATGACCAATTGCGGTGATTTAGGTTGGTCAAGCGACTCGCGTGGTTATCAATATACCGAGCAGGACAACCATAGCGGTCATAAATGGCCGCCGATGCCCTCCCTGTTCCGCGAGCTGGCACAACAGACGGCGCAGGAGGCGGGATTCAGTGGTTTCAATCCTGATGCTTGCCTGATCAACCGTTATGAACCGGGGGCAAAACTGACGTTGCATCAGGATAAAGATGAGAAGGATTTGCGACAGCCGATCGTGTCCGTGTCGCTCGGGTTGCCTGCCGTTTTCCAGTTCGGTGGTTTTGAGCGCGGCGATGCCACGCAACGCGTACTGCTGGAGCATGGCGATATCGTGGTGTGGGGCGGTCCGTCGCGCCTGCGTTATCACGGCATCCTGCCGCTCAAGCCCGGCGTTCATCCGCAGGCGGGCGCCTTCCGCTACAACCTCACATTCCGCCGTGCGCATTAATTCGTAGTGGCGCGATTTATCGCGCTACTACGGACCTGGCAGAGGCTAGGGTGGGTTGAGAATTATTCTTGCTATCATTTGACGCCCCATTAAACTGCTAGCTGCTTTTTTACTTGCTGGAACCTTTTAATGGCTCTGCTTCAGGTTGTTTATCGCCAGTTCCGCTGGCCTTTTATTGGCGTCATCCTTCTTACTTTACTCAGCGCCGCGCTTGGCATCGGCATGATCGCCTGGATCAATAGCGAGCTGATCACGGCAGTGAATACCTCGGTTGGTGTATTGCCAGAATTCCTCCTGCAACTGTTTTTGCTGATGGCGGTGACGCTGGGCTCACAGCTTTCGTTAACGTTGCTCGGGCATCAGTTTGTCTGGCGTCTGCGTGGGGAGTTTATCAAACGTATTCTCGACACCCGCGTGGAGCGTCTTGAACAGATCGGCAACGCACAACTGTTGGCCGGGCTGACCAGTGACGTGCGTGCGATTACTATCGCCTTTGTTCGCCTGCCTGAACTGATTCAGGGCATCATTATTACCCTCGGTTCTGCGCTATATATGGCGTGGCTCTCACCCAAAATGCTGCTGGTAACGTCAGTGTGGTTGGTGGTGACTCTGGTTGGCGGCTGGCTGCTGGTGTCACGCGTATATCAGCATATGGCGAAGTTACGTGAGGTGGAGGATGACCTGTATCGCGACTATCAGACCATCATTGAAGGGCGTAAAGAGCTACAGCTGAACCGTCAACGCGCGCAATTGATTTACGACAACGTCTATCAGGAAAATGCCAACAGCTATCGCCACCATATTGTGCGTGCCGATACGTTCCACCTGAGCGCGGTGAACTGGTCAAACATTATGATGCTTGGCGCGATTGGCATCGTGTTCTGGATGGCTAACGGTCTTGGCTGGGCCAATACCGCCGTGGCCGCCACCTATTCATTGACGTTGCTGTTCCTGCGCACGCCGCTGCTGGCGGCAGTGGGGGCGTTGCCGACCTTGCTCAGCGCGCAGGTGGCGTTCCGCAAACTCCATACCTTTGACCTCGCCCCCTATGAGGCGGAATTTAAAAACTTGCCTGCGATTGGTGACTGGCAAACGCTGGAACTGCGCGATGTGCGCTTCCATTATGGCGAACATGGCTTCGAAGTGGGGCCGATTAACCTGACTTTACGACGAGGCGAGCTGGTGTTTCTGATTGGGGGTAACGGCAGTGGTAAATCGACGCTGGCAATGCTGCTCACCGGCCTGTACCAGCCGCAATCTGGCGCGCTGTTGCTGGATGGTAAGGTGGTTGACTGGCATAACCTGGAGGCGTATCGCCAGCACTTCTCCGCGGTATTCACAGATGTGCATCTGTTTGATCGCCTGATCAACCGGGCAGGCAAGCCCGCCAATCCGGCATTGGTGCAGCAGTGGCTGGAACGCCTGAAAATGCAGGATAAATTGAAGCTGGCAGGCAACAAGGTGTTGAACCTGCAACTGTCGAAAGGGCAGAGTAAGCGTCTGGCGCTGCTGTTGGCCGCGGCCGAGGAGCGTGACATCCTGCTGCTTGATGAATGGGCAGCCGATCAGGACCCGCACTTCCGTCGTATCTTCTATCGTGAATTGCTGCCGTGGTTACAGGAGTCGGGCAAGACGGTGTTCGCCATCAGCCATGACGATCACTACTTTATCCATGCTGACCGCCTGCTGGAAATGCGTGATGGCAAACTGAGTGAATTGACCGGCAGAGAACGTGAAATGGCGACGCTCGATGCGGTAAAACGTACCGATACCGGCCATTAACGCCAACTGGCAAAGCTTAGCGGAAAGGGTTATTGGGCAGCGGAGGCGGAGCGCGCTAAGTTAACCACCAGCAGAGACTTCGGTTTCTGCCCCCCTGGAACATTTTCTGTCGTCTTGTGTTGTTACCGGCTCTGGAGGGTTCTGAGCCGGTTTTTTATTGCCCGGCAAGCGGGTGAGTCACCAGCGTGATAATGCGTTGAGCTTCACAACAAAAACGCGCCTGCAAAGCAACGTCCTGATTAAATCCATTACCAAAATCGGCGGTTAAGCGCAGTACGGCGCTACCGGTGGTCAGATCGGCCGCGCACAATGCGGCCTGCAAGAAATCCATTGGCTGATGTAACTGCGGCCACAGCGCTTTGTAAAGACTCTCTTTCAGGGAAAACAGCAGCGTCGCCCCCTGGGCAAAAGGAAGCGCCAGTTGTTCCAGCAACTGGCGTTCCTGGGTGTTCATCAGCATTTCTGCCGTTTCCCGGGCAGTATCGTTGCTCATCACCTGTTCCACATCCACCCCGACACACAGCGGCTCTCGCGTGGCCGCCATCACCACCTGATTATGGCTGTGCGATAGCGAAGCCTGAATGCCAGCAGGCCAGCAGGGGGAACGATCCGCCGCATTACGCAGCACGAAGCCCTCCACGCCCAATTGCAGCAACACTTCACGCGCCAGCCAGCGGCTGGCGAGGTGTTCCGACTTACGTTTGACCACAGCGTTTGCCAGCGCAGCGGGTAGGGGGAGTTGCCAGCGCTGATGCAGATCGGCCTGCCAGTGCTGTTGCTCGAATTGACACCCGGCCAGCAGCAGAGATCCAGACGTTAAACCGGCAGCAGTGAAAAAAGGTGAGTCTGGGAGGGCAAGCGGTGAGGAGAAGGTAAACATAGAGAATCACGGCTGACGGAAAAAGCTATTTAATCAGTCAGCCGGAGAGAGGGCAAGCTCAGCGCTCACCGTCTTTAGTCATTGGGGGGAATGGCAAAACTCTTGATCGATACCACAAAATGCTGATGGCCTTTGCTGATGCGCGCTCCGCGATCGCACCAGCGAGACGCCAGGCGGAAGAAATCGTCGCTACCGATATCGTAAGCCAGTTCGACTTTGCTGATACCGGAGTGCAGGAGTTCTTCAGCGTCCTGCAGGTTTTTTGCTTTGATGACCATATCGGTTTTCCATCGAAAAACAGGAAGCTATAAGGTAGGGGATGTCTGTGACAGTTTTGTTTCAATCAGATGAATTGCTGTCACAATCTGCCAAAAGTGTGATCCTGGTCCATATTGATTGCTTACGGTAACTGACTGATGTTTTGGATAAAAACATTGTTAAAACTGATTTTTTTCTGATAAAGCTTAATCAGTTCCCCAACAGGAGGTTGAGATGACAGTACCCCGGCTTACTACCCCGCGTTTGCTACTTGAACCCTTACAAAGCGACGATGCTATCCAGATACAACAGGTTTTTCCGCGCTGGGAAATTGTGCGTCATTTAACCAATGCGGTGCCCTGGCCCTATCCGTCGGACGGCGCCCGTTTTTTCGTTGATCAGGTCGCGTTACCGGCTATGGTCGCGGGACAGGCATGGCACTGGAGCTTGCGTCATCGCTCGGATCCGGATCGGCTAATCGGCCTGATCTCGTTACGCGCAGGCGATGAAGATAACCGTGGTTTCTGGCTGGTACCGGAGTGGCAGGGGCAAGGATTGATGAGTGAAGCCTGTACTCTGATAACGGATTTCTGGTTTCAGACCCTGCAACAACCCCGTTTACGCGTGCCAAAAGCGATGGATAACCAGGCGTCACGACGGATCTCAGAACGCAGCGGGATGCGACTGATTGAAACCTTCAGCAAAGCCTTTGTCGGTGGAGAAATGCTGGCGGGCAATTGGGAAATCACGCGCGACGAGTGGCTGGCGCAACGCCCGTCGTTATGAGCGACTCTCGCGGCGGGTGAATAGCCACATCATGTAGGGGGCACCGAGCAAGGTAGCAACCAGCCCTGCCGGAAGTTCCTGTGGTGCCAGCAGGTTGCGCCCGATCCAGTCGGCCACCACCATCATCAGTGCGCCACAGGGAATGGCCAGCAGTAACTGCTGGCCGGGGCGACGGGCACCCAGCAGGCGGGCAATATGCGGGGCGGTCAGACCAATAAAGGATATCGGACCGACGGTAAGCGTAGCCCCTGCTGTCAACATGGCGATCAAACCCAGCGTGAGCAGACGTGTTTGCGCCAGCGCGATTCCCACCGCACTGGCACAGGTGGGGCCGAGCGGCAGAATCATCATCCAGCGACGGAACAACCCCGTCAGCACGCTGAGCGTCAACGCCAGCAGTAGCGCGGTTACGGCATCGCCAGGCATGATGGTATAGGTTGAACCAGAGAGCCAACTCAACAATGTCACGGCACGTTCGTCTCCGGAGGCGATGATGGTTGCCACCAGGGCCTGGAACAGCGCGCTGATGGCGACGCCGACCAACAGCACGCGATCGGCTGCGAAATGGTGACGACGCGAGAAAGACAAAATCATCAGTAGCGCCAGCAGTGCCCCGGCGCTGGTAACGGCAAAACGCAAACTGTGCGACACCTCTCCGGTCACCAGGGTTAATGCCAGCATTCCCAACGCCGCCCCGGCACTGACCCCCATCATCTCCGGGCTGGCCAGCCGATTACCACTAAAGCGTTGTAGCAGCACGCCTGCCGCAGCCAGCATCATCCCCGCGGCACAAGCCGCCAGGGAGCGTGGCCAGCGCCAGGGCAGCAGTGGCGACAGCGGGGACAGTGACGCCATGCTCCAGCCGTTGGGCGCGCGGCCAAAAACCAGCGAGAGCAGGAGAGTCAGCACCAGTAACAGAAACAGAGTGAGGCTAAGCAGATACAATCGACCATCCGCAACCTGTGCCCCCTCAACGGCAGCATTAACCGAGCTGAACGGTACTGACGGGGTGCGCATTCTGAGCAGCAACCAGAGGATTAGCGGTGCGCCAAACAGCGCGGTCGCAGCACCGGTTGGCACCAGTTCCCCCAATGCGTTGGCGAACGGTTGCACTGCCTGATCGGTGGCCCACAGTAATAGCGCGCCACATAACGGGGCCAGCAGTAATCGCTGTGCCAGACGGCGGGCACCGAGTAACTGTGCCAGAGCCGGCGCAGCCAACCCGACAAAGCCAATCACTCCCACGGCACTGACTACTGCGGCGGTCAGCAGGACTGCCAGCGAAAATCCTCCCAGCCGCACATAGCGACTGGGCAAGCCGAGACTGCTGGCGTGCATGTCTCCCAACCCCAGCAGTTGCAACGGACGACATAACATCAGCGCCAGCAGCCAGCCGACCAACAATTGTCCACCGAGCAAACGGACATTGCCCCAGCCCTGCTGCACCAGTGAGCCGGCTCCCCAGATAAATAAACTGTGCAAATACGGGGCGTATAACAATTGCAGCACCGTGATTAACGAGCCACAGAATAAACTCACCACCAACCCGGCAATGGCGACCCTGGAGGGCTCCAGCCCACGCGAGGCCGCAAGCGTCAGTACCAGCACGGCAGCGATAAGCGCACCGGCGAGGGTGATCCAGGAACTGGCTGCCAGCCAGTGCGGGAGAAATACGGTGGTCAATGACAGGGCAAGTTGTGCCCCGTCAGCAACGCCAAGTGTCATTGGCTCAGCCAGTGGATTGCGCAGCGTTTGCTGAAACAGTAAGCCTGCCAGCCCCAGCGCGGCACCGCATAACAGGCTGATTGCCAGACGAGGCAGCCAGCTCTGCAATACCAACAACCGGTGAATATCAGGGTTCGCCGTCCAGGGGAGCAACGCGCGCCACTGCGCTGCGGGTAACAATTGTGTCAGGTTGTGCAGGCTCAGTAGCACAGCCAACAATAACGCGATAGCTGACCCGCGCTTCATGCTGCCAGCACCGCGGATAACTGTTGGGCAAAACGAATCGCAGAAGGCAGCATGCCAAAGCCCCAAAACGCCGGTAATGCTGCGCTATGGCCGGCCTGTACCGCAGGCAAAGCCTGCCATAGCGC
Organism: Pantoea phytobeneficialis; assembly: GCF_009728735.1. Lineage (NCBI taxonomy): Bacteria > Pseudomonadati > Pseudomonadota > Gammaproteobacteria > Enterobacterales > Erwiniaceae > Pantoea > Pantoea phytobeneficialis. The sequence goes on from NZ_CP024636.1 coordinate 3,253,165, forward strand.
ATTGTCTGTCAGGCCGTGCGTCATATTGGTGGGTAACGGGGTAAAATAAAGGATCCGCGCATCATCCCTCACTGCCAGACTATCCAGCCCGGTGACGCTAATCCCCCAGTAATCGGTCGTCTGGTGCCAGCCGTTAGTAAGCCCTAAAGCATCCAGCACATCCTGAAACAGGCTGTGCTGACCATAGATACCGATATGGCGCACATCGAAAAAGCGGATCAGGAACAGGGGGATATCTGGTTGTCGCGACTGGGTCACTGGCTGCAACGCGTTTGCCGCCTCAGCGATTAACCGTGCCGCCGCAACCTGTTGCTGACACAGTTCACCCAGTTGATGGGTTGCCGTAATGGCGTGTTGATACGGAGTGCCACTGTCGCTGTAAATGGCAAAGGCGCGTACCGGTGCGATACGCTCCAGCATTGCGCGCTGTGACTCCTGGCTGGAGTTGATCAGGATATAGTCCGGTGCCAGTTGTTGTAGCCACTCCAGATTGGGTGCCAGGCGCAATCCAACATCGGGAACCTGTGCCGGGATTACCGGGGTCACCACATTGTCGTGGTAACCCGCGATCTCGGCGACGCCAACCGGGACCACCCCGATGGCCAGCAGCGTTTCCACCAGTCCCCAGTCGAGTACCACTAAACGGGGAGCGGGCAGAGAAGACGCACCAACCCGACACGCCATACCCGCTAGCGGGAGCAAGGTGATCGTTTGCAGAAAAGTGCGTCTTCTCATCTCATTACCAGCGGTAGCGCGCCGTTGCCAGCACGTCAGCACCTGCGGCATAGGTGCAGGTCGAGGCGCTGTAGCAAGAGGCAACATAGTGACGGTCCAGCAGGTTGCTGGCATTCAGGCTGAACAGCCAGTGCTCACCGGTGTCGTAGTGGATACCGGCATCCATCACCGTCGCAGAGGCTACACGAATGGTGTTGGAGGTATCTTTACTGGCCCCGATATAACGCACCCCGGCATTGATACCAAAGCCCTGCAATGCGCCTTGATGGAAGGTGTAATCCAGCCAGGCTGAGGCGGTATTGCGCGGCATTCCCCACAGACGTTTGCCTTGCATCGAGGTTGTACCACCGTCCAGCGTGGTGGCGCTGTCGTTGGAGTCGATGGTGACGGCATTCAGCCAGGTATAGGCGGAGATCAGCGTCAGGTTTGTCGTCAGGTTGGCGTGAGCCTCAACTTCAACCCCTTTTGACCGGACTTTACCTGCCTGAGTATCGTAGCCTGAGTGCACAGGATCGCTGGTCAGTACGTTCTTCTCGGTCAAATCAAACCATGAGGTAGTGATAAAGCCATTGAAGCCAGTTGGCTGATATTTCACCCCCACTTCATATTGATTAGCGGTGGTCGGTTGTGCCATACCGCCGCCATACAGGGTACCCACCTGCGGGATAAAGGATTTGGCAAAGCTGGCATAGGGCGCGATGCCATTATCAAACTGATATACCAACCCGGTACGCCAGGTAAAGGCACGGGCGGATTGTTCGGTGGAAGAGTCAGTCACCGGATTGACATCATCCGCATGAGCCCAATCCTCGCGGATACCCAGCAGGTAGCTCCAGTTGCCCAAGCGCATCTGATCCTGGGTATATACGCCCAGTTGTTTCTGGCGAATATGGTCGTCCGAACTGGTGGCTGGCATGGTGATGTCGCTGTATTGCGGGGCGAAGGCATCAATGGTTGACGCGGCACCTAAACCGACGGTTTCGCGATACAGCACGCGTTGGAAATCGACGCCTGACAGCAGTTGGTGCGACAGCGCGCCAGTATTGAACTCCGCTTCTAACTGATTATCAACGGACAGTGTTTTCGCCTGCTCGTGGTTAAAGAAGGCGTAGCGATTTAATACCCGGTCAGAGCCGCTGGCGTAACCGTTGGTGAAGACATTCTCGAGGTTATCTTTCACGTCGCTGTAATGCACATTTTGCCGCATCATCAGGCTGTCGTTCAGACGATGCCAGAATTCGTAGCCAACCGAGAACTGGGTGCGTGAATGGTGATCAAAATTGGCATCGCCAAGGTTGGTCTGCGGTGAGATTTTCCCATGCGGGCCGCTGTACACGCTGCCAACTGCCGGGACAAAGTTGTAGTAACCCACATCCGGATCACGTTGATACTTCGCCAGCAGCGTCAGTGAAGTATCGTCATTCGGCTTCCAGGTGATGGCTGGCGCGACATACACATGCTTCTGGCGGGTGTCATCCACCTGGGTTTTGCTGTCGGTGGCGCTGGCCGTCAGGCGATAGAGCAGGGTGCCGTCATCGTTGGCCTTACCGCCAACGTCAAAGCCGGTTTGCAGATGGTCATGGTTGCCTGCGGTGACAAACACCTCGTGTACTGGCGTCTCGGTGGGTTTTTTGCTGGTCAGATTGACCACCCCGCCCGGATTCACCTGGCCGTACAGCACCGAGGCTGGGCCGTGCAGCACTTCAATGTTGCTAAAACCATAGGTGTCATAATTGGCGATGGCATAGCCGAAGCTGCTGTCGCTCGGCATGCGTGCACCGTCAAGGAACTGCTCCAGATAGAAACCGCGACTGAACATATACCCGGCGCCACTGCTGGATGCACCTCGAATCTCTGAAACCACGCCGGAGGTATAACGCAGCGCTTCTGCGGCGGTTTGTGCGGCCTGCAAATCCATCTGCTTACGCGTCACGCTGGATACTGATTGCGGCACCTCAATCTTCGGGGTGGCGGTTTTGGTGGCACTGGTGGTGCTGGTGGCGACGACGCCACTGCCATCCATGTGCTGTAGCGGGTTATTCTGCGCGTTGGCGGTGACCACCATTTGCTGATCGGCGGCACTGCTTCTGCATGCGATTAGCATTAACGCCATCATGCTGAGTGCGAAAGGCGCTTTGCTCATGCCTGTCATTTTGCACATCAATTTTCCCTATCTTTGAATAAGTTAAAGAAATGCTCACCATTAAAAAGTGCATACTGGATAAGGCTTTTTTGACTCGCGTTACGATAAGGAAAGGGCAGCGTAACGGGGAATCATGACCAGGAGAAGGCGAATGATAATGATTTTATTTCTTATTAAAAGATGGCGGATGTCTGCTAATCTGTGTCTTTATAACTAACCCTGAAAATGCGACAAAGGTTGTCGCAAACGACAAATCGTTACGCGTTTTTCAGGTATCCGGCGAGAGGGGTGATGAAAGGTCAGATTCCGCAACTGAAGCCTGAGATGCTGAGTGCAACCTCGGTACCTACCGCGGTTTCCTATTTTTATGCCCGTGAGCAGGCGCAGGCCTGGCACTCCCACGCAACGGTACAGTTGACCTGGTGCAGTCGTGGTGCCATCACCATTCACACCGCGCAGGCAAGCTGGACGTTGCCCCCCTGGCGTGGACTATGGATCCCTTCGGGGCTGCCACATCAAACCCATGCTCAGGCGGGGACGCAAACCCATAATCTCTACCTGTCTGAAACCGGTGAGAAGAAATGTATCGAAGCACTGTGCCCGCTGCGGGTGACGCCCCTGGTGCATCAGTTGGTCAACGAACTCAGTGCGCAGCACCCGGCGCGCAATGCACTGATTCTGCCGCTGCTATGCAATGAATTAAGCCAGGCCCCTGCGGCTACGGTGGGGTGTCTGCCGGTGGTGACCGAGCCGAGATTGCTGGCGCTCACCGGAATGCTGACCATGCACCCCGGTAACCACCAAACGCTGGCAACCCTGAGCCTGCGTGCCGGCACGACGTCACGCACCATTGCCCGTTTGTTTCGCCAGCATACGGGCCTGACATTTGCGCAGTGGCGGCAGCAGTTAACCATCATGACCTCCATCAACCAGTTATCCCAGGGAGTGTCGGTGGAAGAGATCGCTCAACAGCAGGGGTATTGCAACGGCAGCGCATTGATTGCCATGTTCAGCAAGGTGCTGGGCATGACGCCACAACGCTATTTTGCGCTCAGGAGTTAATGTGCTCCTTGCAGTAGCGGCGTTTCCAGCTTGCTGGGGTCAGCCCGGTATGTTTACGAAAAATCTGACGAAAGTAGCTGGTGTCGTTGAATCCGCACTGTCGTCCCACCTCAGTTAACGACAGCGAATTATTGATCAGCAACTTTTCCGCCATCAGAACGCGCTGGCGGTGGAGGGCCTCCGTCAGCGTCAGGCGAAAGGTGCGGCGATAGACACGCCCAAGATAATCCGCGTTGCAGTGCAACTCTTTTGCCAGTGATGATGTGGAAAGCGGCAGGTGGAATTGCGTGCGGATGATCTGATTGGCTTTCCACGCCAATGCCAGGCCGGGACTGTCATTGGTGCTTTCCTGCGGGCCGGGCGCGGCAATTTGTTGCAGGATCAGCAACAAAATACACTCCAGCGCGATGCTGCGATGAATGTTTTCCTGCTCGCTGAGAAACTGACGAAACAGCGAAATGACGTATTGGGGATCGCTGACGCGTGTGTGCTGCGGGATGTTCAGCAGTGTCGCATGTAACCCGGCTGCCGATGTGGCTTTCAGCCAGTCAAAATGCAACCAGTAGAATTTGAGGTCGGCAGGAAATGTTCCTTCACCCACATGACGATGGCCGGGTCGCAGCAGCAAACTCTCTCCAGCCTGCACAGTGAACAGGCGATCGTCTTCGCGGATTTGCAGTTGTCCTCGTTCAACAAAGATGACTTCCCACGAGGTCAGAATCCGTGCCGGATGGCTTCCTACCCCACGCGAAATGAACAACCCGCCATTTTGCACCTGAATCGGAAATGCTATGGATAATTCGAGCATTGATATTCAATTTTCCGCATTTTATGTCATGTGAAATACGATTTCTTATTGATTATTAATCATAAAATCTTCATTCGCTCGATCCAGTTCACACTTTGTTAATCAGGTCGGAATTACCCCTTTTTTATACTTTTCCCTTCCCTTGTTGCACGGCATATTCCGGGCAGAATAAATCCGTACCTGAAAATAAGCCCGCCCTGATGCGGGTAATGGACTCTGACCCTGATGAGGAGTTTGCAATGACTTCTACCCCGATTACCCACACCGAATTGACGCAGCAGGCAGCGAGTGATTCGCTCTCTCTGCGTGAGAAAATCGGTTACGGGCTGGGTGATGCCGGTGGCACGGTGATCACCTGCCTGATCATGAATTTCCTGACATTTTTCTATACCGATGTGTTTGGCCTGACACCTGCGCTGGTCGGGACGCTGTTTATCGCGCTGCGCGTGTTTGATGCCGTATCCGACCCGATTATGGGCATTGTGGCAGACCGTACTCAAAGTCGCTGGGGACGTTTCCGTCCGTGGCAGCTGTGGATCGCGGTACCGATTGGCATTATCGGCGTACTGACCTTTACCGTCCCTGACGTCAGTATGAATATGAAGATCATCTGGGCGTTTGGTACTTATCTGCTGCTCTCCGTCAGCTACACCGCGATTAACGTGCCTTACTGCGCATTGATCAACACCATGACCAGCCGCCACAGCGAAGTGATTGCCTGCCAGTCATGGCGTTTTGTGCTGTGCGGCGTGGCGGGCTTTTTGGTATCGGTGGGGCTGCCGTGGCTGGTATCGACCCTGGGCAAAGGCAATGCGGCGCAGGGATATCAGCTCGGTGTCGGTATCCTGTGTAGCGTGGCGGTAGTGATGTTTCTGTGCTGCTTTTTCTGGGTGCGTGAGCGTGTCTCGCTGGACAGTATGGGGAAATTTACCCTGCGGGAACATCTGGCAGGGCTGCGCAAAAATGACCAACTGCTGCTGATGCTGCTGATGTCGTTCCTGCTGATCAATGTGTTCAACATTCGGGGGGGCGGCTACATGTACTTCATCACCTACGTGTTGCAGGGCAGTACCGCTTACACCTCGCTGTTTTTTACCATGGTGACTTTTGCTTCGATTCTTGGCTCGGTGCTGGTCAGCCCGCTGTCAAAACGCGTGGATACCGTCAGGCTGTATTATTGGACCAACATCGTGCTGGCTGCGCTGGCGGTATTAATGTGGCTCTTGCCCACCGGCCCGGCGTGGCAAACCCTCTGGCTGGTGGTGATCCTTGGCAATGGGATTATCCTTGGTTTCACGCTGCCGCTGCATTTTTCACTGATGGCCTTTGCCGATGATTACGGCGAGTGGAAAACCGGCGTACGTTCTTCGGGGATGAACTTCGCCTTTAACCTGTTTTTCATCAAGTTGGCCTGGGCCTCCAGTGCCGGCATCATCAGTCTGGTGTTTATTTTCGTCGCCTATCAACCAGGTGCAGCTAACCAGACGGCGGTATCTCTGCACGGCATCACCAGCATGGAAACCTTGTTGCCTGCCTTTTTCCACCTGCTGCTGGCGTTCACCATTCTCGCCTGCAAACTCAAAAATCCCATGATGGCGCGCATTGCCAGCGATCTGCGTGTTCGCCATGTCCAGTCTTAAGGAGAACGTTATGTCTGTAATGGAAGTCGATCTGCATCAGCTCAAAATTAACGATCCGTTCCTCGGTCAGTATCAACAACTGGTGCGTGATGTCGTGATCCCCTATCAATGGGAGGCACTGAACGACCGGATTGCTGAAGCCGATCCCAGCCATGCGATTGAAAATTTCCGTATCGCTGCCGGGTTACAGCAGGGGGAATTCTACGGCATGGTGTTTCAGGACAGCGACGTGGCGAAGTGGCTGGAGGCGGTTGCCTGGTCGCTGTGCCAGCGGCCAGATGCAGAACTGGAGAAAACCGCTGATGAGGTGATTGAACTGGTGGCGGCCGCCCAGTGTGACGATGGCTATCTTAACACTTACTTCACTGTCAAAGCGCCCAACGAACGCTGGACTAACCTCGCGGAGTGTCATGAGCTGTACTGTGCCGGACACATGATCGAGGCTGGTGTCGCTTTCTTTCAGGCCACCGGCAAGCGCCGACTGCTGGAAGTGGTGTGTAAACTTGCCGACCATATCGACAGCGTGTTCGGGCCGGGTGATACCCAGTTGCACGGCTATCCGGGACATCCGGAAATCGAGCTGGCGTTGATGCGTCTGCATGAAGTGACCCGGGAGCCGCGTTATTTGACGCTGGTGAACTACTTCGTTGAGCAGCGTGGCACGCAGCCGCATTTTTACGATAGCGAGTACGAAAAGCGTGGCAAGACCTCTTACTGGAATACCTATGGCCCCGCATGGATGGTAAAAGACAAAGCCTACAGTCAGGCGCATCAACCGATTGCCGAACAACACACGGCGATTGGCCACGCAGTGCGCTTTGTCTATCTGATGACCGGGGTGGCGCACCTGGCCAGACTCAACCAGGATGAGGCGAAACGTCAGGACTGCCTGCGGCTGTGGCATAACATGGCCCAGCGCCAGTTATATATCACCGGCGGTATCGGTTCGCAAAGCAGTGGCGAAGCTTTCAGCAGTGATTACGATTTGCCGAACGACAGCGTCTATGCCGAAAGCTGCGCGTCGATTGGCCTGATGATGTTTGCCCGTCGCATGGTGGAGATGGAGGCCGACAGCCAATATGCCGATGTGATGGAGCGGGCGTTATATAACACCGTGCTGGGGGGGATGGCGCTGGATGGTAAACACTTCTTCTACGTCAATCCGCTGGAAGTCCATCCGAAAACCCTCAGCGCAAACCATATCTATGACCACGTAAAACCGGTGCGCCAGCGCTGGTTCGGTTGTGCCTGTTGTCCACCCAATATTGCTCGCGTGCTGACTTCACTCGGTCATTACATCTATACGCCACGCGAAGATGCGTTGTATATCAATCTCTATGTTGGCAATAGCCTTGAAGTGCCGGTGGGTGAGGATAAGTTGCGCTTGCGCATCGGTGGCAATTTCCCGTGGCAGGAGCAGGTGACCATCACCATTGATTCCCCGCAACCCATTCAGCACACGCTGGCATTACGCTTGCCGGACTGGTGCGATGCGCCACAGGTGATGCTGAATGGTACGGCAGTGGAAGGTCAGTCCCGGAAAGGCTATCTGCATATTAGCCGCTGCTGGAAGGAGGGCGATACCTTAATCCTGACGTTGCCGATGCCGGTACGTCGCGTCTATGGCAATCCGCTGGTACGTCATGTGGCGGGCAAAGTGGCGATCCAGCGCGGGCCGCTGGTCTATTGTCTTGAACAGGCCGATAACGGTGAGGAACTGCATAACCTGTGGTTACCACAAACGGCGACCTTCCGCACTTTTGAAGGTAAAGGGCTGTTTGCGCACAAGGTGTTGATCCAGGCTGAAGGCAGCACACACAGTGCGAGTTCGCCGGAAGAACAAGCGCTATGGCATTATGATCGCTCTCCTGCCACCCGTCAGACACAAACATTGACCTTTATTCCCTGGTTTAGCTGGGCGAATCGAGGGGAAGGCGAGATGCGAATCTGGGTGAATGAGGGATAGCAGAAAATAAAAAAGCAGCCTTATGGCTGCTTTTTTATTGGGAATTTTGGTCGGCACGAGAGGATTTGAATCTCCGCAGGCAGTGGATCGAACAAAGTGTTCAGCATCAAAGGCTGGAAATAACGATATGTAATGTTCCCCCAGTGAATAAAATCTGCCTTTACATTGAACATATATGATTTAACATATGTGTTCAATGATTATCAGGAAACATGCACTGATGCAGCCAGTTCAACTTTTCAAACTCCTTGCTGATGAGACACGCACAACAATCATCTTGCTGTTGCGTGAGGCTGGAGAACTCTGTGTGTGCGACCTGTGTGCCTTTACAAGTCAATCCCAGCCGAAGATTTCACGCCATATTGCGTTATTGCGAGATGCTGGTTTGGTGTTGGATCGTCGTGAGGGTAAATGGATTCACTACCGTTTATCGCCTCATATGCCAGCCTGGGCGGCGTCGATAATAGATACTGCCTGGAGCAGTCAGCGTGATGAATTACGTGAATCATTCAAAAGTGCCAAGGCAAATGTGTGCGGCCGTTAAAACATATTCATAAAAGCATATGTATTTTCAGGGCAGGGGATTTTAATGTTACTGGCAGGCGCAATATTTGTTCTCACCATCATTTTTGTCATCTGGCAACCCCGCGGACTTAGCATCGGCTGGACCGCGTCGATAGGCGCAGTTCTGGCGTTGATGACCGGGGTCATCCAGTTACATGACATTCCGGTTGTCTGGCATATCGTCTGGAACGCAACGACTGCGTTTATCGCAGTAATAATCATCAGCCTGTTGTTGGACGAATCGGGTTTTTTCGAATGGTGTGCCTTGCATGTCGCCAAATGGGGTAACGGGCGAGGGCGGTTGCTGTTTACGTATATCGTCCTGTTAGGTGCTGCGGTTGCTGCATTATTCGCTAATGATGGTGCGGCGCTGATTTTGACACCTATTGTTATCGCGATGCTACTGGCATTGGGGTTCAGCAAAGGAACGACACTGGCTTTCGTTATGGCGGCAGGCTTTATCGCGGATACCGCCAGTTTGCCGCTGATAGTGTCCAATCTGGTTAACATCGTTTCTGCCGATTTTTTCCAACTGGGATTTAGTGATTATGCGTCAATCATGGTGCCGGTTGATCTTGCTGCCATCATTGCCACGCTGATCGTACTGCATCTTTTCTTCCGCAAGGAGATTCCCAGACACTACGATCTTTCCCTGCTAAAGTCCCCGGCTGAAGCCATCAAAGACCCTGCGACATTTAAAATGGGCTGGCTGGTGTTGGTTCTGCTGTTGGTTGGTTTCTTCCTCCTTGAGCCGCTCGGTATTCCTGTCAGTGCAATAGCGGCGGTTGGTGCGCTAACGCTATTTGCGGTGGCTAAACGCGGTCATGCTATTAACACAGGGAAAGTTCTGCGAGGCGCACCCTGGCAGATCGTCATTTTCTCACTGGGGATGTATTTGGTCGTCTACGGTCTGAAAAATGCGGGCCTCACCCAGTATCTCACCTTGCTGTTGAATACCTTTGCAAACGGGGGGGTATGGAGTGCCACCTTTAGCACTGGTTTAATTACGGCGATACTTTCATCTGTGATGAACAATATGCCTGTTGTTTTGATCGGTGCGCTCTCAATTGATGCCAGCACGGCGGAAGGTGTCATCAAAGAAGCCATGATTTATGCCAACGTAATTGGCTGCGATTTGGGGCCGAAGATCACACCCATTGGAAGTCTCGCTACGTTACTTTGGCTGCATGTACTCGATCAGAAAAACATCAAGATTAGCTGGGGTTACTACTTCCGGGTGGGTGTTGTGATGACACTGCCAGTGCTGCTGGTAACTCTGAGTGCGCTAGCTTTGCGCCTGGCCTTTACCCAATGATTTGAGAATGAACATGACTGACATCACCATCTATCATAATCCTGCTTGCGGGACTTCACGTAACACGTTGGCATTAATTCGCAACAGTGGGGTTGAACCTGTTGTCATCCACTATCTGGAAACACCGCCGCAACGTGAAGAGTTAAAGGAACTGATCCATGCGATGGGGATCAGCGTGCGGGCCTTATTACGCAAGAATGTCGAGCCTTATCAGCAACTCGGTTTGGCTGATGAGCACTTTAGCGATGATCAGTTGCTTGATGCCATGCTGTCTTATCCCATCCTGATTAACCGTCCGATAGTGGTGACACCGTTAGGGACGCGGTTATGTCGCCCCTCAGAAGTGGTGCTTGATATTCTTCCTGACCCACAGCAGGGGGCGTTCAGCAAAGAAGATGGCGAAAAAGTGATTGATAAGGATGGCAACCGTCTGCTGTGATTGCTGCATGCGGAAAATAAAAAAGCAGCCATAAAGGCTGCTTTTTTATTGGGAATTTTGGTCGGCACGAGAGGATTTGAACCTCCGACCCCTGACACCCCATGACAGTGCGCTACCAGGCTGCGCTACGTGCCGAACGTGGAGGCATATAGTAACGTTTCCGCGCACGATTGCAAGATGCACGGGATTTAACTGCCTCATAATTAATCAGTTTGCGATGAAACGCTTCTGTTCCGTCAGCACCTGCAACAGCAATGCCAGTTCAGGTTTATGGTCCCTGAGGACTTTTCCCTGCGCATCATAAGCGTAATAGCTGCCGTTGTTGTTCAGCACCAGGGTTGTTTCAGGGGTAGTGACTACCAGTCTGCCATCTTCACTGCTCGCCACCCAATTATGGTTGCGTTGCGCGGCAAAAAGATCTTCACCCTGAGAGTAGTTCACCGGATTGGTACGCACATGCAACAGACGCTGCATCAATGTTGCCATCACATCCTGCTGATCGGTCAGGCGATCGATAGTTTGTGCAGGCGTATTAGGCCAGTGCACCACCAGCGGTACCTGAAGCGTCGCACGGTTACCTGGATTGTCATCATCACCATCCAGCGCAATCGCATGCTGGGCGGTAATCACCACAACGGTATTTTTCAACAAATCGCGCTCCTGCAAAGTTTGCAGCACAACGGCGATTTGGCTGTCAACGCCAGCAGCCTGACGCAGATAGCTGCGCTGGCGCGCTTTAACACTGTCGCCATTCACGGTAATGCCGTTCAACGCGATCCAGGAGAACCACGGGGCATTATTGTCTTTCTGCCCATTCAGCCAGTTTTGCCATTGGGTAACCGTAGCGCTATTGGTCTGACTCTCCATCGTTGGCAGCGAGTAATCGGCCAGCAATGCCTGGCGATACAACGGCTGATTAAAGCCATCGGACGAGAACAGACCGAACTGATAACCCTGGCTATTCAGGGCGCTGAGTAACGCGGAAGGCATACGCGCCGCCAACACGCCATCCATATAGCTGGATGAGATGCCGTAGAACAGGCCAAACAGGCCTTTTTCAGCCTGGTTGCCCGCGCTGAAGTGCTGCGTGAAACGCACATTGTCGCTGGCAAACTGAGTGAGCGACGGCAGGGCTTTCTCTACCGTAGCGTTGTTAAGGCCGTTTACCGTCAGCACCAACAAGTTATGCCGTGTACCGCCATCGCGGAAAGTAATGTCGCTCAGCGGATATTGAACCGAGAGGGCTTCGGGATCACCTTGTTGCACCAGACGACGCTGATATTCCTGTGCATCCAACAGGCCGTGGCGTTCAAGGAAACGTCTTGCGGTCATTGGATAAGAAAGTGGCAGGTTCGCGCGCTGCATGGTGATGGGGCGATAGAAATTGGCATCGGCCCAGATATACAGTAGATGGCTGGCGAAGAACGCTGAGATAAACAACGCCGCCAGCGGCTTGCCGAATGAGCGTCGATTGAGGCTGCGCAGTTTCTGCCAGCTCCAGGTGGCGAACAGCATCTCCACCAGGAATATGATCGGCACACCGATAAACATCAGCTGCCAGTCACGCGCCATCTCACTCTGGTCGGGGTTAATCACCAGTTCCCACACCACCGGATTGAGGTGGAGATGGAAGCGATTGAACACCGCGCTGTCGACCATAATCAGCGTCAGGCCCGCCGTCGCGATAATGGCCGACAGGAATCTCAGCAGCCGTTGCGACATCACCACGAAGGTGAGGGGGAAAATTATCAGCAGATAGCCAGCAAACACCAGGAAGCTAAAGTGGCCAATCCAGCTGCTGTAGGCATAGATACGACCAGCCAGCGAGGCAGGCCAGTCGGAAACCAACAGGTAGCGGCTGCCTAAAATTAACGCGAAGATAATATTAAACAGGGCAAACCAATGCCCCCAGCTGATCATCTGGGAGACTTTTTCACGGTAGCGCTGCCGGTTGGTTACCATATTATAAGGTCAAATCTGCAAATTAATGGGCGTTGTCATCGCGAACCGACGCCTGCAATGCATCGGCAAAAGATCGCGCCAGGCTACGGCGCTGCGCCGGAGATACACTGGTGTTGATCAAATTGGTTACCATATTTCCCAGCACCATCAGGGAAAGGTCGGTTGGCGCTTTGTCTTTTTCAAGAACCTGCGCCAGTTGCGCGAGGAGTTTCTCCACGCGTTCGTCACTGTAACGGGATGATTGTGGCATATCGTCGACTAATCAAGTATCAAAAGGCGGTATATTACCGTAACAACGCGATTTTTTCCGCAATTTTATCGAAAGCGAAATGTTCGTGTTGTGCATGGAGTTGAAAGCCGCGGCGGGCGGTGTTTGAATACGCGCCTGAGCTTAAAGGAGAGTCTATCATGAGTCTGGATATCGACCAGATCGCCCTGCATCAGTTAGTCAAACGTGATGAAAACCAGCTGGAGCTGGTGCTGCGCGATACCCTGCTGCCTGCCACCAAAGCGGTGGAAGAGATGGCAGAAGAGTTACACCGGGTTTATAGCGCGAAAAACAAAGCCTATGGGTTATTCGATGAAGAGAGCGAACTGGCCGCTGCGCTGCGTAACTGCCGCAAAGGAGAAGATGACTTTCTGGCCTTCAGTCGGGCGGCGACCGGTCGTCTGCGCGATGAACTGAGCAAATATACGTTTGCTGAAGGCGGTATCGTTCTGTTTATCCATTATCGTTATCTGGCGGTGGAATATTTGCTGGTGGCGGTGCTTAACAGCCAGTCCAGCATGCGTGTTAACGAGCAACTGGACATCAGCAGCACCCATTATCTTGATATCAATCATGCGGATATTGTGGCGCGCATTGATCTCACCGAATGGGAAACCAACCCGGAGTCCACCCGTTATTTGACGTTTTTACGCGGGCGGGTAGGGCGTAAAGTCGCTGACTTCTTTATGGATTTTCTCGGTGCCAGCGTGGGCCTCGATACCAAAGCGCAGAACCGTGGCTTGTTGCAGGCGGTTGATGATTATTGCGCGGAATCGAATCTGGATAAAAACGAGCGCCAGAATTATCGTCAGCAGGTCTACAGCTACTGCAACGATCAGCTCCAGGCCGGTGAGGAGATTGCGCTGGAAGATCTATCCAGCGAACTGCCGCCACTGGGCGAGAAGACGTTCCAGGCATTTACCCAGGAACAGGGCTACGAACTGGAAGAGCATTTTCCGGCTGACCGTAGCACGTTGCGTCAGCTGACTAAGTTTGCTGGCAGCGGCGGTGGCTTAACCCTGAATTTCGATGCCATGCTGCTGGGCGAACGTATTTTCTGGGATCCGGCGACCGATACGCTGACGATTAAAGGGACACCGCCGAATCTGCGCGATCAGTTACAACGTCGCACTGGCGGCAACTGATTTTCGCCCATAAAAAAACGCCGCAAATGCGGCGTTTTTTCTTCAACTCGTCAGGCGATTAAGCGCGAACGAAGTCGATGTGGTGCAGTTTCGGCTTGAACGGGTGACGCTGTACAGCCTGAACTTTAACCTTGGTTTCTTTACCGTCAACAACGATGGTCAGAACTTCAGAGTAAAAACCTTCTTTAGCCTGCATGTTCATGATTGCATCGTGATCCAGTTCGATAGAAACCGGTGCTTCAGTTCCGCCATAAACGATGGCCGGGAACTTGTTAGCGTGGCGCAGGCGGCGGCTCGCACCCTTACCCTGCTCTTTACGTGCTTCTGCGTTGATAGTGAACATCTTAATGTCTCTTCGTTGATTCCTGCTACAGGCGACCCAGCAACAGGACGATTATTCAAACGCTCTTGCGGATGCAAAAGCGGGCGGCATTATAGCCGCTATCCCGGCGCCGGGCAAATGATTCCGTGGCTTATCGCAGCTCATTGGCGCGGCGATAACGCCCCTGATAATCAAACACCTTTTCGCGAACCTGCCAGAAATGGCCTTTCGCGCGCGCGACGACAAAATCAGGGTGGCGCAATAACGGCTGCAACGCCACCACATCAGCGGCGGTCTGCCATCCCAGCGGTACGCCAGGCGCGCGCTGATGCGGGCGCATAAACAGTTGCTCAAAGGCTTTGCGCTGTGCGGGCGTATGCAGACGGAAGCGCTCACTTACATCCAGCCCATCTTCATCGTAGTAGGTGGCCTTTAACCATTCACCTTTCTCGTCTCGTCCTTGCGTCAGCGTCATACCGCCACAGCGTAATACCCGGGCATCTTTCAGCTTCAGCGCCGCTTTCAACATATCGTCGGGATCGACCAGCACCTTGTCACACTGGTGACAGCGGCGCGCAGCTATATCGTTTTCCGCACCACAATCCGGGCAGCTTTTAAAGCGGAAACGGTAATCACATTGTTCGCGTGCGCCGTCGTCATCTTCCAGTACTCCCTGGCAGCGGCGACCAAAATGCTCAATCACATGGCCATCGGCGGTGGCTTTGCCCCAGAAGGTGTTGGCGAAGCCGCAGGCCGGACAAAACACCTGCACGGGTTGGTTGTCACTGGCACCTTTAGGCGCACCGACTTCTGGCGTAAAAAGATCATGCGGGTTGCCAGCGTAATCGAGGATCAGGCAATCGGTTTTGCCGGGGGCAAGCCGCAGGCCGCGCCCGACAATCTGTTGATACAGGCTGACTGATTCGGTCGGACGCAGGATGGCGATCAGATCGACATGGGGGGCATCAAATCCGGTGGTCAGCACCGCAACATTGACCAGATATTTCAGTTGCTGTGCTTTAAAGGCGTTAATCAGCCGATCGCGCTCTTTCACGGCGGTTTCTGCCGAAACCAGCGCGCTATCCTCTGGCAATAACGTCAGCACTTCCCGCGCATGTTCGACGGTGGCGGCAAAAATCATCACCCCGCGTCGATCCTCGGCAAATTCCACGATCTGCTGAATGATATGCGGCGTGACGCGTTGTTGTTGTTTCAGCTCGCGATTCAGATCGGCTTCGCTGAACAGGCCATTGTTTTGCGGAATCAGGCGACTGAAATCATATTGCACCACCGGCATATCCAGCCGCTCAGGTGGCACCAGAAAACCGTGCTTGATCATATAACGCAACGGTAATTCGTAGATGCAGTCGCGAAACAAGGCATGGTTATCGCCGCGCACCATGCCGTGATAATGAAACTGATAGATCCAACCCTTACCGAGGCGGAAAGGCGTGGCCGTCAACCCCAGCAGACGGAGTTGTGGGTTATGTTGGCGCAGATGGTTGAAGAGTTGCTGATACTGGCTTTCACTCTGGTCACTGATGCGGTGACATTCATCGACGATCACCAGTGAAAAGGCGCTATCGAAGCGGTCAAGGTTGCGCGCCACCGACTGTACGCTGCCAAACACCACTTTGCGTTCACTTTGTTTGCGTTGCAGACCGGCGGCGAAGATGTCAGCCTCCAGGCCGTATGCCTGATATTTGCTGTGGTTCTGCTCCACCAGTTCTTTGACATGTGCCAGCACCAGCACCCGTCCACGCGCCAGTCGGGCCAGCTCGGCGATGACCAGGCTTTTGCCCGCACCGGTAGGCAGCACAATGACGGCGGGCGAAGCATGCTGGCGGAAGTGCGCGATGGTCGCATTAACCGCCTCTTGTTGATAGGGGCGCAGGGTGAAGGACATCGGAAAAAACTTTTTTCTGAAACGGGCGCGCATTATGCCATGAAAGGGCGTGAAACGCAGGATCAGCTCTGTTAGCCGCCGAAGGTTCAGGCTATACTGCCCTCACATTTTCAACGGATAAAAACACCGTTTCAGTTTCCCTCCGCAGTAAACAGGCAAAGCGAATTCATGCGACTCGACAAATTCATATCTCAGCAACTGGAAATCAGCCGTGCCATTGCCGCGCGTGAAATCCGCGCGAAAAAAATCACCATCAATGGCGAAGTGGTACGCGACACCGCCTATAAAGTGTTGCCGGATGACGAAGTCGAATACGACGGCAATCCACTGGTGCAGCAGCACGGCCCGCGTTATTTCATGTTAAACAAGCCACAGGGTTATGTTTGTTCCACCGATGATCCGGATCACCCGACCATTCTGTTCTTTATTGAAGAGCCAATGGTTGGGAAGCTGCATGCGGCAGGGCGTCTGGATATCGATACCACCGGTCTGGTGCTGCTGACGGATGACGGTCAGTGGTCGCATCGTATTACGTCACCGCGTCATCACTGCGAAAAAACCTATCGTGTTGGCGTGGAGTTGCCGATAGATCCGGCTCTGGTAGAAAAGTTTGCCACCGGCGTGCAACTGCACAATGAAAAAGATCTGACTAAACCGGCTACGCTGGAAATTGTTGGCCCGCAGGAAGCGTTGCTGACCATCAGCGAAGGGCGTTATCACCAGGTAAAACGCATGTTTGCCGCGGTAGGTAACCATGTGGTGACGCTGCACCGTGAACTCATTGGCGAAATCGTGCTTGATGCGGAGCTTGCGGAAGGTGAGTACCGGGAATTGACTGAAGAAGAAGTTGCCAGCATTGGCTTACCTGACGAATTAAAACAGCAAAAATAGCGGGAGCATGTGGTGCCAAAGGAAAAGAATTCACCGGTCGGGTTAGTGGTTATTCTCGGATTGCTGGCGATGCTGATGCCGCTCTCCATCGACATGTATCTGCCCGCTATGCCGCAAATTGCCCGCCAGTTTGCTGTTTCGTCTGGCAGCGTACAGATGACGTTAAACCTGTATATCTTCGGCTTTGCGATTGGTCAGTTGGTGTATGGGCCACTGGCCGACAGCTATGGCCGTAAACCGGTGATTGCCCTTGGCACCTTGATTTTTGCCTGTGCGGCGGCGGCATGTGCGTTGTCGCAAACCATTGATCAACTGATCTTCATGCGTTTTCTGCACGGCCTGTCAGCTGCGGCGGCCAGTGTGGTGATCAACGCCCTGATGCGTGACAGCTACTCGAAAGAGGATTTCTCGCGCATGATGTCGTTCGTGATGCTAATCACCACCATTGCACCCTTGATGGCACCAATTATCGGCGGCTGGTTGTTGCTGTTATGGAGCTGGCACGCCATCTTCTGGACACTGTCGATTGCCGCTATTGTCACCACGGTGCTGGTGGTCACGCAAATCCGCGAGACGCTAAAACCGGAGCAGCGCCAGCGTTTTCACCTGCGTACCACACTGGGGAATTTTGTCGCATTGTTCCGCCATAAACGCGCTTTCAGCTATATGCTGGCGAGCGGATTCTCCTTTGCCGGATTGTTTGCTTTCCTCAATGCCGGTCCCTTTGTTTACATCGAGGTGAACCACGTCTCGCCGCAGAATTTTGGTTACTACTTTGGCCTCAACGTGGTGTTCCTGTTTGTGATGACGTTAATCAACAGCCGTGCCGTGCGCCGCTTTGGGCCACTGGCGATGTTCCGCATTGGTCTGGTAATCCAGTTCTGCATGGGAATTTGGCTGCTGGTGGTGAGCGCGCTTAACCTAGGTTTTCTGCCGCTGGTACTGGGAGTAGCGATGTTTATCGGCTGCGTCTCAACGGTATCTTCCAACGCGATGGCGGTGGTGCTGGATGAGTTTCCACATATGGCTGGCACGGCATCCTCGTTGGCGGGCACCTTACGTTTCGGTGTCGGTGCGCTGGTTGGGGCATTGTTGTCAATGATCAATGTCAGTAGCGCCTGGCCGATGGTGGCGACTATCGCGCTGTGCGCCACCGTTTCAATTGCGTTGTTCAGTTACGCTTCACGACCCCGCCACGCCAGCGCCTGACCTGTTAACATCCCCCCAACTCGTAACAGCGCGATTTATCGCGCTGTTCTGCAATTTGCGCGATAAATCACGTCGCTACGGTTTATGTAATACCTTTTCTGTTTGTAATGTTTCCATATTGTGAAAATTAATAAGTAAAAAAGTAACGTTATTGCGTCTAAAATGATTGTTAACTGCCGCCGAACAGGGTACATATAGCGATAAATGCGAGCAAACTCGCAAATAATAACTCTGCTACATGCTTTGTGTTTAAAACGAGAAGGCTAACCTTGACGTCCGTATTCTGAGTTAACCAGGAAAAAGGATTCACTGCGTGTGCGCCGTTCGTTGTGAATAACGTTAACGTCTCTGGGGATTACGTATCTATGCTGCAACTTTCCGTTGTGCATCGTCTGCCGCAACATTACCGCTGGTCGCTTGATCATGCTGGTGAGATTGAGCGCCAGGAATCTGCCGATGCTGAAAATGACCAGGATCTGGTGGCGTTACGCCTGCTTAGCCACGACGGCCATCCGGCAATGGAGATTCTGCGTCAGTTGCAGGATACGCTGGCGCAGATTCAGGTTGAGTGCAAGATCGCCCAATGTGAAGGGCAGCCCTGCCTGCTGATCCAGCGTGGTGACGAAAGCGCCACGAATTGCTGCCTGAAGAATCAGGGTGTCGCCATCGCGGAAACTTTTGACGGTCATTAAATCAGGCTTTCAACCTGCGCGGATGCCAACAGCTGCCGCGTATATTCCTGCTGTGGCGCATCAAATAGCGCATCACATTCACCTTGCTCCACCACCTCTCCCTGGCGCAGCACAATCAGCTGATGGCACAGGGCGCGCACCACCTGCAAATCGTGGCTGATAAACAGATAAGCCAGCTGATGTTGTTGCTGTAAACGACGTAGCAGGCTAAGTATCTGTTTTTGCACCGAGCGATCGAGCGATGAGGTCGGCTCATCCAACACCATCAGTTGTGGCTCAAGAATTAACGCCCGCGCGATAGCAATGCGCTGACGCTGGCCGCCGGAAAATTCAGCCGGATAGCGTGTACGGCTTGCCGCATCCAGTCCGACTTCCTCCATTACCGCTATCACTTTGGCTTCCTGCTCGGCGGCGCTGAGAGAGGGGCGATGTACTGCCAGGCCTTCGGCGATAATCTGCTGCACCGTCATCCGTGGGTTAAGTGACGAGTTAGGATCCTGAAACACCACCTGAATTTTTTCCCGCAGCGGTAACAACTGCTTCGCTGACAACTGATGCAACGGTTGATTATCGAACCAGATTTCCCCACGCGCCGCAATCAGGCGCAGCAGTGCCAGCCCGGTGGTGCTTTTGCCGGAGCCGGACTCACCCACCAGGCCAAGACTTTCGCCGCGCCGCAAGGTAAAACTCAGATCCTGCACCGCCGTTTTCTCCGCCACGGTACGTTTTAGCAGGCCACGGCGCACCGGAAAGCCGACATGCAGATTCTTTACCTGCAACAGCGGGAGAGTGTCGCTGAGAGGGGCGGGCCTGCCATCTGGCTCCTCTGCCAGCAATTCTCGGGTATAGGCGTGCTGTGGCTGGCTGAACAGCGCAGCGCAACGGTTATGTTCGACTTCCCGGCCATTACGCATCACGGTGACGCTATGTGCCAGCTGACGCACAATGTTGAGGTTGTGGGTGATAAACAGCATCCCCATATTCAACTCGCGTTGCAACTCGCGCAGCAGTTGCAGGATCTGCGCCTGTACCGTGACATCCAGTGCGGTGGTTGGCTCATCGGCAATCAGCAATTTTGGTTGAGTCAGCAGCGCCATCGCAATCATGACGCGCTGGCGTTCACCGCCGGAGAGTTGATGAGGGAAATCCTGCAAACGCGTTGCGGCCTGGCGGATGCCAACACGATCAAGGCAGCTAAGGATCTCCGCCCGTGCCGCTTCACGCCGCATCCCCCGATGCAGCGACAGCACCTCATACAACTGCTTTTCTACGCTGTGCAGCGGATTGAGCGATACCATTGGCTCCTGGAAAATCATCGCCATCTGGTTGCCGCGCAAGCCACGCAACGTGCGTTCGTTGGCCTGCAACAGGTTCAGCCCATTAAACAGAATCTCGCCTTGTGGATAGCTGACCGGCGGCTGCGGCAGCAAGCGCATAATCGACAGCGCGGTGACACTTTTCCCAGAACCGGATTCGCCGACCAGCGCCAGGGTTTCACCCGCATCAATGCGCAGCGAAATATCCTCCACCACGGTGCGTTGTTGAAACGCAACAGCGAGGTGATTGACGGTCAGTAAGTTGCTCATTTAGCTCCCCCGGCTTGGATCAAAGGCATCGCGTACCGCTTCACCAATAAAAATCAGCAGCGACAGCAAAATGGCCAACGCAAAAAAGCCCGATAACCCGAGCCACGGCGCCTGCAAATTATTCTTACCCTGCAACAGCAACTCGCCCAGCGACGGTGAACCCACTGGCAGACCAAAGCCAAGGAAATCGAGTGAGGTCAGCGTGGTGATCGACCCGCACAGAATAAAGGGCAAAAAGGTTAAGGTGGCGACCATCGCGTTAGGTAGCATATGGCGCAACATAATGCGGCTGTCACTGACGCCCAGCGCGCGTGCTGCACGAATATAGTCAAAGTTGCGGGTGCGTAGAAATTCTGCCCGGACCACGCTGACCAGACTCATCCAGCCAAACACCACCGTCACCAGCAACAGCCACCAGAAACCCGGCTGAATGACGCTGGAAAGTAAGATTAATAAAAACAACGATGGCATGCCGGACCACACTTCAATCAGGCGCTGCCCGACTAAATCGACGCGTCCGCCGAAATACCCCTGCACCGCGCCGACCACGATGCCAATCACGCTGGAGAACAGCGTCAGCAGCAGACCAAACAGCAACGAAATCCGCGTGCCATACAACAGGCGGGCCAACACATCGCCGCCGTTAGCATCGGTGCCGAGCCAGTTCTGCGTCGACGGAGGAGAAGGGAAGGGGACATTGGTTGCAAAGTTGATGGTGCTGTCACTGAAACGAATCGGTGCCCAAATGGCCCAGCCTTGTTGAGCAAGGCGTTGTTTCAGCCACGGGTCCTGATAATCCGCCGGGGTCGAAAAATCCCCGCCATAATCGCTTTCGCTGTAGTTAAACAGCAGCGGAACATACCAGCGCTGCTGATAATGCACCAGCAACGGTTTATCGTTAGCCAGTAACTCGGCACCCAGCGACAGCAGGAAAATAATCAGGAAAATCCACAGCGACCAGTAACCCCGTCGATTGTGGCGAAAACGCTGCCAGCGCTGCTGGTTTAATGGGGACAAGCGCATCAGCGACCCTCAAAATCAATGCGTGGATCGACCAGGGTGTAGGTCAAATCACTGAGAATATTCATCAGCAGGCCAATCAGCGTGAAAATATACAACGTGCCAAACATCACCGGATAATCACGTTGGATGGTGGCATCGTAGCCCAACAGGCCAAGGCCATTAAGGGAGAACATCACCTCAATCAGCACCGAACTGGTGAAGAACATGCTGATGAACGTGGCGGGAAAACCAGCAATGACCAACAGCATGGCGTTGCGGAACACATGGCCATACAGGATGCGTTTTTCATCAAGGCCCTTCGCGCGTGCGGTCACTACATATTGTTTGCGGATTTCATCGAGAAAAGAGTTTTTGGTCAGCATGGTCAGGGTGGCAAAACCGCCAATCACCGTCGCCAGCACCGGCAGCGTAATATGCCACAGGTAATCGGTAATTTTGCCGTACCACGGCAGGCTGTCGAATTGGGGTGATGTCAGGCCGCGCAGTGGGAACCAGTCGAGATAGCTGCCCCCGGCAAATAACACAATTAAAATCACGCCGAACAGAAACGCCGGAATCGAGTAACCAATAATGATAAAGCTGCTGCTCCAGATATCAAAAGCGCTGCCGTTACGGACCGCTTTCTTGATACCGAGCGGAATGGACACCAGATAAATAATTAACGTGCTCCATAACCCAAGGCTGATGGAGACCGGCAAACTTTCTTTGATTAACTGGAGCACCGACGAACTGCGGAACAGGCTGTCGCCAAAATCGAAGCGCACGTAATTCCACAGCATCTCCACATAGCGTTGCCACATCGGCTTATCGAAGCCGTAGCGCTTTTTGATCTCGGCAATCACTTCAGGGTCAAGGCCGCGTGCGCCGCGATACTGACTATCGCCGGGATTATCACGGCTTAGCGCACCACGCGCTCCGCCACTGTCGCCAGCTGGCGCGCCGGGTATCCCACTACTGTGACCAAACTGAATATTCGCCAGCGCCTGATCCACAGGCCCACCCGGTGCGATTTGGACGATAAAAAAGTTGAGCGTGATAATGGCCCACAAGGTGGGGATGATCAGCAGTAATCTGCGCAGGAAATAAGCACCCAAACCGCACTCCTCAGCGTCGATCGGCCGGCAAACGCGCGGCTTTGTTCACATCGTACCACCAGTTTTCCAGCCCGGTGGCGAAGGCGGGCTTGATTTCGGGGTGCGAGAATTTATTCCAGTATGCCAGCCGTTGTTCGGCGTTGTACCACATCGGGATCATATAGGCGCGCCACAGCAGGATGCGATCCAGCGCCTGACCGAGCGGCAGCAGCGCTTTCTCATTGCCCTGATCCGCGACTATCTGTTGCACGAAGTGATCAACAACCGGATCTTTCACCCGCGCGGTGTTCCAGGTTGATTCGATATATTCAGACTGCCAGATGGTTTGCAGATCAGTCGATGGCCACGG
Organism: Pantoea phytobeneficialis; assembly: GCF_009728735.1. Taxonomy (NCBI): domain Bacteria; kingdom Pseudomonadati; phylum Pseudomonadota; class Gammaproteobacteria; order Enterobacterales; family Erwiniaceae; genus Pantoea; species Pantoea phytobeneficialis. The sequence continues at coordinate 3,276,284 of NZ_CP024636.1, forward strand.
CATCGCGTAATAGGTTGATGGCGTCATATCGTAATCACCGTGGCGCAGGCGACGCAGATATTGTGAGCTGTCTACCTGACGCAGGGAGACCTGAATGCCCAGTCGCGCCAGACTGTGCTGGAACGGTAGGGTCCAGTCATTGTTTGAACCGCTGTTCAGCAGTAGCTCAAAGCGGAATGGTTGACCGGTTTTCGAATTGACCAACTGCTGGTTTTTAATCTCCCAACCGGCTTCTTTCAGCAGGTTCATGGCTTTCAGCAAATTGTCACGATCGAAACCGCTACCATCGGAGCGGGGGGGCGCATACTCATTGGTAAACACTTCCGGCGGCAGTTCGCTTTTGTAAGGTGCCAGCAAAATCAGTTGTGCGGCGTCGGGGTAACCTTTTGCCGCATACGCGGTGTTCTGGAAGTAGCTGCTGGAGCGTTTATACGCACCGTAGAACAACGCCTTATTCATCCATTCAAAATCAAAGGCAAGGCTCATCGCCTGACGTACCCGTAAATCCTGAAACAATGGCTTTTCATTATTGAATGCCAGCCAACTGGTATTGGTGGAGACATCATTCGGCGTGACCTGTTTGACGATGGCGTGGTTGTCAAAATTGCGGCCACGATATTGCGTTGCCCATTTCTTGGCGGAACCTTCAAGACGCAGGTCGAAGGCACCGGCTTTAAAGGCCTCAAACGCCACATTATCGTCGAGATAGTAGTCGTAACGGATAGTGTCGAAATTAAAACGACCGCGATTCACCGGAAGATTGGCGGCCCAGTAATTTTTCACCCGGCTGTACTGAATAAACTGCCCGGATTTATACGACGTGACGCGATAAGGGCCACTGGCAAGGGGGGGATAACCAATGGGTTCGTTGAATTTTTTATCCTGCCAGAATTTTTGCGGCAACACCGGCAGCGTCAGCCAACTGAGGGCTAAGTCTTTATCCGGCTTGGGCAGATCTATCCGCACCGTGAGGCGGTTCAGCGCTTTGACTTCAACGCCGCGAAATGCCACACGGAACTGCGGCACACCTTCGGTCATAAATTTCTGAAAGGTGAAGGCGACATCCTGCGCGGTAATCGGCGTGCCATCCTGGAATTGCGCGTGTGGGTTAATGGACACTTCCATCCAGTGGAAATCACTGGGATAGCGAGCGGATTCAGCAATCAGAGGATAGTAACTGGCTGGCTCATCATCGGAGGTGGTGAACAGACCGTCGTACAGCGTATCGGTCGCAGCGCCGGGATTGCCGCGCGAAGCGTAACGGTTGAAGTTGTCAAAGGTGCCGATCACCGCCAGCGTTAGCTTGCCACCTTTCGGCGCTGCCGGGTTGGCATAATCATAATGGGTGAAGTTCACCTCATATTTTGGATCGCCCAGCTTGGCGAAGGCATAGCTTTCGTTGATGGTTTCCGCATGTACTGACGACATGACACAGCCAATCAATAACGCTGTGATTAAACGAAGCAGCATAAGAGGGACGCTCTCCTTTCGTTATCCGCACCTTATGGTAGCAGTTTCATGACGTTCGCGTGACGTTAACCCGCAGCAGCCAGTTGCTGCTGATAATAATTCACCAGATTCTCCGGTTTCAGCGGGCGGCTAAACAGATAACCCTGCAAATGCGTCACCCCCCGATTAACCAGCCAGGCCGCCTGGTCACCGGTTTCCACCCCTTCCGCCACGGTTTTCAGATTGAGTTTTCTTGCCAGCAGTAGCACTGCATCCAGCACTGGTGACGTGACGGTTTCGGTACCGATGCTTTGTACAAAACCACGGTCAATCTTAAGATAGTCGAAGGGATATTTTTCGAGGTAAATCAGGGCGCTGTGTCCGGTACCAAAATCATCAATCGCAATTTTGATGTCGTTATCATGCAACCAGGCAAAGATTTCACCTGCGTTTTTCTCCTTCACCATGGTGCGTTCGGTAATCTCAAACACATAGTTGAAGTGATTGGGCGGCATGTCGGCAATCCAGTCCTGCACATCACGTCGGAAACTGTCGGAAGCGAGGTGCAACGGTGACAGGTTGAGACCCATGCGGGTGCCACGCGGTAATTGATGACACATCTCATGAGCATCACGCGCGACCAATTTAAACAGATGACGGGTGAGGGGGATAATCAGGTTTTGGGCTTCAGCGTAGCTGATAAATGCATCGGGCGGGATCATGCCTTCGCTGGGATGAGTCCAGCGTAGCAGGGCTTCCACACCATAGGGTTTGCCGTCTTGTGCGGTGACCAGCGGCTGATACTCAACGTGAAACTGACCTCGTTTGATGCCCTGCATAATCTCTTTGCTGGGGTGTTGATGAATCGTCAACAGCAACCAGCAGGCACCACCCACCAGCAGTGAAAATAACATGCCGCTGAGAACAATCAGGTGATAATCCGGTGCGGCGAGGGTGGAGCCAAACAGGACAAACTGCATGGTGCCCTGATTAAACGTAATACTTGCCAGAGACGGGGGTAAATCGCTTACGTGCACCACTTGGTTACTGCCGCTTAATATAGCCCGATCACCGACTATCAGCGCCATGCCGGTGATTTCTGGATGGTAAGAGGCCAGTAGCTGATAAGGCGTAAGGCTGAGGTTCATGGTAGTGAGAATGCCGGTTTCTTCGTTGCCGGGATTTTTCATCCACAATACCAGCGCCGGTTTTTTGGGTTGCAGCGGCGTGCCTTCCATTAAGCGCAGATCGCTGTCGCGCTCCAGTTCCGATTCCGGGGAGATATCCCCCACCGGCAACAGGAAGGCCCCGGTGGCGGATGAACAATAGGCGTTACCATGACGCACCAACAGGATGGCACGAATATTACCGGCGAAGGCGGCGCGTGAGGTAAGCTCGCGACCAACGCTGTTGCACTCCAGTTGGGTGTATTGCTGAAGTGGATAAAGGGTATTGACCAGAGTTGTCATCACCTGTTGTAAATCGTCCCGACTATGAGACAACAGCAACGTATGCTGCTGAACTCTTTTTTGCCAGGTCATCGTTAACAGGACAGTGACAAACAACAGAAAGAACACGGCGCCGACGATCACGCTGCTCCAGGCGATTCGGCGCGAATAGGTTGCATGACGTTTTAACGTCCCCGACAGTGGCATGGAGTGAATTCCCCTTGTCTTGCCATTTTATTATGTTAACCGCGCACTACTGCTATCTGGTGTCTTCCCGTCTTCCGTCTGGTTGCTGCTGCGTCTTTCGCCGCTGTGCAACCCGATTTGATGAGGGTAAGTAAGTGAACGAGAATATAACGAGAGCGCGAGAAAAGTCTCGTTATATTTCTGATTCTCAATTACTTTTTATCGATTCTGAGGGAGAAAAAAACGACAGGCGAAAAAAAACGCTGCCGGGGCAGCGTCTTCTGATTCTCTGGCTGAGAGGATCTTCAAAGGGGATTGATTAGCTGGGATTACGCCCTAAAACACGCCGTGCTTCACGGTAACGTGCCTTCCAGTAACTCTCGTTGAGACTGGAGATCATCACACCACTGCTGGTGGATGCGTGTACAAAATTATCATTACCCAGATAGATGCCGACATGGCGACCGGTTGAACCGGCGCGGAACAGCACTAAATCACCAGGGCGCAGTTTTGTACGAGAGACCTGCTTACCGGTATCTTCCTGTTCATAAGTTGAACGCGGAAGATCTAACCCAAACTGCTCACGAAAGGTGCGCTGAACAAAAGCGGAACAATCGATGCCGCGCTTGGTATCACCGCCTAAGCGATAACGCACGCCTTTCCAGTCATCGTATTGGTCCATGATGCGGGATTTGATATCCACATTCCGCACCATCTGTTCGAATTCATCCTGAGACGCCTGAAGTAAAAAACCATTCTGGTTGTTAACTTCATGATTCTCGTTATTCGCGTTCTGCCCGTTATGGGTACTGCTACATGCTGATAAGAGCGTTGCTAATGCTACTGCCGGAATAATCCGTCTGAGGTATCTCAGTATTGGTTGAGACTTGACCATTATGGGTGTTTTCCTTCGAAATCCTTACGACAAAATGTCGCCAGCCAGATGACAAAACGAGTCGAGATTAATAAGAGCGACCAGCTAAGACAATTCCTTAATTACTAAAATGTGTTAATGCACACATTTTTGTTGCCTTCGGAACCACATTTTATGCTGTTCAGCTACTGATTGCGTTTGAGGTTAACCGATTACAGACCGCGTGGCGAGTGCTTTTATATAAATTTTTATAGGTTTTTTCGATGTGAAATCAATCTGTAACACAATGGCTACTTTATCGACAACTGGCAGCGATTAAACAGGGAAATAGCGGCAGGATCAGGGGCTAATTCTGGCGTTAAGGCCGATTTTAAGAGGGTTCTGACTGGACAGATTAAGAAAAAGCCTGGTCTACAACAGATCACACCATAATCTTTTCTTTTTACTGATAACTACTTAGCGAGCTAATAATCTATTTAGGGTTTCATTAAGCGCGAGCGATCACTATTTTGTTGTTTGATCACTCGCGCTAAACAATTACGCTTGCGGCTTATATTTACCCGGCAAGCTTCGATACAACCAGTTAACTAATTTGTCACTGGCCGGCGTTAATAACCACCAGCTCAGGCCCACCAGTACGACGGACAGTGAACCGACAGCGATATCAGTGAACCAATGCGCACCAGCCATTACACGCGGCAAACCAAACACGAATACGATCACCAAACCCACCAGGAAAGCGCGGAAGCCGAAATAGCGCCACATAAAGCAGGCAAAGATAATCAGCATCATACCGTGGTCGCCAGGGAAGCTATCGCTGGATGCATCTTTAGCGGGAATGCCAGTCAGTTCGCTGACGCGATGGACGTTTTCAAAGAACAGCGTCGGGCTGACGTGTTGCACGGGCAGCAGATGACCCAGTTGGTTCAGCACCACCGCAGTCAGTAGCATGGTGACGCCGATTGCCAACATCCGGCGACGGCCCTGCGGTGTTTCGCGACGCCAGAACCACAGATAGAGCAGCCCCATTGCCAGCAGTGACACCAGGTCAAAACCGCGAAAGTTGGTGATCGCCACCAAAATCGCAAAGCCGTGGTGTACCACCATCTGATCGTTGAAACCAAAGAAGATGGCTTTATCAAGCCCAAACCAGAAGCCGTGGTCGGGCGGCAAATACCAGGAAAAGAAAATCACCACACCCAGCACATTCAACAGCAGGATGGTGAGAAGACGAGAAGCGCGCATAGTTCAACTCAAAAAAAGAAAAATAACGGGGAAACCTACCGCAGTTATTTTAAACGAATCTTCAACAAGCCGGACTGCAAAATGTTCCAGTCGACGGGCTGATGGTGGATTAATTCAATGCGACTATCAGGTGGTGTGGTGGGACGCGTTTCAATAAACAGGTCCTCACCCTGACGATTAATGGTGACCAATCCGTCAGGCGTACGCAGCACGCCTTTCACCCTGTCCACTGGCGCAAGCCGCGCCCATTCAAGGGCTGGGAGGGTATCGAACACCGTGTCAGCATCGAAAATCCAGCCGCAGGAAGCATAACCCTGACCATCATTTAGCGCGCGTCGCCAGCGCGCCTGACCATCAAGTTTCAGCGCCGCCAGCCCTTGCGGGCGAGATTCTGGGTGGTGATGTTGTGCTTGGGGAACCGCACGATCCGCCAAACCCTGTTGCCTGAGTAGCGCGGGATCGATCTGGCCCAAGGCCGCTTCTACCCACTGACGATCGCCAAGGTTTTGCTGTTTCCAGGCAGTAAGCCGTTGCCGATCCTCTGCATGCCAACGGTCACTTTTGGTTGCAACCACGATATCGGCGGCACTGAGTTGATCGCGGAAGTTTTCATTCTGCACAATGCGTTCGTCAGCCAGATGCCGCGGATCGAGCAGCGTCAGCGTAGCATCAACCTGTAACCAGGGTTGATAGACGGCAGCGCGTAGCATATCAAGTAATTGTCGGGGATGGCCCAACCCGGTAGGTTCAATCAGCAGGCGGTCAGGTTTGGTTTGCTTCAGCAGCATATTCAGGCCAACCTGCAATGGCAGGCCGTTGACGCAGCACATACAACCGCCAGGGATCTCCTTGAGCGTGGCTCCGCGATCGGCGAGCAGCGCGCCATCAATACCAATTTCGCCAAACTCATTCACCAGCACTGCCCAATTTTCGCCGGGCGGCTTATTGGCGAGTAGATGTAGCAGGGCGGTGGTTTTGCCGCTGCCGAGAAATCCGGTAATCAGATTTACATGCGTCACAATTCTGCCTCAATCATCGAGAACAACGTGCGCAGGAGATCACTCCCCGGCGCAGCCAATAGATTGTTATACTATAACATTTGTGGCGCGCCGGACAGTCAGGGTGTGCTTAATCAGCACGTCCCATATAACGACGTTCCGCGATATGAATGCGGATGCGTTCGCCATTACTGAGATATTCCGGAACCTGGATAACCAGACCGGTGCTCATTCCGGCGGGTTTGGTGCGCGCGCTGGCGGAAGCGCCTTTGATGCCCGGTGATGTGTCAACAATTTCCAGGTCAACGGTTTGTGGCAGTTCCAGTGCCAGCAACTGACCATCCATCGTCAGTACCTGCATGCCAGGCATACCGCCTTCAGGAATAAACAGCAGCTCTTCTTCAATCTGCTCTTTTTTGAAGGTGTATGGCGTGTAGTCTTCATCATCCATAAACACGTATTCGTCACCATCTATATAAGAGAAGGAGACAAAGCGACGGGTCAGGGTGATCGCTTCCAGAATATCGTCGCCTTTGAAGCGTTCTTCCACTTTCATGCCGGTACGCACGTCGGTAAAACGCATCTTGTATAGGGTTGACGCGCCACGCGCGCTGGGGCTTTGAATATCGATGTCTTTCACCAGCAGCAGTTTGCCATTCCAGGTGACAGCCATCCCTTTTTTAACTTCGTTTGCCTTTGGCATCGTGTGTTACTCGCTAAGAGAGAATTGATCGCGCCACGTTACCCGCGCCGGTAAAAACAGGCAAGCGGACTGGCGCAAATTTTCCCATCTTGTAGGGAATTCGGGCATATTGTGTAGCGGCGCGATTTATCGCGCGGTTTTTTATACCCAAAGGTCAAAAGAGCGCGATAAATCGCGCCGCTACGGGAAATGAAGTGGCGTTCCCACAGGTAGCCTGCTATTGTCGCCGCGAAATCCCGGTGCAGGTACCTGTAATGTTGTGTCGTGACCAGTGCGGTGCCTGTTGCACAGCTCCCTCCATCTCATCTCCCATTCCTGGCATGCCCAATGGCAAACCGGCCAATACCCCCTGCATTCAGCTTGATGCCCAGCAACGCTGTAAAATATTTGGTTCACCGTTACGCCCGGCGGTGTGCGCGGGCCTGCAACCCAGCGCCGAAATGTGTCACACCAGTCGCGCTGAGGCCATGATTTATCTGCTGAAATTAGAAGCGGATACCGCGCCCTGAAGATTTGCTGATATTTTGCTGAAATGGTGGCTTTAACTGCCGCTGGCGTTACAGCAAAACCGTCAGCGTTGCATCTGGCGAAAATCCTAAATCACATCTGAAGTGTGCGTAGCGTCAAAAATCTGCTACGTCGATTACGCATTTTCTTGCCTGTCGGGCAGAGCTGTACCATATTCCCTGAAACGTTTCAGCGTTGTCGTCCCGGCTAAGCCGATGTCGTACAGCGTATTTTTTCGCCATCAAGCTGAAACGATTCAATTCAGCAAGCGAGGAGAGATATGTTCCAGCTCGAAGTTCAGGCCATTCATACCGGTGCCAGCGCACAGAACAAAGAAGAAGCCATTCGTCAGGTCGCGGCAGCGTTAACCGCTGCGGGCAATGTAGCGGAAGGCTACGTTAATGGCATGTTGGCGCGCGAACAGCAAACCACCACATTTCTCGGCAACGGCATTGCCATCCCACACGGTACGACCGACACCCGCGATTTGGTGCTGAAAACCGGCGTGCAGGTGTTCCAGTTCCCGCAGGGTGTGGCGTGGGGCGACGGCCAGACGGCGTATGTCGCCATCGGTATTGCCGCGAAATCCGACGAACATCTCGCCTTGCTGCGTCAGCTGACCCATGTACTCAGCGATGACAGCATTGCCGAGCAGCTGAAAACTGCATCGGCAGAAGATCTGCGTGCGCTGCTGATGGGTGAAAAGCAGGCGGCGGAATTCAAATTCGATACTTCCTTGATTGCAGTCGATGTTGCTGCCAGTGACCTGATGACGTTGCAGGCACTGAACGCCGGTCGTTTACAGGCGGCAGGTGCCGTGGATGCTGGTTTCGTTGCCAGCGTGGTATCAAACGCGCCGTTGAGTCTCGGCCAGGGCATCTGGTTGAGCGATAGCGCCATCGGCAACCTGAACAGCGCCGTGGCCGTCAGCCGTGCGGCAACACCGTTTGACCACGCCGGTGAAAACGTGGCGCTGTTGGTGACCGTGGCAGCCAGCGACGACCGTCCGCTGGAAGTGCTGGGCTACCTCAGCAGCTTACTGCATGCCAATAAAGCTGAACGTCTGCTGAAAGCCGATGCTGCCGGGATTCTGGCGTTGCTGACCAGCGAAGTGGACGAACAAGCCGATATGCTGACCGCTGAATACACCATCCGTAACGAACACGGTTTGCATGCCCGTCCGGGTACCGCGTTGGTCAGCGTGATCAAACAGTTTAACAGCGACATCACCGTCACCAACCTTGACGGCAGCGGTAAACCCGCCAATGGTCGCAGCCTGATGAAAGTGGTTGCGTTGGGTGTGAAGAAAGGTCATCGCCTGCGCTTTACCGCCAGCGGTGAAGATGCACAGCAGGCACTGAATGCCATTGAAGAGGCCATTAATAGCGGCCTGGGCGAGGGGGTAGCATGAGTCGTCGCGTAGCCACCATCACACTTAACCCGGCTTATGATCTGGTCGGCTATACGCCGGAGATCGAGCGCGGGGAAGTTAACCTGGTCAAAACCACCGGCCTGCATGCCGCAGGTAAAGGCATCAATGTCGCGAAAGTGCTGAAAGACTTAGGCATCGATGTCACCGTGGGTGGTTTTCTTGGTAAAGAGAACCAGGACGGCTTTCAGCAGCTGTTCAGCGAGCTGGGTATCGCCAACCGTTTTCAGGTGGTGCAGGGCCGTACCCGTATCAACGTCAAGCTGACGGAAAAAGACGGTGAAGTGACCGACCTGAACTTTTCCGGTTTTGACGTCACCGCCCAGGATTGGGAGCGCTTCACCGCCGACTCTCTGACCTGGCTTGGTCAGTTCGACATGGTGTGCGTCAGCGGCAGCCTGCCAGCAGGGGTGGCGCCGGAAGCCTTTACCCAGTGGATGAGCGATCTGCGCACCCAATGTCCGTGCATCATTTTCGACAGCAGCCGTGAAGCGCTGGTGGCAGGTCTGAAAGCCGCGCCGTGGTTGGTAAAACCCAATCGCCGCGAACTGGAGATTTGGGCGGGGCGTAAGCTGCCGACGCTGAAAGATGTGATTGACGCCGCGCATGAGCTGCGCGAGCAGGGCATAGCCCATGTAGTGATTTCACTCGGAGCAGAAGGGGCGCTGTGGGTGAATGCTTCAGGCGAATGGATTGCCAAACCGCCTGCGTGTGAAGTGGTCAGCACCGTAGGTGCCGGGGATTCAATGGTTGGTGGACTGATTTATGGCCTGCTGATGCGCGAATCCAGTGAACACACCCTGCGTCTTGCAACGGCAGTGGCGGCTATGGCCGTCAGCCAGAGCAACGTTGGGGTTACCGATCGTACCCAGTTGGCCGCGATGATGGCGCGTGTTGACTTACAACCCGTTAACTAACAGCAGGAGAGGTATAATGAAAACGCTGCTGATTAAAGATTCTTCCCTGGGCCTCGCCTCAGGTCATTTAGCGATGGAAAGTTTGCGTGCGGTTGCGGCGCAGGCTGGTCTTACCCTTACAGAAAATGCTGCTGACGCCGATCTGGTGCTGGTGGCGGGTCACAACGCCCCGAGCGATGCACAGCTGGCAGGCAAATCACTGGCGCTGGTGGATGTTCAGCAGCTGCTGCGCGATCCGCTGGCGACAATCAGCCAGGCGAAAGCCAACGCCCAACCGGTGCAAAGTGCGGTTGCCGCCCCGGCTGCGGTACAGAGCAGCGGGCCGAAACGCATCGTTGCTGTCACCGCTTGCCCGACTGGCGTAGCGCATACCTTTATGGCTGCCGAAGCCATTGAAGCTGAAGCTAAAAAACGTGGCTGGTGGGTGAAAGTGGAAACCCGCGGTTCCGTGGGTGCGGGTAACGCTATCACCCCGGAAGAAGTGGCAGCTGCCGATCTGGTGGTGGTTGCGGCCGATATCGATGTGGATCTGGCGAAATTCGCCGGGAAGCCGATGTACCGTACCTCAACCAGCCTTGCGCTGAAGAAAACCGCGCAGGAACTGGATAAAGCCCAGACCGAAGCCAAAACTTACCAGCCAAGCGGTGCGCGTGCTTCTGGCGGCCAGGAAGATAAGCAGGAAAAAACCGGTGCTTATCGTCACCTGTTGACCGGCGTGTCGTACATGCTGCCGATGGTGGTGGCTGGTGGTCTGAGTATTGCGCTCTCCTTCGCCTTCGGTATCACCGCGTTTAAAGAGCCGGGCACCCTCGCCGCTGCGCTGATGCAGATTGGTGGCGGCAGCGCCTTTGCCCTGATGGTGCCGGTGCTGGCAGGCTTTATCGCCTTCTCCATTGCTGACCGCCCGGGTCTGACGCCAGGTCTGATCGGCGGGATGATCGCGACCAGCATTAACGCCGGTTTCCTGGGGGGTATCATCGCCGGTTTCATTGCCGGTTACGCCGCGAAGATGCTGAGCAGCAAAGTGAAGTTGCCGCAAAGTATGGAAGCGCTAAAACCGATTCTGATTATTCCGCTGGTTGCCAGTCTGATCACCGGCCTGTTGATGATTTACGTGGTAGGCAAACCGGTAGCGGGCATCATGAGCGGCCTGACTCACTGGCTGGCGAACATGGGTACGGCGAACGCTGTCCTGCTGGGCGCTATCCTCGGTGGCATGATGTGTACCGATATGGGTGGTCCGGTGAACAAAGTGGCCTACGCATTTGGTGTGGGACTGCTGAGCTCGCAGACTTACGCACCGATGGCCGCGATTATGGCCGCCGGTATGGTGCCACCGCTGGCGATGGGTCTGGCGACTATTGTTGCGCGTCGTAAATTCAACAAAGGTCAGCAGGAAGGTGGCAAAGCTGCGCTGGTACTGGGCCTGTGCTTTATCTCTGAAGGTGCGATTCCGTTCGCAGCGCGTGATCCGATGCGTGTCCTGCCATGCTGTATCGTTGGTGGGGCGGTGACCGGTGCGATTTCGATGGCAATTGGCGCGAAGCTGATGGCACCACACGGTGGTCTGTTCGTGCTGCTGATTCCAGGGGCGATTACGCCGGTACTGGGTTACCTGATGTCCATCGTGATTGGTACAGCGGTGGCGGGCCTTGGCTACGCTATCCTGAAACGCCCGGAAGAAGAGCTGGCAACCAAAGCCGCCTGATTTAACGCCAACACCAGGAAAAGCAAAGGGGCGAACCGTAAGGTCGCCCCTTTTTTTATCCTTGCTGTTCCGACTTCAGCCAGGCAATTTCGTCTTTCCAGATGTCCGGGTTGATAGTCTCCAGAATCATCGGGATACCATCAAAGCGTGCATCTTTCATCAGCCAGCTAAACACGGTTTTACCGATATTGCCTTCGCCAAGGCTGTGATGACGGTCAACACGGCTGCCGAGGGTGCTCTTGGCATCATTCAAATGCATCCCGCGCAGATACTGAAAACCAACAATGCGTTCAAACTCAGCAAAGGTCGCGACACAGGCCTCTTCCGTACGCAGGTCATAACCCCCGGCAAAGGCATGGCAGGTATCAATGCACACGCCAACGCGTGATTTATCCTCGACGTGTTCAATGATGGTCGCGAGATGTTCAAAGCGGAAACCGAGGTTGCTGCCCTGACCGGCGGTGTTTTCAATCACGGCTGTAACGTTGTGCGTCTGCTCCAGCGCGATATTGATCGACTCCGCGATACGTTTCAGGCAGGCCTCTTCTTCAATTTGTTGCAGATGGCTGCCCGGATGGAAGTTCAACAACGTCAGGCCAAGTTGTTCAGCGCGTTGCATTTCATCAATAAAGGCATCACGGGATTTTTCCAGGGCGTCCATCACCGGGTGGCCAAGGTTAATCAGATAGCTGTCGTGCGGCAAAATCTGGCCTGGCGTGAATTTATACGTCTCGCAGGCGCTTTTGAACGCATCAATCACCTCGCCGGAGAGGGGGGCGGCGCGCCACTGGCGCTGATTTTTGGTGAACAGCGCGAAAGCTGTGGCTTCCAGTTCGTGGGCACGGATCACTGCCTGGTCTACGCCGCCTGATGCACTGACATGTGCGCCGATATATTTCATGCCGCTCTCCTGAATGGGCTGGGTTTTGCAAAACGCCCATCATAGCGGATGTACCTGGGCCATGAAATGTTGCACCAGCACATTCAGTGCGCCGCCACCGATAATCAGCCAGATAAACACCATCGATCCCAGCAGCAGAGGTTTAACGCCAGCCTGCTTCAACGCGCTAAAGCGGGTGGTCAAGCCAAGCGCGGCCATCGCCATCGCCAGCATCAGGTTTGTCAGTTGGTTGATGCCACCCACAACGTTGGCAGGCAACAGATGCAATGAGTTAAACAACGCCACGCCAATAAACAGCAGGGCAAACCACGGAAAGGCCACCGGTTGAGAACGCGTACTGCTGTGACTGCGCTGACGGCGTAACCAACTGCCCAGCACCAGCAGAAAAGGGGCCAGCATCATCACGCGCAGCATCTTGGCGATCACCGCGTTGTTTTCCGCATCCGCGCCGATAGCATGACCGGCAGCGACTACCTGAGCCACTTCATGCAGCGTCGAACCGGTGTAGATGCCAAAATGCGCTTCACTGACCGGCGGTATCAGCGTCCAGATCACCGGATATAACAGGATGCCAAGGGTGCCAAACAGCACCACGGTGGCGACCGCGACGGCCACTTTTGACGGCTCGGCTTTGATAATCGGTTCGCTGGCGAGTACTGCCGCTGCCCCACAGATGCTGCTACCCGCACCAATCAGCCACACGGTTTCGCGATCCATTTTCAGCAGGCGAATGCCGAGAAAACAGGTCAACATGAAAGTCGAGCTGAGCACCAGCACATCAATCAACACGCCACTCAGGCCAACATCACCAATTTGCTGTAGGGTAATGCGAAAGCCATACAGAATAATGCCGAGACGCAACAGACGCTGTTTCGCCAGCAGCACGCCGCTATCACATTGGCTGGCCAGACGGGGATACAGGCTGTTCCCGAGCAGGATGCCCAAAATAATCGCCAGCGTTAATGCACCAAACCCTGCGCCAGCCAGCCAGGGCTGCTGAGCCAGTAACGCGGCACAGCCCGCAATGGCGGCAGTCAGCAGCAAGCCGGGTAGCCAGTGATGAAAGGGAAACGGGGTTTTGCTTACGCTTATGTCAGCCATACACTCCTCCTTAGTAGGTCTTTAGCGTGCGCCTGGCTGGCTTAAAAGTGAAATTGATAATATATTTATAATTAACCATTATAAGTGGTAAGCAATGTGAGGAGGACGCGTGCACATTACGCTGCGTCAGATCGAGGTTTTTACTGAAGTACTGAAAAGTGGCTCAACGACGCAGGCGTCGCAGGTTTTGGCGCTGTCGCAGTCGGCGGTAAGCGCCGCGCTGGCGGATTTGGAAAGCCAGCTTGCCGTGCAACTGTTTGACCGGGTCGGCAAACGTCTGGTGTTAAACGAGCATGGTCGTCTGCTTTATCCGCGCGCCGTTGGGTTACTGGAGCAGGCTGGCGAAATCGAGCAGCTGTTTAAAGAGGACAACGGGGCGATCCGTCTGTTCGCCAGCAGCACCATCGGCAACTACCTGTTGCCGGGCATGATTGCGGCGTATCGGCGCGATTTTCCCGCGCTGCCGCTGGAACTGAGCGTGGGTAACAGCCAGGATGCCATCAATGCAGTGGCTGATTTCCGCGTGGATATTGGTCTGATTGAAGGGCCATGCCATATGCCGGAATTGATTAGCGAACCCTGGCTGGAAGATGAGTTGGTGGTGTTTGCCGCGCCAGATGCCGCCATCCTGCAACAACCGATCACCCTGGCAAGTCTGGCGGCTGCCCCCTGGATCCTGCGTGAGCGCGGTTCCGGTACGCGTGAAATCGTCGATTATCTGCTGCTGTCGCATTTGCCGCAGTTCCAACTGGGTATGGAATTGGGGAATTCCGAGGCGATCAAACACGCGGTGCGCCACGGGATGGGCATCAGTTGCCTGTCACGGCGGGTGATTGCTGATCTGCTGGAAGCCGGCACGTTGGTTGAGGTAGCGGTGCCGCTGCCGCGTCTGACACGCACCCTGTATCGCATCCATCATCGGCAGAAACACCTGTCAAAAGCACTCAACCGTTTCCTGACGTATTGCCGCGAGTAAACGCAACTGGCTAATAATTTTGTAACGATTATGAACGTAACTAATAACCCGACGTGAATGCTATACAGAGCAGGCTTAGCTGCTACAATCGCGCCTTATTTTTATTCAGCATAGCGTTTACACATGCATAATGACTCAAAAACAACACAACAACCTGGGCTGCGCCGTGAATTAAAAGCGCGCCATCTCACTATGATCGCCATTGGCGGATCGATCGGCACTGGTCTATTTGTCGCCTCGGGTGCCACCATTTCTCAGGCTGGTCCGGGCGGTGCGCTGCTCTCCTATGCGCTGATCGGGCTGATGGTTTACTTCCTGATGACCAGCCTCGGCGAACTGGCCGCCTTTATGCCAGTGTCCGGTTCCTTTGCCACCTACGGTGCCAAATACGTGGAAGAGGGCTTCGGCTTCGCGCTGGGTTGGAACTACTGGTACAACTGGGCAGTGACCATCGCGGTCGATCTCGTCGCTTCTCAGCTGGTAATGAACTACTGGTTCCCGGATACCCCCGGCTGGATCTGGAGCGCGCTGTTCCTCGGCCTGATGTTCCTGCTCAACTACATCTCGGTTAAAGGCTTTGGTGAAGCGGAATATTGGTTCTCGCTGATTAAAGTCGCCACCGTGATTATCTTTATTGTGGTCGGCGTGTTGATGATCGTCGGCATTATGCGTGGCGCGGAAAATGCGGGCTGGCATAACTGGACGGTAGGGGATGCGCCGTTTGCTGGTGGTTTTGCCGCGATGATTGGCGTGGCAATGATTGTTGGTTTCTCCTTCCAGGGTACCGAACTGATTGGTATCGCTGCGGGAGAGTCTGAAGATCCGGCGAAGAATATTCCGCGTGCGGTACGTCAGGTGTTCTGGCGTATCCTGCTGTTTTACGTGTTCGCCATTCTGATCATCAGCCTGATTCTGCCGTATACCGATCCTAAGCTGCTGCATAACGACATCACCGATATCAGCATCAGCCCGTTCACCCTGGTGTTCCAGAATGCCGGTTTGCTGTCTGCGGCGGCGGTGATGAATGCGGTGATCCTGACGGCGGTGTTGTCAGCGGGTAACTCTGGCATGTATGCCTCGACCCGTATGCTGTTCAATCTGGCGCGTGAAGGTAAAGCCCCGCGTATTTTTGGCAAACTGTCGAAAGGCGGTGTGCCGCGTAACGCGCTGTATGCCACCACCGTGGTTGCCGGGCTGTGCTTCCTGACCTCGAAATTTGGCAACCAGGAAGTTTATCTGTGGTTGCTGAACACCTCGGGTATGACCGGCTTTATCGCCTGGTTGGGCATTGCCATCAGCCACTATCGTTTCCGTCGCGGCTATATGGCGCAGGGCAGGGATCTGGCGGATTTACCCTATCGCTCAGGTTTCTTCCCGCTTGGACCGATCTTCGCGTTTGTGCTGTGTCTGATTATTACACTGGGCCAGAATTATCAGGCGTTCCTGGCAGACCGTATTGACTGGTACGGCGTGGCGGCAACCTATATCGGTATTCCACTGTTCCTGGTGATTTGGTTGGGTTACAAGCTGGTGCGTGGCACCCGTTTTGTGAAATACAACGAAATGGATTTCCCGACGTTTAAAGAGTGACGTAATAAAGAGAAATGCGCGGCAAAGTCCGCGCTTTTTTTTGCTTCTTTGTAACAGAGATAAAATTGATAATTATTATCACCTGCTCTATTGTGGCAGCCGTTATGATTGCAACGGGGAACAGGTAGATCAATGCGTACCACGGAAGCCGCGCTGGTGGCGGAAAACAGCAACGATATCGATACCATGACGCGCTATCACCAGGTGCTGCGTCAGAGGATGTTGCTGATTGGCGTTCTGGTGCTGGCGATTCTGGCATCATTAATTCTCGATTTCACTCTTGGCCCGGCCGGTCTTTCACTAGATACCCTGTGGCAAACCCTGACGCACCCCGATAGCGTCGATGCGGGTACACGGGTGATTGTCTGGGATATCCGCCTGCCTTATGCGCTGATGGCGATTGTGGTCGGATTCTCGCTCGGGCTTGCCGGTGCGGAGATGCAAACCATCCTTAATAACCCGCTGGCCAGCCCTTTCACCCTTGGTGTCTCTTCTGCGGCGGCTTTTGGTGCGGCGCTGGCGATTATTCTCGGCATTGGTATTCCCGGCGTACCGGACCAGTGGTTTATCTCGGCTAACGCCTTTATCTTCGCGCTGTTTGCCGCGCTGATGCTGGACGGCATTACACGTTGGACGCGAGTCTCTACCTCAGGCGTGGTGCTGTTTGGTATCGCGCTGGTGTTTACCTTTAATGCGCTGGTGTCGATGATGCAGTTTATCGCCAGCGAAGATACGCTTCAGGGATTGGTGTTCTGGACCATGGGTAGTCTGGCGCGCGCATCCTGGGAGAAACTCGGCGTGCTAACCGCTGCGTTTGCCATTCTGCTGCCTTTCTCGATGCTCAGTAGCTGGAAGCTGACCGCGCTGCGTCTTGGTGAAGATCGTGCCATCAGTTTCGGTATTGACGTGCGCCGTCTGCGCCTCGCCACCCTGCTGCGTATCAGCATCCTTTCCGCGTTGGCAGTGGCGTTTGTTGGGCCGATTGGCTTTATTGGCCTGGTGGCGCCGCATATCGCCCGTATGATGTTCGGTGAAGACCATCGTTATTATCTGCCTGCCAGTGCGCTGATCGGTGCGCTGGTGCTGTCGCTGGCTTCTGTGGCATCGAAAAACCTGATCCCCGGCGTCATCATTCCGGTCGGTATCGTGACCTCTCTGGTTGGCGTGCCGTTCTTCCTGAGTATTATTTTGCGTCATCGGGGGAATGTGTGATGGAGCAAGGATTACGTCTCAGCCACTTTTACGCGGGCTACCCCAAACGCAAAGTCATTGAAGACCTCAATGTGCCACAACTGCCTCGCGGTAAAATCACCGTGCTGCTGGGGCCAAATGGTTGTGGTAAGTCGACGCTGCTACGTGCGCTGGCGGGGTTAAGCAAGGGGGAGGGCGAGTTGTGGTTGAATGGTGAAGAGTTGATGACTCAGCCGTTTGCCCGTCGTGCCCAGCGTGTGGTTTATTTGCCACAGACCCTACCCGCCGGGGTGCATCTGCATGTGCTGGAATCGATCATTGTCGCGCAGCGCGCTTCTGGTGGTCTGCACAGCGCAGCCAGCGAAGCAGAAATTATGCATCTGCTGGATCAGTTGGGCATTGCACATCTGGCCATGCGCTATCTGGACCAACTCTCGGGTGGGCAGAAACAGTTAGTCGGTTTGGCACAATCCTTAATTCGTCGCCCGGAGTTGTTGCTGCTCGATGAGCCGCTCAGTGCGTTGGACCTTAACTATCAGTTCCACGTTATGGATCTGGTACGCCGTGAAACGCAATTGCGCAATATCGTCACCGTGGTGGTGGTACATGATATCAACATTGCGCTGCGCCATGCCGATCATGCGTTGATGTTGAAAAACGGGACGCTGCTGGCTGACGGCGAGCCGGTTCAGGTGATCACGCCGGAGACGCTGGCTCAGGTTTATGGGGTGCGCGGCCGCATTGAATGCTGCTCGCGTGGTATGCCGCAGGTGATGATTGATGGGCTGGTAGCCGAATCTATCATTTAAGGCGTTCGTAGCGGCGCGATTTATCGCGCGTTTTTTTCGAGCTGCGTGCTCAAGACTCGCGCGATAAATCGCGCCGCTACGTAGGTTTTGTCAGTTACACCAGTAAATGCTTCGCGTGAAAACGCAGATGGTCTTCAACAAAGCTGGCGATAAAGAAGTAGCTGTGGTCGTAGCCCGGCTGAATACGTAACTCCAGCGGGAAACCCTGTTCACGCGCCACCTCTTCCAGACGTTCCGGACGCAGTTGATCCGCCAGGAACTGATCGTTGTCACCCTGATCGATCAGGATTGGCAGGCGATTTTCCACCTCACTCATCAACAGGCAGCTATCGTACTCACGCCAGGCGGCACGATCCTCGCCCAGATAGGCGCTGAACGCCTTCTGTCCCCACGGCACTTCCGTCGGATTTACGATGGGTGCAAAAGCGGACACCGAAGAGAAACGTCCGCCCAGGCGCAGCGCCAGCAGCAATGCGCCGTGGCCGCCCATCGAATGCCCCATAATCGACTGTCGTTCGCTCAACTTGAAGTTATCGGCGACCAGTGCCGGTAACTCCTTGCTGAGATAATCGAACATGCGGTAATGCGCGGCCCACGGTTGCTGGGTGGCGTTGAGGTAGAACCCCGCGCCCTGGCCCAGATCGTAAGCACTGTCATTCGCCACATCGTCACCGCGTGGGCTGGTATCCGGCATAATCAGCACCAGACCCAGCTGCGCCGCCACGCGCTGCGCGCCCGCTTTGGTGGTGAAGTTCTCGTCGGTACAGGTCAGTCCGGCGAGGAACCACACCACCGGCGGCGGTGTGTCGTCTTGCGGCGGCGGCAAAAAAATGCTGAAGATCATCGGGCAGTTCAGCACCGCTGAATGATGCCGCCAGCGCTGTTGCCAGCCACCAAACATGCGATGTTCTTCCAGCAATTCCAGAGTGGATGCCATAACGCCTCCTGCTTATTTGTTGAAATGCACCACCGAGCGGATGGATTTTCCTTCATGCATCAACTCAAAGGCGTCGTTAATCTCTTCCAGCGGCATGGTGTGGGTGATGAAATCGTTGAGCGCGAATTTCCCGTCGAGGTAATCCTGCACGATACCCGGCAGCTGGGTACGGCCTTTCACGCCGCCGAATGCGGAACCACGCCATACGCGACCGGTCACCAACTGGAACGGACGGGTGGAGATCTCTTCCCCGGCACCCGCCACACCGATGATCACGGATTCGCCCCAACCCTTGTGGCAGCATTCCAGCGCGGAGCGCATCACGTTGACGTTACCGATACATTCGAATGAGAAATCCACGCCGCCATCCGTCAACTCGACGATGACATCCTGAATCGGCTTGTCATAATCTTTCGGGTTAATCAGATCAGTGGCGCCCAGTTTGCGTGCCAGATCGAATTTACTGGTGTTGAGATCGATACCGATAATGCGGCCAGCTTTCGCCATTTTCGCGCCGATAATCGCCGACAGACCGATACCGCCCAGGCCGAAGATCGCCACGGTATCGCCTTCTTTCACCTTGGCGGTGTTCATCACCGCACCCATACCGGTGGTGACGCCACAGCCCAGCAGGCACACTTCTTCCAGCGGCGCTTCTTTGCTGATTTTCGCCAGCGAAATTTCCGGCACGACGGTGTACTCAGAGAAGGTCGAGGTACCCATATAATGGAAAATCGGCTGACCGTCTTTAAAGAAACGGGTGGTGCCATCCGGCATCAAGCCTTTGCCCTGGGTGGCGCGAATCGCCTGGCACAGGTTGGTTTTGCCCGACAGGCAGAACTTACATTTGCCACACTCCGGGGTGTACAGCGGGATCACATGGTCGCCGACGGCCACGCTGGTCACACCCTCACCAACCGCTTCCACGATGCCGCCGCCTTCATGGCCAAGGATCGCCGGGAACACGCCTTCCGGATCTTTACCCGACAGGGTATAAGCATCGGTGTGGCACACACCGGTCGCCACAATGCGCACCAGCACTTCGCCTTTCTGTGGTGGCATCAGATCCACTTCTTCGATTTTCAGCGGTTCACCAGCTGCCCAGGCAACGGCGGCACGGGTTTTAATCATGTTCATGCAATTCCTCTTCCTGTAGATGCGGGCCAAACAGCCCGTTGGTCGTGATAAGGGTTAAAATTACTCAGCAGCATGCAAAGGATGCATTAACTCATCATTGAGCGGCCGGTCGTCAAATTGTTCAATAATCAAATACTTCAACGCTTCCACGTTGGGAGTGAAGGCATCACGCCGCCACATCAGCCAGGTGGCGGTGTCGCGATACTCCGGTGGCAACGCGTGTTCCTGTACCCGAACTTTACCCGGCATCTGGTTCAGCACCGAGGCCGGGATCATCGCGACGCCGGCCCCTCCCGCCACACAGGCCATCATGGCGTGGTAGGACTGGATTTCCATCACGCTGTCCGGTGCGGTTTGGCTGTCGCGATACCAGGACTCAAGTTTGACGCGATACGAGCAGCTGTTACGGAAGGCAAACAGCGTGTCGCCCTGGGTATCCCGTGCGTTTTTAATCGGTTTATGTTCAAGGCTGGTGATCAGCACCATCTCTTCCCGAAAAGCGATACAACCGTTTAAGTCGTCGTGGGTGACCGGGCCATCCACCAGCGCTGCCGCCAGTGTACCTTCGCGCACTTTATCGATGATCTCCCCGGAGGTGCCGGTGATCAGCGAGAGCGCCACCGCAGGAAAACGCTGATGATAAGCCGCCAACAGGCCTGGCAGACGGGTTGCCGCAGTGCTTTCCATCGAGCCAAGGGCAAAATTGCCGCCGGGTTCGCCCGCGCGTGTCATACTCAGCGCCTCATCGCTCAACGCCAGAATACGCTGGGCGTAATTCAGAAAGTTATGGCCCATCGGCGACAAACGGATACGTTGTTTCTCGCGGATAAACAGATCCACTCCTAACTCTTCCTCCAGCTGACGCAGGCGGGTAGTGAGGTTGGAGGGGACACGGTGCAGTTGTTCCGCCGCGCGAACCAGCGAGCCGGTTTCGGCTACAGAACAGAACATACGTAACTGGACTAAATCCATATTCTCTTCTCGTAAACAACTTAGTTAGTATTATTCACTTTTCGTGAGTTTAAACATCGCGCATGCTTGAGGCAAGTGATAAAACAAGATCAGGGGTTGGTTATGCCGTTTCGCGTCGCGCTCAGCGCATTCTTAAGTTTAGTGGTTGCTATGGGGATTGGGCGATTTGCTTTCACGCCGCAGGTGCCGTTGATGATTCAGGACCATCAGCTGACCTTAACCAGCGCCAGCCTGGTGGCGGCGCTCAACTACCTCGGTTATCTGTGCGGTTCTTTTGATGCCATGCGCGCACGCAAACGCGTTGAGTGGCGTTTACAGATGGGGGTCTGGGGCGCGGTGGTGCTGACGTTGATCTCCGCCTGCGTCAGTGGCCCGTGGATGCATGGGCTGATCCGTTTCCTGATCGGTTGTGCCAGTGGTTGGGCGATGGTGCTGGTGGCGGCGTGGAGTAATGAGCAGCTGCTGCACCACGGTCGTCCGGGCCTGTCGGCGGCGGTGTTTGCCGGGCCGGGTACCGGCATCTTCCTCAGCGGCATGCTGGCGGTACTGCTGCACGCCATCGGTGCCAGCGCGGCGCTGGCATGGGGCGCTTATGGCCTGTTGGCGTTGGTATTGATTGCCGCCATCGCACGATTTCTGCCGCGCAAGGGCCAGCTCCATCGTCCCGATCAGGCACCTGCACCGTTGGTGCTGAATGGCAACCTGAAGCGACTGGTGCTGAGCTACAGCCTGGCCGGATTCGGTTATATTCTGCCCGCCACCTTTCTGTCGCAAATGGCTGCTGCGCGTTTCCCGCACAGCGCGTTTGCGCAGTTTGTCTGGCCGGTATTCGGCGGTGCGGCGGTGTTGGGGATTGTGCTGGGCATCCTGACCCGACATTGGGGCACCAGCCATTTTCGCCTTGCGCTGGTGTTATGGGCGCAGGCGTTGGGGGTGATTGCGGCCAGTGTTATGCCGGGGCTGAATGGCCTGATGATCGGGGCTGCGTTAATTGGTGGCGGCTTCCTGTGCGTGGTGCAGCTGGCGTTGCAGTATGGCCGCGAACTGGCTCCGCAGCATACACGTTATCTGGCCGGGCTGCTGACCACCGGTTATGCCGTCGGGCAATTGGGTGGGCCATTATTGTCGTGGATCTCCTCGCTGCTGTGGCATCAGCTGGAGCCGGCGTTGTGGGTAGCCGGAGCCGGTTTGTTGCTGGCCGGAGCTCTGGTGTTGCGTCGCGCGGCACCATGAAAAGCTTTCATCTCCAATCAGATTGATTGCTGGATTAAGGGCGCGGAGTGTTTCACAATACGCGCTCAGAATTTCCCCCGCAGGCAAAAATCTGCGGGCGCATCACCTGCCGGAGAAGAGTACGATGAGCACCTTAAGTCAGGAAGCCGCCCTGGTTCATGAAGCGCTGCTGGCGCGTGGCCTGGAAACGCCGTTACGCGCCCCGGTGCGCGAGATGGACGACGAAACCCGTAAGCGTCAGATCGCCGGTCATATGACCGAAATTATGCAGCTGCTGAATCTCGACCTGGAAGATGACAGCCTGATGGAAACACCGCATCGCATCGCCAAGATGTATGTTGATGAAATTTTCTCAGGTCTTGACTACGCCAACTTCCCGAAAATCACCGTTATCGAAAACAAGATGAAAGTGGATGAGATGGTGACGGTACGTGATATCACGCTGACCAGCACCTGCGAACATCACTTTGTGATTATCGATGGGAAAGCCACGGTCGCTTATATCCCGAAAGACAAGGTCATTGGCCTGTCGAAAATCAACCGCATCGTGCAGTTCTTTGCCCAGCGCCCCCAGGTGCAGGAGCGTCTGACCCAGCAGGTGCTGGTGGCGCTGCAAACGTTGCTGGGCACCAACAATGTGGCGGTGTCGATCGATGCGGTGCATTACTGCGTGAAAGCGCGCGGCGTCAAGGATGCCACCAGTGCGACCACCACCACCTCGTTAGGTGGTTTGTTCAAATCCAGCCAGAATACCCGTCAGGAGTTTCTGCGCGCAGTGCGTCACAACTAATTAATTTGGGCGGCGTTTGCCGCCCGTTTTCATTTTTCTCTCAGGACACCCGATGCAACGCTATCTCGCGCTGGATTTCATTCGTGGTTGCGCCATCCTCGGCATTTTACTGCTCAACATTGTCGGCTTTGGTTTACCTTCGGCGGCCTACCTCAACCCGGCCTGGCAGGGTGACATATCGTTGTCCGATGCCTGGACCTGGGCGATCATGGATGGCCTGGCCCAACTCAAATTCCTCACAATGTTTGCGTTATTGTTCGGGGCCGGTCTGCATATGCAGATCCCGCGCGGCAGCCGCTGGATAACATCGCGCTTATCGCTGCTGGTGCTGCTTGGTTTTATCCACGCGGTGTTTTTTTGGGAAGGGGATATCCTGCTGGATTATGGCCTGGTTGGGCTGATTATCTGGCGCATGCTGCGTGAAGTGCCCTCCGATCGAGCCTTGCTGCAAACTGGCGTGCTGCTGTATCTGGTGGGGTGTGGGGTGCTGGTGGTGTTTGGGGCGATTTCCACGCCGCAGCCCAGCCGTTCCTGGTTGCCGGGAGCGGCCGATCTGCAATATGAACGTTACTGGAAGCTGCTGGGCGGTTGGGAGACGGTGCAAAACCGGCTCGATCACCTTGCATCCAGCCTGATGGCGCTGGCATCACAATACGGCTGGCAACTGGCGGGATTGATGCTGATCGGTGCGGCACTGATGCGCAGCGGCTGGCTGAGCGGCCAGTTCAGCGTGCAGCATTATCGACGTGCGGCAGTGATGTTGCTGGGTGTGGGTTGGTTGATTGCCATCCCCGGCATCGTCGCCCAGTGGCACCTTGGTTGGGAATTCCTCTGGAGTGGCTTTTACTTACAGGTGCCGCGCGATGTGGCCAGCCCGTTTATCAGCCTCGGCTATGCCGCGCTTTGTCTGGGATTCTGGCCGCAAATCGCCCGCACGCGCATCAGCTTTGCCATTCAATGTGTCGGACGCATGGCGCTCAGTAACTACCTGCTTCAGACCTTAATCTGCACCACGCTGTTCTACCGTTTTGGCCTGTTTATGAAGTTTGACCGGCTGCACCTGCTGGCTTTCGTTCCGGCTATCTGGCTGGTTAATATCCTGTTTTCCGTATTGTGGTTGCGCGCGTTCCGCCAGGGGCCGATGGAGTGGCTATGGCGCAAACTGACCGCCCTTGCTGCCGGTAAATCAAGTAACGCGATCCCGTAAAGATAATGACGGCCATCACAAAGGTTGCAGAATTGTATGTAACCGTTTTCATCCGTGTGACGTAATTCACGCTGTGCCCACAAATGCCCTGACAGAATAGCGCCGTTACGCGCGCCAGGCGCATTTTCTCCTCTGTGGAACAGCTGCATGATAACGATTCGTGATGTCGCCCGTCAGGCCGGTGTGTCGGTAGCCACCGTCTCGCGAGTGCTCAATAACAGCAGTGCCGTTACGCCAGATACCCGCGACGCCGTGCTACAGGCGGTGGAAACCTTGGGATATCGCCCCAACGCCAATGCTCAGGCGCTGGCAACCCAGGTCAGCGATACCATTGGTGTCGTGGTGATGGACGTGTCTGACCCCTTTTTTGGTGCGTTGGTGAAATCGGTTGATACCGTCGCTCAGCGTATGCATAAACATGTGCTGATCAGCAATTCCTGGCATCAGGAAGAGAAAGAACGCCACGCGATTGAGGTGTTGATCCGCCAGCGTTGCAACGCGCTGGTGGTACACGCGAAAACGCTTTCAGACGCCGAGCTGGCGCAATTCCTCGAACAGGTTCCGGGTATGGTACTGATTAATCGTACTATTCCAGGCTATGAGGACCGTTGCGTCTGTCTGGATAATGTCACCGGTGCGCTGGTTGCCACGCGCATGTTGTTACAGCAGGGCCATCAACGCATTGGTTTCCTCAGCTCCAGCCATCCGATTGAGGACGTCGCGCAGCGCCGTGAAGGGTGGTTGCAGGCGCTGGCAGAGCAGGGAATACGCCCGCCAGAGAGTTGGATCGCCCAGGCTGAACCCGATATGCAAGGCGGTGAAGCGGCGATGGTGGAGTTACTGGGACGTAACCAACATTTAACCGCCGTCTTTTCCTATAACGACGGCATGGCCGCAGGCGCGCTCACCGCGCTGAAGGATAACGGCATTCAGGTGCCACAACATTTCTCCGTCATCGGTTTCGATGACATTCCTATCTCGCGTTATACCGATCCGCAACTGACGACGGTGCGCTATCCCATTGTTTCAATGGCAAAACTGGCTACCGAACTGGCGCTGAAAGGGGCGGCTGGCGAACTTGATCACAATGCCACGCATTGCTTTATGCCAACGCTGGTGCGTCGCCACTCCGTGGCCCAGCGGCAAAATGTGGAGTCCGTCACTAATTCAGGCGATGGGGCAGTGTAACCGTTTTCAATCTGTGATTGTATTCACAGTTAATTAACATGGCGCTCACTATGATGGCAGCGTCTTACCGGACTGAAACATTATGTAACGCCGGGTTTTCCTTCCCCGGTATGGTTTCAGCAGCCGATTGAAATGGTTCACAACATTCTTCAGGAAGCGGTTACGCACAGGGAAGTCAGGAAAACGATGGGGTTCGGCTTAAGCGTTATGCAACCACCCATCAGAGAGTTTCAACCGACTGCGTTGTCTGCCGCAGAGCAGCACGGCGCGATGAAATACCCTGCATAAAAAAACCGGAGATACCATGAATAAGAAGGTTTTCACGCTCACAGCACTGGTTGCCAGCATGATGTTTGGTGCAACTGCTCACGCCGCCGATACCCGTATTGGCGTGACCATTTACAAATATGACGACAACTTTATGTCCATGGTGCGTAAGGACATTGAGAGTGAAGCGAAGAAAGTGGGCGGCGTGCAGCTGCTGATGAATGACTCGCAGAATGACCAGTCAAAACAGAACGACCAGATTGACGTGCTGATGGCCAAAGGCGTGAAAGCTTTGGCGATCAACCTGGTAGACCCGGCGGCAGCGGCGGTGGTGATTGATAAAGCCAAAGCGAATGATGTGCCGGTGGTGTTCTTCAACAAAGAACCGAACGCGAAAGTGCTGGCCAGCTATGACAAAGCCTACTACGTGGGTACTGACTCCAAAGAGTCTGGCGTTATCCAGGGCAAACTGATTGAGAAACACTGGAAAGCGACTCCGGCGTGGGATCTGAACAAAGATGGCGAAATCCAGTTTGTGCTGCTGAAAGGCGAACCGGGCCACCCGGATGCGGAAGCCCGTACCAAATACGTTATTGATACCCTGAACAAAGACGGTATCAAAACCCAGCAGTTAGCGATGGATACCGCGATGTGGGACACCGCACAGGCGAAAGATAAGATGGACGCCTGGTTGTCTGGCCCTAACTCTAAGAAAATCGAAGTGGTAATCGCCAACAACGATGCGATGGCAATGGGTGCGGTTGAAGCACTGAAAGCACACAACATGACCTCTATCCCGGTGTTCGGTGTTGACGCCCTGCCGGAAGCCCTGGCGCTGATCAAATCTGGCGCGCTGGCTGGTACGGTGCTGAACGATGCGGAAAACCAGGCCAAAGCTACGCTGGATATGGCGAAAAACCTGGCTGACGGCAAGCCAGCGACTGAAGGTACCAACTTCAAGATGGTTGATAAGATCGTCCGTGTTCCTTATGTACCGGTAGATAAAGAAAATCTGTCCCAGTTTGTGAAGTAATCCGTCCTGGGCGCGGCGTTTCGCCGCGCCTTATTGCATCTGACCAACGCTTTTTTTAGCCAGGTAAATTATGGCCAGTGATAATCCGACCACACAGCGTGAATATCTGCTGGAGATGACGAATGTCTCAAAATCATTTCCAGGGGTTAAAGCCTTAGATAATGTGAATTTAAAAGTGCGCCCTCACTCAGTTCACGCATTAATGGGTGAAAACGGTGCCGGGAAATCCACATTATTAAAATGTCTGTTTGGGATTTATAAAAAGGATACGGGGAGCATCCTGTTTCAGGGTGAGGAAATTGATTACAAAAGCTCCAAAGAGGCGCTGGAAAATGGCGTGTCGATGGTGCATCAGGAATTAAACCTGGTTCTGCAACGCAGCGTAATGGATAACATGTGGCTGGGCCGCTATCCGCGCAAAGGCGTGTTTGTTGATCAGGATAAAATGTATCGCGATACCAAGGCGATCTTTGAAGAACTGGATATTGATATCGACCCACGCGATAAAGTGGCCAATCTTTCTGTTTCACAAATGCAGATGATTGAAATTGCCAAGGCTTTCTCCTATGACGCCAAAATCGTTATTATGGATGAGCCCACTTCATCGCTGACGGAAAAAGAAGTTAATCATCTTTTTACTATTATCCGTAAGTTAAAAGATCGTGGCTGCGGCATCGTATATATCTCGCATAAGATGGAAGAAATTTTCCAGTTATGCGATGAGATTACCATTCTGCGTGATGGACAATGGATTGCCACCCAGCCGCTGGAAGGGCTGGATATGGATAAGATCATCGCCATGATGGTGGGGCGTTCGCTTAACCAGCGCT
Source organism: Pantoea phytobeneficialis (assembly GCF_009728735.1). Classification (NCBI taxonomy): domain Bacteria; kingdom Pseudomonadati; phylum Pseudomonadota; class Gammaproteobacteria; order Enterobacterales; family Erwiniaceae; genus Pantoea; species Pantoea phytobeneficialis. Next base: position 3,303,910 of record NZ_CP024636.1, read on the forward strand.
TCCCGGACAAAATCAACGTGCCGGGTGAAGTGATTCTGGAAGTGCGTCATTTGACGTCGCTGCGCCAACCGTCGATCCGCGATATCTCGTTTGATCTGCATAAAGGTGAAATCCTGGGTATTGCCGGGCTGGTGGGGGCCAAACGTACCGATATCGTCGAAACGCTGTTTGGTATTCGCGAAAAATCGGGCGGCACCATCAAATTGCACGGTAAAGCGATTAATAACCACAGCGCCAACGAAGCCATTAACCACGGTTTTGCGCTGGTCACGGAAGAACGTCGTTCTACCGGTATTTATGCTTACCTCGATATTGGATTTAACTCGCTTATTTCTAATATCAGAAAGTATAAAAATAATATGGGGCTGTTGGACAATAAACGCATGAAAAGCGACACCCAATGGGTGATTGATGCGATGCGGGTGAAAACGCCCGGGCACCATACACAAATTGGATCGCTTTCTGGCGGTAACCAGCAAAAGGTAATTATTGGCCGCTGGTTGCTCACTCAGCCGGAAATTCTGATGCTGGATGAACCCACTCGTGGTATTGATGTTGGGGCAAAATTCGAAATTTACCAGTTGATTGCTGAGCTGGCGAAGAAAGAAAAGGGCATCATTATTATCTCTTCTGAAATGCCAGAACTGTTGGGCATTACCGATCGCATTCTGGTGATGAGTAATGGACAGGTAGCGGGCATTGTTGATACTAAAACGACCTCGCAGAATGAAATCCTGCGTTTAGCGTCATTACACCTTTAATGAAGCAAGGGCTTTAACATGAAAGCGACTACTAAAAAGAATGCGCTAACCTGGTTAAAAGAGGGCGGCATTTACGTTGTCCTGTTGGTACTGCTGGCTATTATTATTTTCCAGGATCCGACATTTTTAAGTTTAATGAACCTGAGTAATATTCTGACCCAGTCATCAGTGCGTATTATTATCGCACTCGGTGTCGCCGGGTTGATTGTCACCCAGGGTACTGACTTGTCGGCAGGTCGTCAGGTTGGCCTGGCGGCGGTGGTGGCAGCAACGCTGTTGCAGGCGATGGATAACGCTAACAAGGTGTTCCCGCATCTTGATACCGTGCCGATTCCGCTGGTGATCCTCACCGTGTGCGTGATTGGCGGTATCATCGGCCTGGTTAACGGTGTCATCATTGCTTACCTGAAAGTGACCCCGTTCATCACCACCCTTGGCACCATGATCATCGTTTACGGTATTAACTCGCTGTATTACGACTTTGTCGGTGCATCGCCGATTGCTGGTTTTGATGCGGGCTTCTCGAAGTTTGCTCAGGGCTTCTTCCGCTTTGGCGATTTCAAACTGTCATACATCACCTTCTACGCCATCATCGCTATCGTGTTCGTGTGGATTCTGTGGAACAAAACGCGTTTCGGTAAAAACATCTTCGCTATCGGTGGTAACCCGGAAGCGGCGAAAGTCTCTGGCGTAAACGTCCCGTTGAACCTGATTCTGGTGTATGCGTTGTCGGGGGTGTTCTATGCCTTCGGTGGGATGCTGGAAGCGGGGCGTATCGGTAGTGCTACCAACAACCTCGGCTTTATGTATGAACTGGATGCGATCGCGGCCTGTGTGGTCGGCGGCGTCTCCTTCGCCGGTGGTGTTGGTACGGTAGCGGGTGTGGTGACCGGTGTGATCATCTTCACCGTTATTAACTACGGTCTGACCTATATCGGTGTTAACCCTTACTGGCAGTACATCATCAAGGGCGGCATCATTATCTTCGCCGTGGCGTTGGATTCACTGAAATACGCACGCAAGAAATAACCATACCGTTAACAACAAGGGCCGCTATAAGCGGCCCTTTTGTTATTCCCGTAGCGGCATCGGGTTATTTCTTCAGCTTCTGTTCCAGTTCCAGCAACTGTTCCGGTGTGACTGCCGGATAACTCTGTGCATCCTCCGGCACTTCATGCAGTGCCGGGATTGGCACCAGCGGCCCTAAAAATCGCGGTTCACGTTTCATCAGATAAAGATCCGCCAGCGCACCCAGGCGAGCACCCACCTCGCGGAAACGCACTGTCAGCATATTTTTTGGCGAAGGCACGGCATAGCACTGCGCCTGGATCCCTAAATGTAAGGCGATAAACAATGCACGCTCGCAGTGGAAACGCTGGGTAATGATGATGAAATCGTTGGTGTCGAAAACCTTGCGGGTGCGCACTATCGAGTCCAGCGTACGAAATCCAGCATAATCGAGCACGATATCCGCTGGATCGACACCTGCTTTGATCAAATCGCGCCGCATGGTCATCGGCTCGTTGTAGCTTTGCAGCGCATTGTCACCACTCAGCAGCAGGTAATTCACTTTGCCACTGTTGTAGGCGTTGAGTGCGCCCTGAATGCGATACAGGTAATACTGGTTGATAACGCCGGTACGATAATACTTGGCAGTGCCTAACACCACGCCGACCTGCCGATGCGGCAGCGAGGCAACGTTTTCATAGATGTAAGGAGCCGTTTTCCAGCTAATCCAGCGATCGAGGCCAAGCGCGGTCGCCATCATCAGTAAGATGATGAAAAGCAGACCAATGAAAATGCGTTTAATCATGCACGCAGGCACTCGGTTGGCGGAAAAAGTAATGGTTAAAGGCTACTTTAGGCATCTGCGGGAAGCAAGTTAACGCCAGTTGGCTGGCGTTTTTTTAAGCACTGCCGGGCCTGTGTCACAGCCCGGCATGGAACAGCATCAGATTGAAGTACGACGATAGTGACGGTACTGCGGCAGCCAGAAGTTATTGTTGACGGCTTGTGACAGGACATCTTCTGAGGTCACCACCGCGACACCTGCCAGCTGCGCGGCTTTGCCCACTTCCATCGCAATCACTTTCGATACGCCCTGGATATCCTTGATCTCCGGCAGCACCGGACCTTCACCATCATTCACCAGCGGTGAACAATCAGCCAAAGCGCGGCTGGCGGTCATCAGCATCGAATCGGTGACGCGCGAAGCACCAGCGGCAATCACACCCAGACCGATACCGGGGAAGATATAGGAGTTGTTGCACTGGGCAATCGGATAAGTTTTACCTTTCCAGTTCACCGGTGCAAACGGACTGCCAGTTGCCACCAGTGCGGCTCCGTCGGTCCAGGCGATAATATCTGCCGGAGTTGCTTCAACGCGCGAGGTTGGATTGGACAACGGCATCACAATCGGGCGTTTGCAGTGCTTGTTCATCTCACGAATGATCTCTTCGGTGAACAGACCTGGCTGTCCGGAAACACCAATCAGGATATCCGGTTTGGCGTTGCGTACCACATCCAACAGAGAGATCGAATCACTGGTGATATCCCAGCCCTTCAGATTGTCGCTCTTCTGCACCAGACGGCTCTGGAAATCGAGCAGATTTGGCAATTTGTCGGTCAGCAGACCAAAGCGATCCACCATCAGGACACGAGAGCGTGCTTCATCATCGCTCAGACCTTCCGACTTCATTTGCGCGATAATTTGTTCGGCGATACCACAGCCAGCAGAACCGGCACCCAGGAACACCACTTTTTGTTCGCACAGGCGGCTGCCTGCGGCACGGCTGGCGGCGATCAACGTACCCACGGTCACCGCGGCGGTGCCCTGAATATCATCGTTGAAGCAGCAGATTTCATCACGATAACGTTCCAGCAGCGGCATGGCGTTTTTCTGGGCGAAGTCTTCAAATTGCAGCAGAACTTTCGGCCAGCGGCGTTTAACGGCCTGGATAAAATCATTAACGAAGGCTTCGTACTCTTCGCCAGAAATACGCGGATGACGCCAGCCCATGTACAGCGGGTCATTCAGCAATTGCTGGTTATTGGTACCTACATCCAGCACTACCGGCAGGGTATACGCCGGACTGATGCCACCACAGGCGGTATACAGCGAAAGTTTACCAATCGGGATCCCCATGCCGCCGATGCCGAGGTCACCGAGGCCGAGAATACGTTCACCATCCGTGACCACAATTACCTTCACGTTCTGTTTGGTGGCGTTTTGCAGCATGTCTTCGATGCGGTCGCGATTGTTATAGGAAATAAACACGCCGCGTGCGCGACGATAAATCTCGGAGAAGTGTTCACAGGCGGCACCGACCGTCGGGGTGTAGATGATCGGCATCATCTCTTCCAGATGATTGTCCAGCAGTCGGTAGAACAGGGTTTCGTTGGTGTCCTGGATATTACGCAGATAGACGTGCTTGTCGTTATTGTTCTTAAAATCCTGGAATTGACGCCAGGCACGCTCTGCCTGTTCTTCAATGGTTTCAACCGCTTCGGGCAGCAGGCCATTAAGATTGAATTCATTACGTTCTTCGAGAGAGAAGGCGCTGCCTTTGTTCAACAGCGGAAATTCCAGCAGGATCGGACCCGCGTAAGGAATATACAGCGGACGTTTACTTTCGTACTCGAGTTCCATGCAATGTTTGCTCCGGTTGCAGTGTTTTCTGGCGTGTCGCCGGGAAAGGTAACGCCAGCCTTTCTTATTGTGAAGTGATTTCTGGCGCCCGATCCTATGAAATTTCCTGCGGATGTACAGCTTTTGTTAATAAAAGGTCACAAAAGCGGTAAAAGGATCACTTAACTGCAATGGCTGACAAGGTTTCTGTTGCAAACGCATGACAACCCAGCGCCGCAAGTGTCGCACGCGTGGCATCTCGCTGGCTGAGGGTTGCCGTCTGACACTCCGCCAGTACCGCCTGCTGAATGCCATCCAGGGCTTCGTTATGCATATTCATCAGAATCAATGCTGCCTGTAGCGGTGGCAGGCTGGGATTAAACGCGGCATTTTCGGCGTAGCGTCCGGTAAAAATCTGCCCACTGCGACTGCGTAGCGCCACGCCGCTGTAGCTCTGACTGTAGGGTGCATGGCTTTGATTGGCGGCTTCGATGGCTGCCTGTTGCAGTGTATCGCCCTGCAAAGCAAAACCATGATCAACCGGGGTGAGCAAACGTTCGGCAATATTCAAATCTGCCGGGCCAAAGGCATCGGGCAGATAATCGCCAAGGGTGCGGATTGCCCGTCCCGGCAGGCTGACGCGAATTGCGGTGCCACTGTTCAGTTCATTCATAAACTGGCGGCAGTGCCCGCAAGGTGTGTAGTTGACGGTGATGGTTTCCAGCCGGGTTTCACCACGCAGCCAGGCATGGGTGATAGCGCTTTGCTCAGCATGTACTGTCTGCTGCAATGGGGCGTTGCGGAACTCCATATTGGCACCAAAATACCAGTTGCCACTGATGCCGCGCGCGATCGCGCCCACGTTAAAGTTCGACACCGGGGCAATCGCGCAGGATGCCGCCAATGGCAACAGCGCGAGAGCGAGGGCATCTGCATCCAGACCGGTAGCCTGCTGTAGCTGTGTCACTTCATTGGCATGCAGCACGCCATGAAAATCGGCCGCGTCCAGCAAGGGTTGCAGCGCCTGTTGCAGTCTGAGCGGCAGGGCAGAGAAAGCGGAAGTGAATCTTGGATGCATGATGGCCTCGTTACCTCGTCAGCGGCGGCACGCCGCCAGAAGGTTTATATGTGATCTATATCTCTCTGACAATGTAAGACGATTTGCGCGTTTCAACTTTGAGAGATCTCTCGCAAGTTTCATCCCAGCCAGTGCATCAGGACCGGGTAGAGAAACGGTGCCAGTAACGACGTAATAATGCCGCAAATCACCAACGCCAGAGAACTGAATGCCCCTTCCTGATAATCAATTTCCGCCGCTCGCGCAGTACCCAACGCATGCGAAGCATTGCCAATGGCTAGTCCCCGCGATGCTTTGCTTTTTACCTGTAACAGATTCAGCAGCATATGACCGAACACGGCACCCAGCACCCCAGCAATCAGCACGCAGATGGCGCTGATGGCGGGAATACCATGCAGCGAGCCGGACACGGCCATCGCGATCGGCGTGGTGACGGATTTCGGCATAATGGTGGCGGCGATCTCCGGGGTCGCTCCCAGCCATAACGCAATGGCGGTGCCGGAAATCATGGCGGTCAGGCTGCCAATAAAACAGACGCTGATAATGGTTTTCCAGCGCGCGCGGATTTGATGCATCTGCTCATACAACGGCAGGGCCAGTGCAACCACGGCAGGTTGTAATAATTGATTCAGCAGCGCACTGCCCGCGAAGTAACGCGCATAAGGCATATGGGTGAGCAACAAAATTGGAATCACAATCGCCATCGCCACCAGCAGCGGATTAATGATGGAGATATTGATTTTCGCGGCCAGCTTGCGTGCCAGGAAATAAGCGGCGAGGGTGAGGGGTAATGACCACCAGATGTCACTCATCGTTCGATTCCTTCCTCACTTTTGGCCGTTGCATCCGTTCAGCGCTCAGGCTCACCACCACCAACACCAGGAAAGTACTGACCAGGCAGGAAACCACAATCGGACCGAATTGGGCGGTAAGGATGTCGGTATAGCCCATCACGCCAACACTGATCGGCACAAACAGCAACGCCATGTAGCGGATCATCAAGTGGCAGCCAGGCTTGACCCAATCAACCGGCAGAATTTGCAGTGCCAGCAAGGCAAACAACAGCAACATACCGATGATGCTACCGGGAATGGTGATCGGGAGAAGGGCGGCAATGCCGATTCCGGCATAAAGAGCAGCGTAAATAATGACAAAGGCACGTAAATAGCGCCAGCAGACAGACAGCACGGTGGGCATGACAGGCTCCTGTTTTCTCAGGACTTCATCATACGCATTAAGCGCATAGCGTGCCAGAGATCACATTGCGAGACAGATTCCGGGTTTGGCGGCATTTCCAGACAGGCCCGGTAAAAAAGCATAGTCTGGCGGCGTTCATAAGGAGGTGAGAATGAAAAGAGCGATTCTGCTGCGACGTGAGCTTCGCAAGAATATGACTGAGGCGGAACTTCGGTTATGGCGTTTTTTGCGTGACCGGAATTTATGCGGGGTAAAATTCCGTCGGCAATACGCAATCGGACGTTACATTGTCGACTTTGCCTGTATCGAGCGTTTACTGGTTATCGAGCTTGATGGTGGTCAGCACGCTGAACAATCGACGTTGCACTACGATGAAGTCAGGACAGCCTATTTGCATCGTTGCGGATGGCGGGTGATTCGCTTCTGGAATAATCAGGTGTTTTGCGAATTAGATGCGGTGGTGGAGGAGATTTATCGGCAACTTAATTGGTCACCCTCACCCTAACCCTCTCCCGCTTGCGGGAGAGGGCCGCACAAACATCTCCCTCTCCCGCAAGCGGGAGAGGGCCGCACAAACATCTCCCTCTGCCGCAAGCGGGAGAGGGCCGCACAAACATCTCCCTCTGCCGCAAGCGGGAGAGGGCCGCACAAACATCTCCCTCTGCCGCAAGCGGGAGAGGGCCGCACAAACATCTCCCTCTCCCGCTTGCGGGAGAGGGCCGGGGTGAGGGTAACAGCAGCGTATTATTTTACCGGCATCCCCGGTTGCGCGCCGCTATCCACCGACAATACAAACAGGTCTTTTCCACCCGGTCCGGCTGACAGCACCATGCCTTCCGAGATACCAAAACGCATCTTACGCGGTGCCAGGTTGGCAACGATGATGGTCATCTTGCCGACCAACACGGACGGATCCGGATAGGCAGCACGGATACCCGAGAAGATCTGACGTTTTTCGCCGCCAAGATCCAGCTCCAGACGCAGCAATTTATCCGAACCCTCCACCAGCTCAGCCTTCTCGATCAGCGCCACGCGCATATCGACTTTAGCGAAATCATCAATGGTGATGGCATCGCCAATCGGCGCGTCAGCCAAAGGTCCGGTAACAGCCGGTTTGTTGGCCGCGGCAGCATCTTCTTTTGATGCTTCAACCAGGGCGTCGACTTTAGCCATCTCAATGCGGCCATACAGCGCTTTGAACGGTGCCACGTTGTGATCCAACAGCGGTTGCTGAATGGCATCCCAGCTCAATTCGCTTTGCAGGAAGGCTTCTGCACGCGCGCTGAGCGACGGCAGTACCGGCTTCAGCCAGGTCATCAGTACGCGGAACAGGTTGATACCCATTGAACAGATGGCTTGCAGGTCAGCGTCACGGCCTTCCTGTTTCGCTACCACCCACGGTGCCTGCTCATCCACATAACGGTTGGCGAGATCCGCCAGCGCCATGATTTCACGGATTGCGCGGTTATATTCACGGCTGGCCCAGGCTTCGCCGATCTTCTCAGAAGCATCGATAAAGGTCTGATACAACGCAGGGTCCGCCAGCTCAGCCGACAGTTTGCCGCCAAAGCGTTTGGTCAGGAAGCCCGCGTTACGTGACGCCAGGTTCACCACTTTGTTGACGATGTCTGCGTTGACGCGCTGGACGAAGTCTTCCAGATTCAGATCGATATCATCAATGCGTGAAGAGAGCTTCGCCGCGTAGTAGTAACGCAGGCTGTCGGCATCCAGGTGCTGCAACCAGGTGCTGGCCTTGATGAAGGTGCCGCGTGATTTCGACATCTTCGCGCCGTTTACCGTCACATAGCCGTGTACAAACAGGTTAGTCGGCTTACGGTATTGGCTGCCTTCCAGCATCGCTGGCCAGAACAGGCTGTGGAAATAAACGATATCTTTGCCAATAAAGTGATACAGCTCGGTAGTGGAATCTTGTTTCCAGAATTCGTCAAAATCGATATTGCCGCGTTTGTCGCACAGGTTCTTAAAGGAACCCATATAGCCGATAGGCGCATCAAGCCATACGTAGAAATATTTGCCCGGAGCATCAGGGATTTCGAAGCCGAAATACGGGGCATCACGCGAGATGTCCCACTGTTGCAGGCCAGACTCGAACCACTCCTGCATCTTGTTCGCCACTTGCTCCTGCAACGCGCCAGAACGGGTCCATGCCTGAAGCATTTCACTGAAAGACGGCAGGTCGAAGAAGAAGTGTTCGGAATCACGCATCACCGGTGTCGCACCAGAGACGACGGATTTTGGCTCGATCAATTCCGTCGGGCTGTAGGTCGCGCCACAGACTTCACAGTTGTCACCATACTGATCCGGCGATTTACATTTCGGGCAGGTACCTTTGACGAAACGGTCAGGCAGGAACATGCCTTTTTCCGGGTCGAACAGTTGAGAAATGGTGCGATTTTTAATAAAGCCGTTCTCTTTCAGACGGCGATAAATCAGCTCCGACAGCTGGCGGTTCTCATCGCCGTGCGTCGAGTGATAGTTGTCATAGCTGATGTCGAAGCCGGCGAAATCTGTCTCGTGTTCCTGCTTCATCTCAGCAATCATCTGCTCAGGCGCGATACCGAGCTGCTGGGCTTTCAGCATGATCGGTGTGCCGTGCGCATCATCAGCGCAGATGAAGTAAACCTGATTGCCACGCATTCGCTGGTAACGCACCCAAATGTCTGCCTGGATATGCTCGAGCATGTGGCCGAGATGGATTGAACCGTTCGCGTATGGCAGCGCGCACGTTACCAGAATTTTTTTAGCGACTTGAGTCATAGTTTGCGTAGCTTTCTGTAAATGAAAAATCGGGCTTAAGATGTTAACCGAAGCACTCTCTGGGGACAACCACGGTCACATTTAGCGCCTATCTGATATTATTGAAAACACATCGCTGAAATTCAGCGTCAGAATAAAGAGTAAGGAGCGGGGATGACTTCACTATCCCGGGAACAATATTCACCCGAGGCCCTACGTGCCGTGGTGATGGGCGTGCTGAGTGGCTTTGAACACCCGACACTGCAACACAATCTGACCACCCTGAAAGCGTTGCGCCATGTGGCGTTACTGGATGGCAAACTGCATCTTGAACTGGTGATGCCTTTCGCCTGGGCCAGTGCGTTTGAAGAGTTGAAAGCACAGACCAGTGGCGAGCTGCTGCGACTGACGCAGAGCGATGCCATTGACTGGCGGCTACGGCACGATATCGCCACGCTGAAGCGGGTGAAAAATCATCCCGGAGCCACCGGA